>JANQLP010000032.1 GCA_028280515.1 Hyphomicrobiales bacterium
AAAACCCGTCGCCTTGATCCGGCGCCCAGGTAGCTCAGTTGGTAGAGCAGCGGACTGAAAATCCGCGTGTCGGTGGTTCGAATCCGCCCCTGGGCACCATTCAAAACCCCTGCCAAGCCGACTGTTTGGCAGGGGTTTTGTGTGTCAGCGGCAGACCGGACCGCCAGCCGGTGAACGGTTGCGCGGGACGACGCGACGGACGGCCAGTACGCTCGTTCGGCCCTTCCCATAGAGTGGCCCGTCAACGGTCCGTAACCGATCAAACCGAAAGGCCATGTCCATCGATAGGGCTGAGGCGCGTCAAGGCTTGCGATTGTCTGACACTTTCGCTGTCATGGTGCCGCACCCAGGGGAGAAGCAAGTCATGCGTGTCATTCAGTCAGACGATATTGCCGGTACGCACCGCGACCGCATGGTCGGCGACGGCAGCGCGCACGCCATGTGCTACCTGGCTGCCGAGGACAACGCGGGTTTCTCTTTCTCGACGCTGGAGATATCGGGCGACAGCACGGGCTATCCGCTGCACTACATGCACCATGTGGAGGCAAACCTGATCCTTGAGGGCGCGGGCGAAATCCACAATCTGGAGACCGACGAACGCTGGCCTGCCGAACCCGGCACGCTTTATGTCGTCGGCCCCGCCGACCGCCACGAGATACTGCTGACGGGGCCGGTCAAGGTGGTGTCGCTCTTCAATCCGCCGATCCAGGGCAACGAACACCACCAGGACTTCGGCGGCTACCCGCCGTCAGGTCCGATTCCGAACGGCTGGGGACCTGCCGGTGGCTCTCCCACCAGCCGCCGCATGTTCGTAAAACAGAGGAACGAGATCCTGGTGGTCAGCATCAGCGGCGGCCATGCCGAGGCGCGGCGCTATCTGACCAAGGCTGACGACGTGGGTTTCACTATTTCCGATCTAACGGCCAAGAGCAGCGAGACACCCCATCATCTCTGGTACAAACACCACGTCGAAGCGAACTTCATCGTCTCCGGCACGGTCGAGGTAACGGACAGCACGAGCGGTCAAAGCTGGGCGCTGTCGCCCGGTTCGCTTTACTTGGTCGGACCGAAGGATCGGCACCACGTCACCAGCAGCACCGGAGTTCATATCTTGAGTATCTTCAATCCGCCACTGGTCGGCGGCGAAACCCACGATGCCGACGGCAGTTATCCGCCTACCGGCGATCTGCCGTCTGGTTGGAGCGACTGACGGACCGGTCAGCGGGCAGGGACCTGAACTGGCACACAACCGTTACGCCACGACCTCCTATGGTGAAGCGATACGGATCCTTTCCGTTGGCCCCTTCCCAACACGACTTCGGAGTATGACTCAATGAACCGGGATCTCAGCGTCGATCCGCTGCCGCTCAACGAATGGGATGCGTCTCTCTCCTCCATCATCGACGACATGGGCGGCACGCCGATCAACGTGCATCGTCTGATGGCCCATCATCCGGCTTTGCTGAAGGCGTGGTGGAGCTTCCGCAACTATGGCGTCGATGGCGGCGATCTCGGCCGGCGCAAGGGCGAACTGGTCATCCTGCGAACCGCCGTTCACATGCGCGCCTGGTACGAGTGGGGCGCTCATGTCGCGCGCGCCATGGCGCGCGGTCTGACGCGTGACGAGATAGAGCGTGTGAAGAGAGGTCCGGCAGACCCGGCGTGGCCGGCGGATGAGGCGATGTTGCTGGAAGCGGTCGACGCGTTGATCGCCGACCGCGGTTTGTCGGAAAGCCTAAAGGCACGCCTCAACGAGCACTATACGGTTCGGCAAATCATGGACATCATGGCAATCCATGGCATGTACGTGATCCTGGGCACCATGGTGAACACTTGGCCTATCGACCTCGATGCCAGCGTACGCGAGGTCTTGCCAAGCGATGTCACCCAGGAGGCGTTTGAGGCCGAGTTTCCGCGTTAGAGTGGCTCTCGGTCGGTGGAAAACCTGGCGACGTAAACTCGCTAGCGACACGCGCGACGCATGAGCGGATGATACCAAAGGAAGGATGAGAGCGTGATGAATAGGATCGAATTGGCGGGATTGCTCGTCGTCACGCTCTTGCTCAGTGTCACACCACCCTTCGCTCATGACTCCGGTGCCGATGACGACATCGATGAGCTGTCTGCGGAGGTAAACGACTTACTGGAGGAGTGGCGGGCCCTTGACTTCCCCTTTGAGTTTCCGAGTGTCGATGAGTTATCTGCGCTTGGTCACTCCTCGATCATGGTGTCCGACGGCTCGATCTCTCAGATTCCGCTTTTCGCCGTGACTCCGTTGCCGCCCAAGTATGCGGTTGTGACCTTCGGTCTCCAGGGCAATGAACGCGACCTCGGCGACAATCAGGTCGGTGCCGCAAACTGGATCGAGTCTCATATCTCCCTGATCTGTACGCAAAGTCCCGAACCGGCATTGATACACGCTGCATTGCCCCCCGATACGGTTGGACAGCTAGCTCCTTTCACGCTTCCCAATTCTGACGTCACGTATCTGAAAGTCAGAATTCTGATGGAGAGTTCGGACGCCGACCGAACTTTTGTCCGGACTGGAATTGCGGTGCTGTCTGAAACGACTCAGCGGTCGATGAGCGGCAACGACCTGGCGGTGTGGTTGTCTGGTTGGAAGGAGGGCTCTGAGTTCACGAATCAGGATTTGATGTCACTGTTCGCCGGGACAACGAAAGAGTGGACCGCCATCACGCTGGTTGGTGAGGCGCACTCTGCGACTTTCATCTGGGACCTGCAGCCGATAGGGGTTGATGACTTTCTGGCTGAGAACTGCGCGACCTTGTCGCAGGCATCCGAAAAGTGCCAAGTGGCCGCTGGCTCGCCGCTTGAACCGTGGAGTTCTGGTATCGGTGTTGCCTTTGGGGAACTGGAACCCGAAACGGCTGTCCCAGCTTGCCGTGAAGCTCTTCATGAGCACCCGGGGATTGCGGCAATTCAGTTTCGGCTGGGCCGCGCGCTTGATAAGCAGGGAGATTACGCCGAAGCGTTTGCGCTCTATACCGAAGCGGCGGAACAAGGATACACGCCGGCGCAGAACAACCTCGGCTCTCTCTATTTGCGAGGTGCCGGCGTCGCCGAAGACGCTGTCGTCGGAGCGGATTGGATCGAAAAAGCGGCGACCGGCGGCTTTGCCCGTGCGGCTTACAACTTGGGCCGATTGTATGAAGATGGATCGGGCGTGCCCCAAGACACTGCCAAGGCCCTTGAGTGGTTTCGGTCCGCCGCAGAGGCAGGGGACGTCGTCGCACAGTCGAAGCTGGGCAGCATGTATATGCACGGCGATGGCGTAAGTGCCGACTACGAACAGTCGTTTGCCTGGTACGAAATGGCGGCCAAACAGGGCGACGCCTACTCTGAGTATGTCGTCGGGTGGTTCTATGACACGGGTAACGGCGTACAGAAGGACTCCGATAAGGCCTTTGCGTGGTATGAGCGGGCGGCACATCAGGGGAGTGGCGACGCTCAGTTTCGACTGGCCCAAATGTACGTTGATGGCATTGGAACTGAGCAAAACGATGGGTTGGCGTTCTATTGGGCGGAAAGGGCCGCAAAGCAGGGCAACAGCAATGGGCAGAACTTCATCGGTGCGATGTACGAGTACGGTCGCGCGGTGAAACCGAACGTCGATGTGGCGATCGAGTGGTACTCGAAGGCTGCTGCGCAGGATCACGCTACGGCGTTGGCGAACCTCGATCGCTTGGCTGTCGAGTTGGCCATCCAGGAACTGCAGGAATCAGCGGATGACTTGACGCAGTCGGCAGATGCCTTGCAATCGGCGATAGATGCCGTTGGCCCCGACGAGTTGCAGTTGTCCAACGAAAGCAGACGATACCTTTCCGAATTGACGTTCGGATCCTCCATCGACGAGCACACAAATGAACCAACTAGCAGTCTTGGGATCAACGATGTGTGGCACATCTACATCGTCAAGAGTGAGGAGAAGGTCTATCTGGGAGATCGAGAGTACGACGTCATCATGATGTTTGATATTGATTCGCTACAACTCACCATGTTCTCTGTTGGGACCCCACACTTTTTTACTGAGGATGCGTCTTTGTGCAGGGCAATCTTTGGGGAAGTAGGCACCTATCTGACAAACTCATTCGGAGAGAAGGCGGTCGAAGTTCGGGCGGCTTATGAAGATGTTTCGACGGGGCCAGTTCAGATAGGTGATGTGACCATCGATATTGCGCATAACTATGATGAGATACTTTATGATCTTGGGTCAGGCGGGCAGATTGAGCTCCAATTGGGAACTTTTGGTAAGTCATGCGGCGTTACAGCGTTGTTCTCAAAACCGTCTGGCAGGTTTGAGTTCAAGTAGCTAGAGGGAGTCGTTTTGTTTGACTCACAGTTCCGGCTCGGTCCTCCTCCTTGCTTTGTTGGCGAACGCGACAGCGGGCAACATGCCCTACCGATCACTCGTGTAGCTTTAGGTCTCTCTCCAATGGGACCACCTAGCAATCATGCAACGCCGCTGCCACGCCCAAGCGACGGCACATGCGCCGGTACAGCACATAGGCGAGACGGTTGAGTCCGAGATAAGCCGCCAAAGAGGCGGGCAGAATGGCGGTCGCATAGATCGCAGCGAGTTGAATCTCACGGCGCTCTGATCGATTGATATCGGCAAGAACGCCAGGGGCACTGTGATAGTACGCGGAGATTTCCTGTTCCCCTCCGACTTGCTTGGCCAACCACTCGTCTCGGAATCGTCTGAGCTGTCGAAGCTCGAAACAGTCGTCGCTCAATCCGACGACGTCACACGCTGCCGTG
This sequence comes from Hyphomicrobiales bacterium, assembly GCA_028280515.1. Classification (GTDB taxonomy): domain Bacteria; phylum Pseudomonadota; class Alphaproteobacteria; order Rhizobiales; family Methyloligellaceae; genus UBA2767. The sequence continues at coordinate 4,780 of JANQLP010000032.1, forward strand.
GTCAGGTAGCAGCTGAATTTCGCCGGTTTGCATTGGCCCTGGTCCAGATCAGATTGGACGCGCGACACTTCGTCTGCCGCCACGGCTAAAGCACTCTGAATACCGGTGATCTCAATGGTCTCGTTTCCGTGGGACTCAACGTACGCCGATCCATCCCACACGCCTCTGAACATCTGCAGCGTTTTGCCTTCAATGAATGCTTGAAAGAACTGATCCGCTTCTTGCGAACTAAGGATTGACCAGCCTGCGCGCGTGTGTGCTGTGGTGATGTCGTGGAACTCTCGAAACTCCTTATCCCCATCGACGACGGCCGAGCGCACAATAACTTTGCCGATATGTGGTTCGACGTAGACTGCTCCATCGTCCCCAGGATTGAAGAAGATGAACGCGGACTGAGCTCCCGTATCGCCACCGAAGTTCCGAAAGGAGAACGAAACCCTCATTTCCCACTTGCTGACCAGACTTTTGAACTCAATGGATCGGCGTTCCTGCGATGTGGCGACCGAAATCTCCCAGTCATCGGTCTGGGCGACGCTTCGGCAAGACGGAAGATCCTGCGCTTGTGTGGGGGTTCCTCTCAGCCAGGCCAAAAGACCGATCCCGCCGTAGAGCAAGCGTCTGCGGGTCGTCCACAGAAATGTCTTGGACTGCGTAATCTCGTTCCCATCTGAGCAACTCATGCCGTCCTCCCGCGGAACAGTCGTCGAAAGTACTATCGAGAACATCAACTGTCGTCTCAAACCGTAGGACGGGAGTTCTGTGGAGGCTCTCGTAGACAACAGCTCGCTTGGCTTGACCTCTCTGTGATGTCGTCTGCGTCGTGGCCCGCGTTAGGTTCCATGTTTGCGATGACGTTCCGCCTCCTTGGGTACCACCACCAAAAAAACGCGCAATGATATCAGCCGCGTGCCTTCGGTGGGACAGCTGCCGCGGAAAGTGGCACAGTGGTCGCCGGTTCATGTCGGGGACATCGATGACAGTTGCGCGCGCCGAGGATCCTTCAAACCCGTCTCGTTGGGAACAGCTCTTGGACATCCGCGAGCGGTTTGGGCCGCTCTATGGAAGCGAGAACCTGTGCGTCCTTTTGTACAGTCTTGTCCGCAGGGAGCGGCCGCAAAGGCTGGTAGAGTTAGGAACCGGGCTCGGCGTGTGTTCTCTGTGGATCGCCCACGGTCTTGAAGAGAACGGCGCGGGTCATCTCCAGAGCTTCGACAACGGAAACCATTTCATGAATTCGCCCGTCGTCTTCACCACGATGGCAAAAGGCATCCTTAGCCTGCAGGATCACGCGTTCACGAAGCCCAGCGTCTATTTCGACTTGCTTGACGGCATGGCGAGAGACCTTGGCGTTAAGGATCGCGTCAACTTCAACAACGCGACGATTGAGTTCGGCGGCAACATCTCGTCCCTGTTTGAGGAACACGAGATCGAGTCGATTGACTGGTTGTTCGCCGATGTCGCCCATGGTCCGAAGGCCATCGTCTCGATCCTTCGGGCGTGCCTCCCGAGGATGACGGATAACGCCTCGATTTTCATCGATAGCGCCTTGTCCCACCCGCCGTCTCGCCAACTGCTTGAAGACCTGGTTTGCCAGTTTAACGCGGGGCACGTGCCGGATGTGTTCGCCGGAGAGGACGGCCAGGAACAGCACGTATGGGCACAGGCCATTGCCAATCGCCGATTCAGCTTGATGCCGCTGCGCGAAGCGAAGGACCGCGCCCAGAACGGCGCGGTGTGGATCAAGATCGTGCGCGAGGTCCTGCCTGAGGGCGTCACCCTGGAAGCGTCCGGGGACACGTTTCCGCGTTAGGATTCGGTGCCGGCCTGCGCCACGCAGGCTTCCAGCAGCGCGGTGAGAAGGGCAAGCGGGACCGTCGTCGATTCGGCTTCGAACTGGATGTGGCCCTTCCTGACCGACGCATAGGGGAAGACCCCGTCGGGGCCGTAGCCGACATGCCAGTGCCATCCCGGCAGGGCATGCTCGATCAGCGCGATGCAGGCGTCGACCGACGCAGTATAGGCCGGCGCTTCATCGTCATGGGTGACATGGCCGACGATGTGGGCGATGGCCAGATCGATATCGTGATCCCGTCCGGTTGCGGCTTTGACCTGCGGCAACAGCGTCTTGAGTTTTCGCGCGACCATGACGCCAGATTACGTCCAGTCGGGCGATGGCGCCAGAAGCGCCGTTGCCGGGCGTCAACGCCCGGGCACCGGCCGGACGGCACCGTCTGAGCGGGCCGATTGGATGACCGCCTCCATGACCGCGGCATTGTGGATCGCCTGGTCGACCGGCAACGGAAACGCCGCCTTGCCCGTCGCGGCAAGCGCAAAGGCCTCGAGTTCGGCGCGCTCCATGTTTTCGTCAGGAAAGTCCAGCACCTCCCGCTCGCCGCCGGGCCGCGTGATGGTGACGTGGCGATAACCGTCCATTTCCATCTGGCCGTGGGTGCCGAACAGGATAAGGCGCCAGTGGCGCGGCGTGATGGTCAGCGTCGACAAGGTGCCGGAGGCGCCGTTCTCGAAGGTCAGCAGCACGTTGGTGGTATCGTCGGCCTCGGTGGTGACGATCTGGCGCCGGCTGACCGCCCGCACCGTATCGACCCGGCCGATCAGGTTGATCAGCATGTCCAGAATATGGACGCCCATGGTCGTCATGCCGCCGACGGGATGCTCGCTGCGCATGACCCAATACTCGCCCGGTTCGCATTCAAGCCCGTAGCCGCCTGAATAGTTGCCTTCAACGTGAACCACCCTGCCGATGACCTCCTCGTCCAGCAGCCGCTTCATGGTGTTGGTTGCGGTCAGGAAGCGCCGGTTATGGCCGAGCGCCAGGGTAACGCCGGCGTTGTCACAGGCTTCTTCCGCCCGCCGCGCCTCCGCCAGGCTGAAGGCCAGCGGCTTTTCGACAAAAACCGGCTTGCCCGCGTCTGCCGCCGCGACAATCTGGTCCACATGCACGCTGTTGATCGAGGCCAGAACGACCGCGTCGATATCGTCGTCCAAGGCATCGGTGAACTGATCGCTTAACGCCATGCCCTGCGCGTCGGCAAACGCTTGGGCCCGTGACGGCGTACGCGTGACGGCCCGATCGAAGCGGATCAGATCACCCTTTGGTTTGCCGTTCTCCTGGACAGCATTGACCAGGACCTGACCCCAGCTACCCAGTCCGACAATCGCAGCACGCAACATTGTGTGTTCCCTTCGTTCTTAACTTGAATGCCTACGCTGGTGGCCGGTGATCGGTTCACGGGACCGTTGGCATTCGTGCCTGTTGGCCCTTAGGATTTCGGCGGTGCCGCGGCTCTAGAGTCAGGTCGTGGTGATCGTATCGGAACGCCATGTCGCAGGATTTTCCCTTTGCCCTCTATCACGCCTTTTCGGCCGGTCCGTTTGGCGGTGCCGCGGCGGGCATTATCGGTGACGCCACCGAGCTGACCACCGAGACCATGCAGCGTATCGCCCGCGAAATCGGCGCACCGGCCACGGCTTTCCTGCAGCGCGTCGAAGAAAACCGGGTGGACGTCAGGTTTTTCTCGACCCAGACAGAGCTTGGCATGTGCGGGCACGGCACGGTCGGTCTTGTCACCCACTTGCGGGAGAGCGGCCGGCTTTCGGCGGGTCGCTGCGAAGTAGGCGTAACGTTACGCACCTCAGGCGGCGACGCCATCGTCGGTATCCGCGAGGTCGGCGGCCAAACGCTGGTTATGCTGACCTTGACGCCCGCGCGTTTCGAGGCGGCCGCGCCGGACCGGGACGCGCTGACGAAGGCGCTTGGCATCGCGCCGTCGCAGATCGACGACACGCTGCCCGTGGAGAAGGCGGTGGGCGATTTTGTTCATCTTGTGGTGCCTATGCGCTCATTGGCTGCGATTGAGGCGATGTCGCCTGACTTTGACGCGATTGCCGGGTTGTCGCGCGCCAACGGCGCCCATACGGTGACGGTCTTTACCCGCGAGGTCTGCCATGAGGAGAGCACCGTGCATTGCCGTGACTTCTGCCCCGCGGTCGGCACACCGGAATCACCGGGCGCCGGCACGACCAACGGCGCCTTGACGGCCTACATGGTGCGCCACGGCCTGATCGACCTGATCGATGGCGAGACGACCGTCGTGTTGTCGGAGCAGGGATACGAGTGCGGCCGCCCAAGCCAGATCCGCTCGGAGGTCGTCACCGTTGATGGGCAGATCGAACGCTTGGCGGTGGGCGGGCATGCGCGCAAGTCGATGATCGGCACGTTCTCTCTGTCGGACGGTGGATTGTAGGGCGATGGCGATCGGACAACAGCCCGGCGGCGGCGTGCGTGCCCATCTGGTGGCGGCCCTTGAGGCGGCCAGGGCGGGCCGGCTCCAGGAGGCGGAAAGGCTTATTGGCCGCGCGCTTGAAGCGGAACCCGACAATCCGGAGGCGCTGCATATGCAAGGCGCGTTCTTGCTTCAGGCGGGTGAGGCGGAACGCGCGCTCGGCCCGCTCAAGCGCGCCTTCGATGCCATGCCGGATCACGCCGGTTTCGCGGCCAATTACGGTATCGCGCTGGCGGAGAACGGACGGGCAGACGATGCAGAGCCTGTTCTACGCCGTGCCGCCGCCGCGTCGCCGGCCAACCCGCAGGCACTGCTTAACCTGGCGCTTCTCGTGAAGCGGAAAAGCGAGGCAGAGGAAGCCGAGACGTTGCTGCGCAAGGCCGTCGACTTGGCGCCGGGTTATCCGCGCGCCTGGCTCGAGCTCGGCGTGCTCGTGGCTGATAGGGGTGCCGACAGAGACGCCCTGGATTGTTTCGAGAAGGCGCTGGCTATCGACTCCCAACATCCGGGTGCACGTTACAACGCTGCGATGGCGTGCCAGCGCCTGCAGCGTTTTGACGAGGCGCTCGACCATTATGAGGCTTGCCGGCAAGCCTTGGCGAAGAACCCCGATCTTTATCTGGGCCTGGGACTTTGCCTGCAGGAGGTCGGACGAGTCGATGAGGCCCTCGACGTCTACCACGATCTGCTCGCGATGGCGCCCGACGCCTACCGGATCGTGTTGAAGAACCTGACATCCGGGTCGTCGGGCCTGGTTTGCCTGAAACCTTCCGACCTGCGTCGTCGCCTGGGTTTGGCTTAGCCGCCGGATCGCCTCTGGCGGTGGTGCTTGCGATAGGCGCCTGCGCCGGCCCTGACGGCAGTCTTGGTCTCGTTGAAACGATCGGCTGCTTCGCCCTCCAAGGTCTCAAAGACCAGATCGAGGCCTTCCAGGGGCACCGGCATGCATTGCGCGACCGGGGTGCCGCGTGCCAGCACGCCATCGAAATCCCGGTCGACCCATTGCGCCGGAAAGTGAATGAAGTTGGCGTAGTTGTCGGCGTGGACAAAGCCGGTGACGGCGCGAAACGGCAAGTCGGCGCGGTTGACCGGATGGGTGCACAAAAGGCCGAAACCCTTCGGCAGTTCGACGGTCCAATAGTTGATGAACTTGACCGCGTAGGTATCGGCCTCGAAGAACGGCGTCTGGACCAGTTGGTCGGCGACGTGGACCGCCATGGGCGCCCGTGTATAGCCGGTCAGCGTGGTCGCCGGTGGGTCCCAATCCCATGTGAACGTGCCGTCCTTGACCTGGATGTCGGCCGCCAAAGGCATCAAGAAACCGGCCGACATGGCGTCGACAAAGGGCGGGCACTGCTTGACCGTCTCGACCTCGAAACCCAGGTCGGCGCTGTCGACCTTGGTCGGCATCGCCTTTAGCCAGTCGGGCAGGCCGCGGCGTGCCGGGATCGGTTCGGGGATCAGGCCTTTCAGTTCAGGCGGGCAGCGAAAGATGACCTTCATCGATAGCAGTCTCGGTCAGGAATCGGGCTGGCCGCACCGTCTTATCGGAATTTGACCGGCTTGAGAACGGCGCACGAGTCGCCGCCATGTTCGTGTGCCTGACAGGGCTTCCGGTGGCACCTGTCCACAGGCTAAAGCGCAGTTTTTTGCCGGTTAGCGCGGGGCTGACTGGCGTCATATGATGTTCATAAATTCGTCACTATAGTGTTGCTGGGGGTCACTACCCCTCCTGCATTCTCAGATTCTAGGGAGGTCAACCCAATGACTCACTTCTCGCGTCGTTCGTTGCTTAAGACGACGGCGGCCGCGGCTGTCAGCGTGGCGACGCCGGCCGTCCTGCGGTCCAAAGATGCCCTGTCCTCGTCCGGTCAGGTCAACGTTTTTGCCTGGGGCGATTACGTTCAGCAGAACATGATCGACAAGTTCGAGTCCGATACCGGTATCACCGTCAACCTCTCGACCTATGGCTCCAACGATGAAGCCGAACAGAAGCTGAAGGCCGCCGGCGGCAAAGGTTTCGACATCATTTTCCCGTCGGTGACGAACGTGCCGAACTACAAGGTCGACGACGGCCTTCAGCTTCTGTTCGGCTTCATCGTTGGAGCCATAGGTCGAGAGGTTGACGGTGATACCGGT
>JANQLP010000054.1 GCA_028280515.1 Hyphomicrobiales bacterium
CCAATGTGCTGCAGACCCTCGCCATCGTGCTCGCCGTGGTCATTCTCTTTCTCGGGATTCGCACCGGGCTGATCGTGGGCGCGATCGTGCCCGCGGTCATGCTGGTCACGCTCGCCATCATGAGCTTCTTGGGCATGACCCTGCAACGCATGAGTCTTGCGACCCTTGTCATTGCCCTGGGCCTGCTGGTGGACAACGGCATCGTCGTTGCCGAGGATTTCAAACGCCGCCTGGAGGAGGGCCTGAGCCGCGACGAGGCGTTGCATCGGGTCGGTCGCGAGCTCGCCGCTCCTTTGCTGATCTCGACCCTGATCACCATTCTGGTGTTTCTGCCGCTGATGTTGGCCGAACATACGGCGGGCGAATACACCCGCTCGATTTCGCTGGTGATCCTGATTTCCCTTTTGACCTCATGGGTGCTGGCGATGACGGTGACGCCGACCCTATGCTACCGCTTCATCAAGGGCCCGACTGCAGGCGACCAAACCGCGGGTCCCAGCGTCTCCGATCGCATCTTTGTCTGGATGGCTGGCGGGTATGAACGACTCTTGCGCGTCATCCTCCGGGCGCGTTGGGGCGTCCTTGCGCTCATGCTGGCGCTGCTGGTGACGGCCGTCATGGGTCTTGCCGTTGTGCCGAAGAAGTTCTTCCCGAACAGCGACCGCACGCAGATCCTCGTCTACATCGACATGCCCGCCGGCGTGACGAGCCGCACGACCGACGCCACGATGCAGCGCGTGTTTTCCGCCCTGAACGAGCCCGGCCGCATCGAGTACGTCAAAAGCTATGTGGCCTATATCGGAAACGGCGGGCCGCGCTTTGTCCTGTCGCTCACTCCGATCGATCCGGCGCCGAACACGGCGTTCATGGTCGTCAATGTCGAGGCTTACGAACACATGGACAAGGTCGCGCACGACCTGCGCGCCCTGTTCCGTGACGTCACGCCCGAGGCATCCGCCAGGGTCACCAACATGTTCCTTGGCCCGAGCGACTCCACCCGGCTCGACGTGCAGGTCCGAGGTCCCGACGCAACCGTGCTGTTCGAGACCGGCCGGCGGATCGAGGCGGCGTTCCAGGACATCCCGGACACCCGGGACATCTATTCGGACTGGGAGAACCGCATTCCTAAAGTCGTCGTTGCCGTCGATCAGACCCGCGCCCGGCGCGCCGGCGTCTCCTCGGCCGACATCGCCCGCACGCTGGAATACTTCTTCGACGGCGAAACCGTGACCGAGTTTCGGGAGGACGACGACATCTTCCCGATCATCGTCCGCGCACGGGGCCAGGAGCGGACCAGCCTTCAGCGCATCGGCGCGCTGGGCGTCCACGCGCGGGCAACCGGCGATACCGTGCCCCTGATGCAGGTCGCCGACCTGAAGATAGTCAATGCCTTTGCGCGCATCGCCCGCCAGGACTTGAACCGCGCGCTGACCGTTCAAGCCCGCAACGCACAGATGACGGCCGAGGACATGGTGCCGTTCATCCAGCCGGCCCTGACGGCGCTGGAGGCAGAGTTACCCCCCGGCCACAAGATTGTATTCGACGGCGTTGTGGTCGATTCGGCGGAATCGCGGGCGGCGCTCAACGCCAACATTCCGCTGTGCCTGGCCGTCATTCTCGTCCTGCTGGTCGCGCAGTTCAACTCCTATCGCCGGCCCGCGATCATCATCGCCACCATCCCGCTGATTCTCATCGGCGCGTCCGCAGGCCTTCTCCTGATGGGGGCGAATTTCGGCTTCATGGTGATCCTCGGCCTGTACGCCCTGTCCGGCATCATCACCATCAATGCCATCGTGCTGATCGATCGGATCGAGATCGAGCGCAGCGAGGGGGTCGAGCCGTTCGAGGCGATCGTCAAGGCGTCGGTGCGACGGCTGCGCCCGATCCTGATGACCACCATCACCACGATCCTCGGACTCCTGCCGCTGATAGTCGCCCGCGATGCGCTGTTCTTCGGCATGGCGAGCGTCATCGCTTTCGGTCTTTTCGTGGGGACGACCTTGACGCTTGGCGTGGTACCGATTCTCTATAGTCTGTTCTTCCGCATCCGTCCGGCGCGACGGACCAGCGTGCCCGCCGATGCAACCCCGGTTCCGGCCGCGTGAAATCGCCCCCGCGACCGATTTCCTGTGGACTTGCGGACGACGCAGCGCGTCGCCCACAGGGGCCACAGGAGCAATTCAGCAACAAAACCAGACCTGAACAAAACCGGAAATGTGTTACCCATGGCGTTGGTCAGATCTGTCACCCATGTCATCGGTCTATTCTGTCACCTATCTAACCGGTCAGGACCCATTATCACCTCTCCCCGCTTGCGGGGAGAGGTCACGGTTACAGGCATTTCACCCGCGTGCCCGCAGGAGCCGGCTGCGTGCGCGGTCCCAGTCGCGCCGTTTTTCGGTCTCGC
>JANQLP010000059.1 GCA_028280515.1 Hyphomicrobiales bacterium
GCCAGACCCGGCGGGTAAAGGCTGCATGCGAAGCCCTCCTGCGCGCACCACAGGACGGGCCCTTCGCTTCGCGCCAGCACAAGGCTTGCGAACAGGGTGGCCGCTGCGCCGCCGAGTTCATGCACGCGCCCGCTGACAAGGGTTTTGCCGAGCACATCATCCGCCTGTGCGCAGCCGAAGGACACGGTGCGCGTGAAACGCGCCCTTGGCCTTTCAATGGCGCGGACGGCGCTGCGCAAGGCGTCGATATCAGGCAAGCCATGCATCATTTCCCGTCAGGGTAGCAAAATGTTCTTATTTTGTTCTAATCATGTTGATGCCGCAGAGTCAATGTCCCAAGTGCCCTCAAGCGGACGCCTGACGGAGGAACGTTTTGATTTCAGGAGCTTCTTTAACCGGACGAGGATTTGGCGCAGGTGCCGGCAAGATTGGCGAGTATCCGCCCCGTGGTGCGGACACCCAGATTGTTCACATCGAGTTGCGGCGCCAGCTCAACCATGTCGGCTCCCACAAGTGTGCCCCGTGTGCACAGGCCTTCTATGAGCTCGATGATGTGCCAGTAGGTGAGGCCGCCCGGCACCTGCGTCAGCACGGCGGGGATGACCGCGGGATCGAGCCCGTCGCAGTCGATCGTCAGGAAGCACCGCGCGCCCTGCGGCAGGACTTCGACCGCCTTGCCAATTCCGTCTTTATGGATCTCGCGAGCTGTGAAGATCTTCGCGCCGTACGCCCGCGCTGCCTCGACATCGGCCGGCCGGGCCGAGCCGACGCCGCGAATGCCGATCTGAACAATCCCGTCCACCCACGGCATTTCCGATGCCCGCCGCATGGGACTGCTCCACCCCTCGCGCACGCCGTCGCGTTCATCGCGCCAGTCCAGATGGGCATCGACCTGCACTACCCAGACGGGACCGACCGCGGCAAACCCGGCGAGCACGGGGATAGGGACCGAGTCGTCTCCGCCGACGACAACCGGCACCGCGCCAGCTTCCAGGATACGAGCCACTGCAGCGGTTATGCGCGTCCGGTTTTCCTCCGGCGTCGCCGGATTACCCTCCAGGTCGCCCGCGTCGCAAATCCTGCGCCCGCCTTCCGGGACCAGTGTCGTGCCAAGCTCAAAATCATAGTGCCCCGACCACTCTCCCAACCGGGCCATGGCGGCGCGGACTGCCGTCGGTGCGTCGCGGCAGTGGGAAGGCTCGCCGGGTGTGTAGGGCGTTGCCTCGGGCGCGCCGAGGATCACGATGTCGCCGGCAGCAACATCATCGAGCGAAACGGCGGGCACGCCGAGAAAGGTCTGTGAAACGGGTGAGGGCATCGGAGAGAACTCCACCTGAGGAAAGTTCAGAGAAAGCGAGAATAGTCGATCGGGCGGGTCCGATCGATGCGCGTTTCCACCGGCGGCAGGTCCGCCTTCAGGCCGCTCGCGCAATTGAACAGGATGGCGTGGTCCTCAGCCTTGATCCGGCCGCTGCGCACCTCCTGCCGCCAGGCGACGAAACAGGCGGCGCCCTCGATGGACAGATGAATGCCTTCCTCACGGGCGATCATGGCGCGCGCCTCGACGGTCTCGTCATCGTCGACCATGGAACCGAACCCGCCGCTCTCCCGCAGGACCTTGAGGCACAGCCGGTCGCCGAAGGGTTTCGGCACGCGCACCCCGTGGATCAGTGTCTCGACATTTTCCCAGGGCTCTTTCACCTCGTCGTGGCCTTCATCGAACGCCTTCACGAGCGGGCCGCAACGCGTGGACTGAACTGCGACCATGCGCGGGCGCTTGTCGCCGGTCCAGCCGATTGCTGCAAGTTCCTCGAACGCCTTCCACATGCCGATGAGCCCGGTTCCGCCGCCCGTCGGATAGAATATGACGTCGGGCAGTTCCCAGCCGAGCTGTTCGGCGAGCTCAAGCCCCATCGTCTTCTTGCCCTCGATCCGGTAAGGCTCCTTCAGCGTCGACAGATCGAGCCAGCCGACCTGCTCCGTGCCGGCAGCCACGATCTCTCCGCAATGGTTGATCAGGCCGTTGACGCGGTAGGTGTCGGCGCCGTGGAAGGCGATCTCGCGAATGGTTGTCTCCGGCGCGTCGTCGGGGCAGAACACGGTGCTGCGCAATCCGGCGCGCGAGCAGTATGCCGCGAGCGCGGCGCCCGCATTGCCGGCGGTGGGCATGGCGATGTGAGTGACGCCGAAGGATCTGGCCATCGAGACCGCAACGGCCAGACCGCGCGCTTTGAAGCTGCCCGTCGGCATCCGGCCCTCGTCTTTCACGAAAACCCGGCCCTCGGCCAACCGGTTGAGAGGCAGGAGCGGCGTCATCGGCTCGCCGAGGCTCACAATGGCGTCCGGGCCTGGAATCGGCAGCCACTCCAGATAGCGCCACATGTCCGGTGCGCGCGCGGCAAGCATGTCCTTGGAAACCCCGCCTTTCAGCGCGTCGAGATCGTAGCGCACCAGGAACGGCGCGTTGGCGTCCGAAACCGAGCGGAACCGGTCGTGGTCATAGGTCGCGCCGGTGGCGCTGCATTCGAGATGTGAGATGAAACTCAAAGGAATGCCTCGCCGCGCCGGCAGTGGCGCGGCTCAATTTACAGAATCTGACTCAGGAACTCCTTGGTTCTGGGGTCCTTGGCCTTGGTGAAGAACGTTTTCGGGGGTCCATGCTCGACGATGATCCCGCGGTCGGTGAAGTAGATGTGATTGGCGACCTCGCGCGCGAAGCCCATCTCGTGGGTCACCAGAATGCAGGTCATGCCTTCCTCGGCGAGCTCGCGGATCGTCACCAGAACTTCCTTGACCGTCTCCGGGTCGAGCGCCGCGGTCACCTCGTCGAACAGCATCACGTCGGGGCGCATCGCCAGCGAGCGGGCGATGGCCACGCGCTGCTGCTGGCCGCCCGACAGTTCGCCCGGATAGCTGTCCTCCTTGCCGTCGAGGCGCACCTTCTTGATGAGATCGCGGGCCCGCGCCTCGACCTCCGATTTCTCCTGCTTCAGGACCTTGAGCGGTGCCATCATGATGTTCTCAAGCGCGGTCTTGTGCGGAAACAGGTTGTACTGCTGGAAAACCATGCCGACTTTCTTGCGCAACTCCAGCTTGTCCAGTTGCGGATCGTTCACCTCCTGCCCCTCGACGAGTATCGAGCCGGCATTGATCGGGTTCAGCGCGTTGATGCAGCGGATGAAGGTCGACTTGCCGGAGCCGGACGGTCCGATGATGCAGATGCATTCCCCCTTCATCACGTCCATCGAAATGCCCTTCAGCACTTCCAGGTCGCCAAAGGACTTGTGGACATCGGTGGCGCTGACCATCGGGTCCTTTTCTGTCCAGGTGCTTGTCGCCATGACGTCGGCTCCTCAGAGTTTCACCGAGAACTTGCGCTCCAGGCTGATCGTCCAGCGCGCAATCGGGTAACAGTAGACGAAGAAGATCACGAGGCAGAATCCGTAGAACGGGATCAGCAGTTCGGGATGGTTGTCCTCGCCTTCCATGGCCTGCCGCGACAGGGTGACGATTTCCTCGACACCGAGCAGCGAGACCAGCGGCGTGGCCATGGTGAGGATCGCGTACCAGTTCATCCACGGCGGGATCATGCGCTTGAAGCACTGCGGCAGAATGATCTGCCACAGGACCTGCCGGCGCGAGAAGGCAAGCGATTCGGATGCTTCCCACTGACCCGTCGGAACGGACTGGATGGCGCCGCGCACAACCTCCGAGATGTTGGCCATGATCGGCAAGGACAGCCCGAACACCGCCTTCATCCAGTCGGGAATGGGGATGGTGAGGCCGCCAATACTGACTTCAAAGGGGAAGGCGAGCATGACAATGAACAGCAACACCAGCCATGGCGAATTGCGGAACGTCTGCGTTATCGCCCAGGCGAACTTCCGGACGGCCCGGTTCGGTGAAATTTGCCACAGGCCAAGCAGCACGCCGGCGAAGGTGCCGATCGCCATGGTGAGAAAGCTGATGAGGATGTTTAGCGCGAAGCCTTTTGTGACGAGGAAGGGAATCCACTTCCACAGCGCGTCGAAAGCGTCGCCGAGCGTGTACTTCGCCTGCGCAAGGGCCGCGATCGGCCACAAGGCGACGACGAACACAAACAGGAAGATGGTCTGGGGCGACAGGTTTGCCAGGAACCGGCAAAAACCGATGTCGTCGTGGCCGGATGCTTTGGCGTTGAACGGTTTGAGGACCGGCAGATCGGTGGTCGCCGTCGCCGTGATGCCGGGTATGCGGTGCCGTGCGCTCATGGTCAGGCTCCGTATCCTGGAATGCGCATGGCGCGTTCCCACCGGTTCATCGTGAGCACCAAGATGCCGACAAGTCCGATATAGACCACGAACATCAACACCATGCAGGCGTTCTGGGCCGTTGAATAGTCGTTGTAGATACTCACAAGCTGATAGAGCAGCTCCGGAACGGCGATGACTATGGCCTGCGTCGTCGTCTTCACCAGATTGACCAGATTGTTGTTGAGGGCGGGCAGGCTGACCCGGAAGGCCAGCGGCAGGACCACATAACCGTAGGTCTGCAGGCGGTTCATCCCGAGCGACTCGGAGGCCTCTTTGGTGGACTCGGGAACCGCCTCGATGCCGGAGCGGAAGATCTCCACATTGAAGGCCCCGGCAAAAAATGAAAGAGAGATGATCGCCCAGCCGACATTGGAGATGATCGGCACTTCAAGCCAGCCATCGGGAGAGTATTTCGGCGTGAACTGGCCGAGCGCAAAATAGAAAAACAGGAGCTGAATGAGAGGCGGGGTGTTGCGGAAGAACTGGATATACCCCTGAACGATGGCGCGCACCCAGCGGACCGGAGACCCCTGAAGCCAGGCACCGACAACGCCGATGACGACCGACAGGATGACGCACACCACGGAAAGCCAGACGGTCATCAGCAGTCCGTCAAGGACGCGCTGAGCCTGAACCGGGTCATAGATATAGATGAAGTTCCAGCTCGGATTGGCCTCGTAGAGTTCCCGGAAATAGTCCTGTATCGCCTGAAGCATATCCCCCCCGACGCTTCAAAAGCCCGATGCCTCCGGGAAACGCCTCCACGTTTCCCGGAGCCAGAAGGCTAGTGCAGCCTATTTCTTGTCGGCAATCCAGTCCTTGAACCGCGCCTGCTGGTCGGCGAGGAACTTGGTCGGCTGAATGCCCCATTTCTTTTCAAGCTCGATGAGCTTGCCGGACTGGAGCCAGTAATACTGCATGCCGGACATGAAACGTCCGAAAACGCAGTTCACTTCCGCCTTCGGAACCGCAAGCGCCCAGGGATTGTCGTCCTCCGAAGCGAGCGGCATCTCGAAATCGTTGTACTGGCCGGACGAAAGGTCCGACATGATGGAGGAGTCGTCATAAACCCAGGCGATGCACTTCTTGTCGCGCAGTGCCTGTTTGGCTTCGGCGTTACCGGTAAAGGCGATGACCTTGGCGCCGTGCCGTTCCGTCACGATCTTGTTGTAGAACGCGCCCTGCTTGCCGCACACCGGCTTGTCCTTCAGATCGCTCCAGCTTTTGATACCCAGTGCCTTCGGCGCGAGAACGTTGGTGCCGGATGTGTAGTAGTTCGGGCCGACGATGCCCACGACCTTGCGGCGGTCGGGCCGGTCGGACATGGTGGCGATCATCAGATCGATCTTGCCCTGCTCGAGGAACTGCATGCGGTTGGACGACTGAACGGCGACCAGCTCAAGGTCGAGACCCATCGTGTCCGCCACGTCCTTGGCCATATCCGCTTCCATGCCGACGATCTTGCCGCTGGAATCGCGGAAACCCCACGGCTTGTAGTCGGCCTTGACGCCGACAATCAGCTTGCCGCGCTCCATGGCCCGTTTCCAGGTTTCGTTCTTGCAGACTTCGGCGGATGCCGTGGCCGAAAAGACGGTGGCGGCGAAGACACCGGCCAGGCCGGCAAACGCAATAGATTTCAACTTCATTTCACTCTCCTCCCTACACGGTTCAGGACCATTCCTCGGTCCACTGACAATCATCTCACTGCAAAACCTCTGGTTGTACAATTCGCCATCGGCTCATGCCTGCATCAGTTCACCCAATACTCCCCGATCGAGTGGGCCAGCGACTCCGACGCCTGTATGCGCTTGGCCGCGGCCTTTCCGCCGCGCCGCACGATCATGCCCATCAGTCCTTCGATCAGCACCAGGATGGCGATGTGCGAGGGAAAGAACTGGGGGCTTTCGGTTCCGACGATGAAGCAGTGCGACGCGATGGGGACGTAGGGTGACGCTAGGCCGTCCGTAATGACAATGACGTCGGCGCCTGCGTCGCGCGCCGCTTGAGCGGCGCGCACCGGCAGGTTGCCGTAGGGCTGGATGGACGCTAGGAAAACCGCGTCGCCCGGGCCCACATCGGAAAAGCTCGTCGACCATAACGATCCGTCGGCTCCCGCGACGCGCCAATTGTCGAAGCCAAGCCGGGCCATGCAGGCGAAGTACTGGGCGACGGCGAGACCGCTCGACGTTCCGAAAAGCACGACCTTGCGAGCGCCTGCCAGCGTATTCGCGGCGGTACGCAGCTTCTCCAGATCGATGCCCTCGATCAGTTCCTGAATGTTCTCGATGGCGGCGCTGGCCTGGGACACGAACACGCCGGACTTCGCACCCGGTGTGTTTTCGGTCGAGATCTGCAGCAGCGCTTCCGCCTTGTCGGCGAGGATACGATTGCGCCTTTTGAGTTCTCCTCGGCAGATCTCGCGCAGTTCCTCGTAGCTTTCGCAATCGAGTGCGCGGGCGAGCCGGGAAAGGGTCGGCGGGGTGATGTCGGCGGCCTTGGCGACCTGCCGTAGCGTGCGCGTCGCCACTTCGTCCGGGTGCGCCACCACGAACTCGGCTGCGCGGCGCAGCTTCGGGCTCAGCCCGTCGAAACGGGACATGACCCTGTCCTCTATGGTTCCGGTCGCCTGCAGCCCCTGTACCTCGCATTGGCGATGGACTCGCCGGTTTTCTTTCGTAATATATGTAATAAGAATGTTGAAACATTGAAACACATGTTTCAATATGAATCAAGCGCGGCCTCGCGGAATGTGCAGAGCCGGGGGAGGAGAGGGTCTCATGTCCGCTGAGCGAACGTTGCCGAACCACGCATCGGCGGTGGTCATTGGTGGCGGGGCGATGGGGTGCTCGGTCCTGTATCACCTTGCGAAAGCGGGTGTGTCGGACGCCATTCTTCTGGAGCGCAATCAGCTCACCTCTGGCACCACCTGGCATTCCGCCGCGCAGGTGCGCCAGCTCCGCTCAACCCAGAACCTGACCCGTCTCATTCAGTACAGTGCCAGGCTGTATGCCGACCTGGAGGCGGAGACCGGCCAACAGACCGGCTGGTATCAGACCGGCTCGATCTCGATAGCGACCAATCCCGACCGTCTGACGCATATCCGCCGGCAGGCCGCCCTCGCTAGGGCCTACGGTGTGACCGCCGAGGAAATCGGCCTCGACGACCTCCGCCGCCTCTGGCCGCTTGCCAACTTCGACGATGTCATCGGGGCCGTCTGGTCTCCGGACGATGGACGCGTGAACCCGTCGGACTTCTGCCAGGCGCTCACCAAGGGTGCGCGGGCGCACGGAGCGCGCATTTTCGAGAACACACCCGTGACCGGTGTCCTGAAGAGCGATGGCCGCGTCGTCGGAGTAAAAACCACGTTTGGTGATGTGCGCGCCGAAAACGTGATCGTCTGCGGTGGCCTGTGGAGCCGTGAGCTCGGCGCCATGGCCGGGACGCGGATACCGGTTCTGCCATGCGAGCATTTCTATCTTCTGACCAAGCCGGTCGACGGAGTCGACGGTCATCTGCCCACGCTCTCCGATCATGACTCTCATCTCTACATCCGTGACGAGGTTGGCGGACTTCTGGTGGGGTGCTTCGAGCCGATGGGCAAGCCGATCGATCCGGTGACTCTTGGCGAGAACTTCGCGTTCGGGCTGCTGAATGAGGACTGGGACCATTTCGAGCCGATGATGCTCAACGCGCTGCACCGGTTGCCGGTGCTTGAGCATGCGGAAGTGCGCATGCTGCTCAACGGTCCGGAGAGCTTTACGCCGGACGGGTCGTTCCTGCTCGGACCTGCGCCGGATGTAGACGGGTTATGGTTGTGCTGTGGCATGAACTCAGTCGGGATCGCCACCGGCGGCGGTGCGGGCTGGGCGCTGGCGCAGTGGATTACGGACGGAGCACCGCCGTTCGCGCTCGATGAAGTTCACCCATCCAGGTTCCCCGATGTGCAGAACGAGCTGAACTTCCTGATGGCACGCGCGCCCGAGGTGCTTGGCGAGCACTATGCGATTCATTATCCGGGGCACCAGTGGACGACCGGGCGCAATCTGCGCAAGACCCCGCTTCACGAGAAGTGGGTCGAGGCCGGGGCCCGGTTTGCGCAAGTCTATGGCTGGGAGCGGCCGCAATATTTCGGCTGCTCGGGCGAACCCGAACTCACCTTCGGCCAACCGGCATGGTTCGACCAGGTCGGCGCAGAGGTCGAGGCAGCGCACAAGCGTGCCGCGATCTTCGATCAGTCCACCTTCGGCAAGATCAGCGTGACCGGTGCTGATGCCGAGAGCTTCCTCAACCGCGTATGTGCCAACGATATGGCCCGACCGCCCGGCAGCGTGATCTACACGGCCATGCTGAATGCGCGCGGCGGATATGAGAGCGACTTCACGGCGTTGCGTTTCGGCGCCGAGGATTACCGGCTTTACGTGGGAACCACGGCAATCAAGCGTGACATGGCGTGGCTCAAGGCTCATCGTCAGGCCGACGAGCGCGTCGAAATCACCAATGAATCCGAGGGCTTGGCAATCCTTGGGCTGATGGGACCCGAGGCGGTGCGGATTGTCGACGATCTGGGCGCGGGCCACATCAACGCTCTCGGATACTTCCGGCATGGCACGTTCGACCTTGGCGGTGTCGAAGTCCTTGCCGCGCGCATGTCCTATGTCGGCGAGTACGGGTTTGAGCTGACCTGCGCGACCGGCGATGCCGGGAAACTCTGTGATGCCTTGGCCGACGCCGGAGCCACGCCCGCCGGACTGTTCGCCCAGACATCCATGCGCATCGAGAAGCGGTTTCTCGCCATGGGGCACGATCTCGACAGCGACACCACGCCGCTCGAGGCTGGTCTCGGCTTTGCGGTCAAACGAAAGGGGCAGTTCATTGGCTCCGAGGCGTTGACGCGGCAACGCGACGATGGCGTTTCCTCGCACCTTGTCACCATCATGCTCGACGATACGGGAGCCAACCCTCTCGGCGATGAACCGGTATACGCGCAAGGCAAACTCGCTGGGCAGGCGACGTCGGCCGCGTTCGGTTACCGTGTCGGTAAACCGGTTGCACTGGCCAGGGTCGATGTTGACGCTTTGCACGAACCCGAAGGCGCGCGGGTCGAACTCGACATTGCAGGAGTGTATGCGGCGGGGACCGTCACCCTGCGCGCCGCCTTCGATCCGGATGGCGTGCGCATGCGGTCGGGCGAAGCGCTCAAGGTGGTGGCATGACCGGCGGCAATGATATGCCGATAGCCCGTCGCCTGGCGGAATGGTCGGCCGGCGTGAAGCTGGCGAACGTGCCGGGCGAGGTGCGCCATGCCGCGAAACGATGCGTCATCGATACCATCGGCGTGGCGCTTGCGGGCAGCCGCCTGCCTGTTGCCGAACGGATTGCCGGGCATGCGCAGGATCAGTATGGCGATGGACGTTGCACAGTGTTCGGACGTGGTCAAAGCGCGACGGCGGTCGGCGCCGCGCTCGCCAACGGCACGGCCGCCCATGCGCTCGATTTCGATGATACGAGCTATGCTGGGATCATCCATGGTTCCACCATCGTGCTTCCCGGGTCGCTGGCGGCAGCCGAGCACGCCGGTTGCGGAGGCGCTGACTTTCTTGAAGCCTTCATCACCGGCTCGGAAGCAACCTACGCGCTCGGACTGACATTGACCGACAGTCACTATCTCAGCGGCTGGTGGGCAACAGGTACGCTGGGTGCTATCGGAGCCGCCGCCGGTGCGGCGAGGGCATTGGGCCTCGGTACGGAGGAGACGATGGCAGCCATCGCATTGGCCGCGATCCAGGCGAACGGTATGATCGCCATGCTCGGTTACGACGCAAAGCCCGTTCTCGCCGGTCAGGCTGCGCGACTGGGTGCGGAGTCGGCGTTGCTCGCCGCACAGGGGCACACGACCCCGGAGCAGGCGTTTGAAGACCGCCGCGGAATGCTCAACCTCATGAACAAGGGGAACGCCGATCCGGCGGGTCTCGCCGAACTCGGGACGCGTTGGCGGTTGGTCGACCCCGGCGTGGCGGTCAAGGCCGCGCCGCTTTGCTCCGCCACCCAGGCGGCCATCGAAATCGCACAGGCGCTGATCGATACACATGGTCTGGATCGGCAGCAGATATCGCGCGTACGCTGCGAGGTGCCGAACCTGGTCAAGATCAGCCTCGTTCACGATGACCCGGCAACACCCGCGCAGGCACAGTTCTCGATGCCGTTCGCGGTGGGTTGTGTACTCGCGTTCGGATCGCTGGGCCCGGAGCATATCGCGCAGGATGTGCTCGCCGACGATGCGCTCCGCTCAGCCATGAGCAAGGTGGAGATGGTGGAGGCGGACGACCTGAACGGTCCGGACTATCAGCCGCACTTTCCCGAATGCGCCCGCGTGACCATCGAGATGACGGATGGAACGCGCGTGACGGAGTTTCTGGGCGCGCCGACCGGGATGACGGAAAACCCGATGTCCGATGCGCAGATTTCCGGCAAGTTCCGCAGGTGCGCGGCGTTTGCCGGATGGAACGACGACCGGATCGAAGCGACGCTTGCCGGCCTGTGGGAAATTGAGAGTGCTCCGCGCGTGACAGGATTGATCAGGGGAGAGGCCGCATGCGTTACTCGCTGAGTTCCATCATCCGCAACGCCGCGAGCGGCCACAGGCATTGGCCCAAGGTGTGGCGAAACCCCGAACCGCAAAAGTCCTATGACGTCGTGATCGTCGGCGGCGGCGGACATGGACTGGCGACCGCCTACTATCTCGCCCGCAACCACGGCATCACCAACGTGGCTGTCCTGGAGAAGGGCTATCTCGGCAACGGCAACATCGGCCGGAATACAACAATTGTACGTTCCAACTATCTGTGTTCCGAGAACAGCCAGTTCTACGAGCACTCCCTGAAACTGTGGGAAGGGCTGTCGGCGGACCTGAACTACAACGTCATGCTGAGCCAGCGCGGCGCGCTCAACGTTTTTCACACGCCGGCGCAACGCGACGCGGCGATCCGGCGCGGCAACGCCTTCAGCCTCAACGGCATCGACTCGGTTCTGGTCAGCCGCGAGGAGGTCAAGAAGCTCGCGCCGCTCGTCGACTGCTCGCCGAACGCGCGCTTTCCTGTGCTTGGCGGGCTGCTACAACCGCGGGGCGGCAGCGTGCGGCACGATGCGGTTGCCTGGGGCTTCGCGCGGGCCGCCGATACGCGCGGTGTCGACATCATCCAGAACTGCGAAGTGACCGGCTTCCGGATCGAGAAGGGCCGGGTGCGCGGCGTCGAGACCTCACGCGGGCCCATTCGCGCGAACAAGGTCGGGATTGTCGTTGCCGGCCGTTCCACACTCGTCGCCCGGATGGCCGGGCTCCGCCTGCCGATCGAAAGCCACGTGCTTCAGTGCTTCGTCACCGAACCGGTCAAGCCCGTGCTCGACACGGTTGTGATGTTTGCCGCCGCGCATTTTTCCATCGTCCAGTCGGACAAGGGCGGGCTCGTCTTCAACGGCGATCTCGATGGCTACAACAGCTATGCGCAACGCGGGAATATGCCGGTGATGAGCGGCGTGGCGGAAAGTGCGGTGTCGTTCATGCCGCGCCTGAGCCGTCTGCGCCTGCTCCGGCATTGGGGCGGCATCAACGACATGACACCGGACGGCAGCCCGTTCATCACCAGGACGCCGGTCAAGGGGCTCTTTTTCAACGGCGGATGGTGTTATGGCGGCTTCAAGGGAACGCCCGCCTCGGGCTGGACGTTCGCGCATCTCATCGCTAACGACGAGCCGCATCCCTTCGCTGCAGGCTACACGCTCTCCCGGTTCGAAACGGGCCGCGTCATCAATGAAAACGGGGCTGGTCCACAGCCCGGAAAACACTAGAGGCGGCGCGTCATGCAGATTCACTGTCCCTGGTGCGGTCCGCGTTCGCTCGATGAATTCGAGTATGGCGGCGACGCATCCAAGACGCGTCCGAGCGGCAAGACGCAGGAGAACATGGAAGCGTGGGTCGACTATGTGTTCCTCCACGACAATCCGGCCGGGCGGCATCGCGAATACTGGCAACATGTCGGCGGTTGCCGGTCCTGGCTGATCGTCACGCGCGACACCAGAACCCACGAAATCAGCAAGGTTGAGTTGGCATGTGCCTCCTCACGAAAGGGTGCGAAATGAGCACGCAGCCCAACAGGCTTGCATCCGGCGGGCAGATCGATCGGTCGACCCGCGTGCGCTTCACCTTCGACGGTCGAGCATTCGAAGGCCACACCGGCGATACGCTCGCATCGGCTCTCATCGCAAACGGCGTCCATCTGACGGGCCGCAGCTTCAAGTATCATCGTCCCCGCGGCATCTACACATGCGGCAGCGAGGAGCCGAACGCCCTCGTGACGACGGGCGAGGGCGGGCGTACGGAGCCGAACGTCCCGGCGACCATGGTGGAGATTCACGACGGGCTCGTCGCGCGCAGCCAGAACCGCTGGCCCTCGCTTTCGTTCGACCTGATGGCCGTCAATTCGCTGCTGAAGCCGTTTTTCCCG
The DNA here is from genome assembly GCA_028280515.1 of Hyphomicrobiales bacterium. Lineage (GTDB taxonomy): Bacteria > Pseudomonadota > Alphaproteobacteria > Rhizobiales > Methyloligellaceae > UBA2767. Next base: position 12,794 of record JANQLP010000059.1, read on the forward strand.
GCGGGCTTCTACTACAAGACCTTCATGTGGCCACGCAGCTTCTGGTATCGCCTGTACGAACCCGCGATCCGGCGCGCCGCCGGACTGGGTACCGTGGCCGATTTGCCGGACCCGGATGACTATGAGCATGCCCATGCCCACTGCGATGTTCTTGTTGTCGGTGCCGGACCGGCGGGGCTGATGGCGGCACGGGCGGCGGCTGAGACAGGAGCGCGTGTGGTGCTGGCGGACGATGGCGCCGTTCCCGGCGGGCACCTCAAAGGTGAGAACATTGAAGTTGATGGGCAGGACGGCGGCATGTGGGCACGAGCCGTCTGTGATGCGCTTGCCGGCCGAGACAACGTCCAGTTCCTTCTGCGTACGTCCGTTTTCGGGCGCTATGACGGGCTGACATTCGGCGCGGTTGAACGGGTGAGCGATCATCTCGGTGATGAGGGGGCAGGGTTGCCGCGCCAGCGGCGCTGGACCATCCAGGCAAGGCAGTTCGTCTGCACCACCGGGGCCATCGAACGCCCGCTCGTTTTCGAGGGCAATGACCGGCCGCGGATCATGCTCGCTGGCGCGGCGCGGCACTACGTCAACCACTACGCCGCCCTGCCGGGCCGGTCGGTCGTGGTCGCAACCAACAATGACGACGCCTATCTGACGGCGCGGGATTTTGTCCATGCCGGAGCGGCGGTCACGGTCGTGGACAGCCGCGACGAAAAACATGTCTCCGGAAACGCTCTGCTGCCGGAGGGCGTTGGTGTCCACTATGGACACTGCGTTGCGCAGGCAAGCGGGAGGACGCACATCTCGTCCGCCCGCCTCGCCGACATCGCCGAACCGGACCATATCCGCGCGGAGTTGTCCTGCGACCTGATCTGTACGTCGGGGGGATGGAACCCGACGCTCCATCTGCTCTCCCATTGCGGTGCGCGCCCGAAATGGAACGCGGCCATCGCCTCGTTCGCGATGGGAAAAGCGGAGGAGGGCGTGCATGTCGCCGGCGGGGCGGCGGGAACGTTCGATCTCCAGAAATGCATCGAAGAGGGCGCGCGCGTCGGTGCGGCGGCGGCAAAGGCGTGCGGCGCGAAGCCGGCCCGCGCAACGGCGCTCCCGACCGTGGAGAAACGCCCTGTCTATGGAATTCAAACTCTGTGGCGCTTGCCGGATTCCGTTTCGAAGGCAGGGGCCGCCTTTGTGGATTTTCAGAACGATGTGACGGTTGCCGATCTGGAACTGGCCGACAGGGAAGGTTTTGGCCATGCGGAGCACGCCAAGCGGTACACCACTCTGGGCATGGCCACCGATCAGGGCAAGCTCGCCAATGTGAACGCCATCGGTATTCTGTCCGAGATGCGCGGCACGCCGGTTTCCGAGACCGGCACGACCACGTACCGGCCCCTGTTCACGCCGATGGCACTTGGCACGTTGGCCGGCCAGCGCCAGGCCAGCGAGTTCCGGGCGACCCGGCGTAGCGCCATGCACGCGTGGCATGAGAAACACGGCGCGGTCTTTATCGAGGCCGGGCTGTGGCTCCGGCCCTACTACTACCCACGCAAAGGTGAGGACTTCGCCGCGGCGGTCAAACGCGAGGTGCTGACCGTGCGTGCGGGCGTCGGTATGGTCGACGTCTCCACCCTCGGCAAGATCGAACTCAAGGGCCCGGACGCCGGTGTGTTCCTCGACCGGCTCTACATCAACAGCTTCTCGAAGATGAAGGTGGGCCGCGCGCGCTACGGCGTCATGCTGCGCGAGGACGGCATGGTATTCGATGACGGCACGGTGACACGGCTCGCCGAAGACCAATACTTCATCACCGTGACGACAGCGAACGCGAGCGGTGTGTTGCAGCACATGGAGTTCTGCCATCAGGTGCATTGGCCCGAACTCGATGTGCAGTTCTGCTCCGTGACCGAAGTCTGGGCCGCGATGGCGGTTGCCGGGCCGAAAGCGCGCGATGTGCTCTCACGCGTCGTCGGCGGGATCGATGTCTCCAGCGAGGCGTTTCCTCTGCAATCTGTTGCCGACGGAACGATAGGCGATGCGTTTGCACGCGTCTTCCGGATCAGTTTCTCCGGCGAGCTGGCCTACGAGATCTACACTCCCGCCAACTGCGGACTCGGTGTCTGGGAAGCCATCATGGCGGCCGGCGCACAGGACGGCATATCCGCCTACGGCACCGAGGCGATGACGGTCATGCGGACGGAGAAAGGCCATGTGGCGGGGCCGGAACTCGACGGCCGGACGACGGCGGACGATCTCGGTTTGGGGCGGATGATGTCACAGCGCAAGGACTATATCGGACGCTGGCTCGCGCAGCGCAGCGGTCTGACGGGAACCGGGCGTGTGCAACTCGTCGGGCTGAAACCCGTGAAGGGCGGCGACACGTTCAGGATGGGCGCGCATCTGGTGACCGAGCCGGGGGAGATCGGACCCGACGTGTCGCAGGGGCATGTCACCACGTCCGTGTACAGCCCCGCATGCGATCACTTCATCGGACTTGCGCTCCTGAAAGACGGGCGCAGCCGGGCCGGTGAGCGGGTGTTGGTCGTCTCGCCGCTGCATGACGAACAGGTCGAGGCCGAGGTGACGGGCCCCGTGTTCGTCGATCCGGACGGGGAGCGGATGCGTGGCTGACCAGATTGCCAGACAAGGCGCCCTGGAGGGTTTGCTCAAGCCGGAGACTTCCGGTGCCGGCGACGGCACCCGCATTGAAGAGCTCGCGGACGTGACGCAACGGCAGATTTTCGCGCGGAACGGTCAAAGCGATGCGCTCGCCAAGGCGGTTGCCGGCTTCCTCAAGCAGAAGAAGCCGCTCGGCCCGCTGCAAGGCGGGGAGCGCGGTGGTGTTTTCATCTGTGCTGTGGGCCCACGTGAATACTGGGTGGTGGCGCAGGGTCGCTCCGCAGCGAAGGCAATGCAGGAGCTTGAAAAGGCGGTGGACGCGCTTGCCTCCGTCTTCGATCAGAGCGATGGCCGCTTCGTTATTCGCTTGTCCGGACCCGGCGCAGACGGTGTGCTGGCGCGTGGCACGTCGCTTGATCTGCAGGATCCGGCTTTGCCCGCGAAGTGGGGAACGCACACGCAGATCGAGCACATCCCGGCGCTGGTGCTGCGCCGGGCATCAAACGGTACGGTAGTATTCGACGTTTCGGTGCCCCGCAGCTACGCCGGCTCGTTCGTGGCCTGGCTGCGCTGAACGCAGACCTTACGCGCTCTTCTTTTCGCTCGGTTGATTCCCGGCGGACGTCGCCAGCATCACCAGGGTCCAGCCGGCCATGATGATGTTAATGCCGACCAGCAGGCCCAGAGCCCAGAGCGAGGAACTCGGCAGCTGCGCCCAGATCAGCACACCGACAATCCCTGACAGAATTCCGCCAGTCAGAACCCAGCCCCATCCGGCCTGGGGTTTGAGCTTGAAAGCCAGAGCGGCGCGGAATGCGCCCTCGATGATGAACATCACGGCGAGAAACACGGTCAGCGCGACCATTCCGGCCAACGGGAAAAACAGAAGAATTCCGCCGGCGACCACCTCCAGCACACCGATGAGAACCTCCCACAGGAAGCCGCCCCACTCCTTCACACGGAAGGCGTGTACGATCTGCACGATGCCGCCGATCACCAGGAGCCACCCGACGAAGATCTCGGCGGAAAGCGTCGCGAGGAAGGGAAACAGGATTGCCGCCGTGCCGACGAGTATCAAGACAACGCCGAGGGCAATGAACCAACCGCGATTCTCTTGAAGGGTCTTTGTTGCATCCTCGATTATATTCGCCATGACGAAACCTCCTCATAACTCCCGGCCAACTGATCTTTGACGACGAGAGCGTGACAGCGCAATGAACACCGCGGGCAAATCTGAATTTTCATTGTGTTCGGACCGCGATTCGATTTCGCAAAACTATAATCACCGTTTCAGGCCATGAACAGGTTTCCGGTTTTTCGTCTCGATTGTTTTGTCAGAACCGCTCCGCCCGAAAGGGTGTTGGATCGATGGGTGGCGGCTCGCCGAGAACGAGTGCCGTGACGAGTTCGGCCGTGCCGGCTGATTGCGTCAGCCCGTATTGCCCGTGTCCGAACGCATATGTCACGTGCGGTGCGTGAGGCGACTTGCCGATGACGGGGAGGCTGTCGGGTGTCGACGGGCGGTATCCCATCCATTGTGTGCCGCCATCCGTTTCAAGGTCCGGAAAGAACGTCTTGGCCTTTGCGAGTAGCGCATCCGCAATCCGGAGATTCGGCGGAAGGTCGAGCCCGCCCAGTTCCACCGCGCCGCCGATGCGGATGCCGCTCGTAAGGCGGCTGACGAACATGGCATGGCTGGCGAAGAGCAGCGCGTACCGCAAATCGAGGGCGGAAGGCGGCAGCGTCGTGTTGTACCCGCGCCCGGCCTCGAGCGGGATCTTGTCGCCCAGGGTTCTGGCGAGCGTGTGCGACCAGGCCCCCGCGCACACCACAACGTTTTTGGCGGACAGGCTCCGCCCGTCGCTCAAACGTATGTCGCATTCCTCGGAGCCGTCTGTCAGCGTGTTAACGCCGCAGATCGTCAGGGTTCCGCCCCGGGCGCGGAACGACTCGCCCAGCGCCTCGACATAGTCGAGCGGGTCCGTCACGCCGTGCCAGACGGTTGTGTGAATCGCGTGCTCAAAACGCGGATTGAGGCCCGGCTGGAAATCGGAAATCGCTTTTGCACCGCGCACCGGCTCGAAGGTCAGCCCCAGTTCCGTGCGCCGTTCCCAATTACGGAGTGCTGCATTGAACTCACCCTCCGTGTCGTAGATTTCGAGGCCACCTTCGTTGTGCAGGAGGTTGTGGGTGCCCGCCATCTCGGAAAAGCGCGGCAACGCGTCGTGGGACAGCCCCATCAGCGCAACGAGCGCCCGGCGCGTCTCCGCAACCCGCGCAGGACGGCTTGCGCTGGCGAACCGCCACACCCAGGGAACCGCGCGTACCGCGTAGCGCGCTGGAATCGCGAACGGTCCCGTGGGGTCGATGAACCATTTCGGCACTTTGCGCATGATTGCAGGGGAGTTTTGCGGATCGACGCTCGAAAAGGTGAGCGACCCGGCGTTGGCGCGCGAGGTCTCCGCGGCGACACCCTTGCGGTCCACCACGGTGACGCGCAGCCCGCGGTCCTGAAGCGCAACGGCAACGGACATGCCGATGACGCCGGCGCCGATAACGATAACGTCGGGTTTCGCTGATTTCTCGTGTGTCACGGTTGTCGGCCTTGCGATGGACGCCTCACGCGAAGCGGGGCTTTTCGGAAAGATAGTGCGCCTGCATCGGCTCACGGAACCGCGCCATCAGGTCCTTGTTGACGGTGAGGTCCGGCTGCTGGTCGGCGGGCAGCATCGGTTCGTACGCGATGCCGTCCAGTTCCGTCTTGAATGTGCGCTTGGCGTCCTCGACCAGCGCCGTGTCCATGAAGAAGTCGAGGGCGGCGCCGGTCATGGCCTTGGCTCCGGCAAGGGTGCCCTTGTGGGCGATGCTCGAGGTAAGCGGTATCCCGGCCGTCCAGTTGTGGAACGAAACGCCCGGAACGGAGGCCGGGAACCAGACGCGGCCCATGGGAACCTTCCAGGAGATGTCGCCGCAATCGTTCGACGCGCCGATCATCGGTCCGGGACCGGTCAGCGGCGTTACCTGTTTCAGAAGCCCTTCCACCGGCGCACCGGCGGCCTTTTGCACCTCGCGGGCGAAAGCCTGCTCCTCGTCGCTCCACTCGGGCATGCCGACCGCTTCGATGTTCTTCTGCGTGACATTCGCCATGGTCTGATTGCAGCGCAGCGGCCACACGGCGCTGCGCACGTTCACCTCAAGGCGTGTGTTGGTCATGAGTGCCGCGCCTTCGGCAATACTCCTGGCCTGATCAAACAGCGTCCTGACGCCGGTGGCTTCGGGATGGCGGAACATCCACCACACCGACGCCTTGTCCGGAATGATGTTCGGTTGGGTTCCGCCATGGGTGATGACCCGATGGGCCCGCATGGTCGGCTCCATATGTTCGCGGAACTGGGCCAAGCCCACATCCATCAACACGACCGCATCGAGCGCGTCGCGTCCGCGCCAGGGCGCCAGCCCCGCATGGGCCGTCTCGCCGTGGAACGTAAAGTCGGCGGTGAGGCAGCCGATCTGCACCACGTCGTATTCAGTATGGAAATCCATGCCGATATGATTGTGGAATGCGAGGTCGACATCGTCGAAATACCCGTCCCGGACGAAGTAGGGCCGTGACAGCGCCAACTCCTCGGCCGGCGACCCGAACACTTTCAGGGTGCCTTCGACCCCATGTGCTTCCATCGCGTGCTTGAGCGCGAGCGCGCTTGCAACCATGACGGTGGCGTTGGCGTGATGGCCCTCGCAATGTCCGGGCGCGCCTTCGACGATGGCGTCCTTCTTCAGGACGCCGGGCTTCTGGGAATTCTCGGGCAGGGCGTCATATTCCGCGTGCAGCGCGATGACAGGCGAACCGCTTCCAGATGTGGCGAGGAAACCGGTGTCAAAACCGGAGATGCCTTTCTCGACGTTGAAGCCCGCGGTCTCCAGAACATCGACGAGCAAGGCCGCGGACTCATATTCCTGAAGGCTCGGCTCGCCGAACCAGAACAGATTGTCGGATAACAGCGCAACCTGATCTGCATTGCGGTCGAGATAGGCGAATGCGGATTGTTTCTCCGGGCCTGCGTTGTTGTTTTTCATTGTTGTGCTCCCCTGCCGGCCAATCAGTGTCATCTCACGCCGCGTCGCGTGTCAAAGGTGTTTGTCGCGCTATCGGGAAAATTCGACTTGAAGCGAGTACCTACTGCTGATTTTTTTGCCGACGATTATCGCCACCAACCGGGTTCACAATCAATGACATACAATGTCGCCTTTATCGGCCTCGGCGTGATGGGCCATCGCATGCTCGGCAATATGAACAGGCATGCGGCCTTCCACCTGTATGGGGCATGGGACCCGGACGCGTCGGCCCGCGAGGCGGTCAAGGCGCAATACCCGCAGATCGAAACCACAGACGAACCGGACGAGTTGATCGCGCGAGCCGAGACCGACGTGGTCTATATCGCCTCGCCGCCCGCCAGCCACCGTGAGTATGTCTCAAAGGCGGTCGCGGCCGGCAAGGCGGTTTTTTGTGAAAAGCCGCTCGGCGTCGATGTCGCCGACAGCCGGGAAATGGTGGCGGAGGTCGAACGGTCCGGCGTTCTCAACGCGGTGAACTTTCCGTTCGCGCGCGCCGTGGCGGCGGACTATATCGTCGGTGAACTGAAGGCCGGTGGTCTCGGAGAGGTGGCCGGGATCGATGTCCGCCTGCACTTTTCCTCATGGCCCCGCGACTGGCAGGCGAACGCGGCGCCCTGGCTTTCGAAGCGGGCCGAAGGCGGTTTCACGCGCGAGGTGGTCTCTCACTATGTCTACCTCACCGAGCGGCTGTTCGGCCCGGCGGAGCTGCTCGCGTCCCATGCCCGTTATCCGGACGGGCCGGCCGGCGAGGAGGCGGAGACCCATCTTCTGGCGCAGCTCCGATGTGGAGACCTTCCTGTGTCAATCGCCGGTTCGGTCGGCGGTACGGGGCCCGATCTCGTGGAGTACACCGTGTGGGGGACGCGGCGGTCATATCGGATCTTCGACTGGAACCAGCTCTTTTCCACCGATGGCGGCCCGTGGGAGCGCGGGCTCGCGCACATCGCCGACCCGCGCGAGGAGGGTTATGTGCGGATGCTCGACAATTTTCATGCCCAGCTCGAGGGCCGGCCGCACACGATGGCGAGTTTCGCACAGGCTCTGTCGGTGCAGGAACTGATCGAGGCGATGCTTGCATAAGGCGGGCGACCCGTCATGCGCCGACTGCTCATGAACTGCGCATGACGTGCAGTAAAATTTTGCATCTGCATAGGATTCGAGCAGTCGTGCCGACCGGAACAACAGTTGTTGCAAAATGTTGGCGCTATCACGGTTTGTTCGCTTGCTGAGACCATGGCGCGGCTCTAACGTGACGGATCGCAATTTTCTCGATTGCGTGAAAGTCGTTTCAGTTTGAGCTATGGGAGGGTCAAGCTCATGAAAGTACGTCAAGTGATTGGCGGTATTCTGGTTGTCTCGGCGTTGGCATTTGCCGCGACACCGGCTTCAGCGAAAAACACGATCAGGTGGGCCAGCCAGGGCGATGCGCTGACAGGTGACCCGCACGCCGCCAACGAATCCCCCACGAACTCGGCCTCACGCAAGGTCTATGACACCCTCGTCTATGCGGACAAGGATCTGAAGTTCATTCCATGGCTCGCCACGTCGTGGAAGCTCGTCAACCCGACCACGTGGGAATTCGAGCTGCGCAAAGGCGTGAAATGGCACGACGGGTCCGACTTCACCGCCGAAGACGTGAAGTTCACCTTTGACCGCGTCCTGTCGCCGACCTCGGACTTCAAGAAGCAGGTCAACAGCGTCAAGGAAGTCAAGATTATCGACCCGCACAAGGTCCATATCGTTCACACCGGACCGAATCCGATTTTCCCGAACCAGCTCACCAGCATCTTCATCATGTCGAAGGCGTGGTCGGAAAAGCACGGTGTGACAAAACCACAGGACCGGGCCGCCAAGGAAGAAACCTATGCCGTGCGCCATGCCATGGGAACGGGCCCGTTCAAGTTGAAGCTGCGGGAGCCCGACGTGAAAACCGTTCTCGAGAAAAACGAGAACTGGTGGGGCCTGAAACAGTTTCCGCATGAGGTCGACGAGATCATCTACACACCGATCTCGAACCCGGCGACACGGATCGCGGCCCTTCTGTCCGGCGAACTCGATTTCGTGCTCGATCCGCCATTGCAGGATCTGAACCGGATCAAGAGCACACCCGGCTTCACGGTAAAGCAAACGCCGCAGACGCGGACCATCTTCCTTGGAATGAATCAGGGCAGGGACAAACCGCTGAATGCCAGCGTCGATGGCAAACCGCTCGACAAGAACCCGCTCAACGACGTGCGCGTGCGCAAGGCGTTCTATCAGGCGATCGACATCGACGCGATCAAGAAGAAGGTCATGCGCGGCTATTCGGTGCCGGCCGGTATCATCACGTCGAAGTTCATCCATGGCCATACGCCGGAGCTCGACAAACGCCATCCCTACGATCCGGCCGCGGCCAAAAAGGCATTGGCCGAGGCGGGATACCCCAACGGGTTCGACATCCAGCTCGACTGCCCCAACAACCGCTACATCAATGATGAGGGCATCTGTCAGGCGGTGGTCGGCATGCTTGCCAAGATCGGCGTGAAGGTGACGCTGTCGGCGATCCCGAAGACGATCCACTTCCCGAAAATCAAGAACCGGGAGACGGACTTCTACATGCTGGGCTGGGGCGTCCCCACGCTTGACTCCCACTACGTGTTCTCGTTCCTCACCAAGGGCGCTGACAAGGGGTGGAACGGGACCGGCTTCAACGATCCGGAGATCAACAAGATGATCGACCAGATCGAAATCGAGACCGATTTCGCGAAGCGGGACGAGATGATCGCCAAGGTATGGAAGACGATGAAGGACAACGTCAATTATCTGCCGTTGCATCATCAGGTGATCGTCTGGGCCATGAGCGACCGGATCGACGTGCCGATCGTGGCGGACGACAGTGTGCGCTTCATCTACACCAAGTTCAAAAAATAGCACCGGCCTGCTGGCTATAGGGTAAGCTTCCGGGCGTGCGTTGCACGCCCGGGGGCCACCGTTTTTGGGGGAAAGCGAGCGGCGATGACTGCCTATATCCTGCAGCGGGTGTTTCAGGCGCTGGCCGTGATGATCGTCGTGGCCTTCGTCTCGTTCCTGATCTTCAACTTCGTCGGAGACCCGGTCGACAACATGGTCGGCCAGGAGGCGTCATTCGAGGATCGCGAGGCGATGCGCGATCGTCTCGGGTTGAACGATCCGTTTGTCGTTCAGTTCGCACGGTTCGTGGGAAATGCCGTCCAGGGCGAGTTCGGTATCTCCTACAGGCTCCAGCGCCCGGTCGCGGCACTGATTTCCGAGCGCATGCCCGCCACGCTCGAACTTGTCGGCGCTTCGGCGCTGCTTTCGATCCTTATCGGAATTCCTTTAGGCGTCTACACGGGCATCAGACGTTACGCCATCAGCAGCCGGATTATTCTGACGCTTTCGCTGGCCGGCGTGTCTTTGCCCACCTTCGTCATCGGCATTCTTCTGATCTACGTGTTTTCCGTCAATCTGGGATGGCTTCCGTCATTCGGGCGCGGGGAGGTGACCCACGTTGGCTGGTGGTCGACCAGCTTCCTCACGGTTTCGGGATGGAAAGCGATCATCATGCCGTCGGTCACGCTGGCGCTGTTCCAGATGACGCTGATCCTGCGTCTGGTGCGGTCGGAGATGCTCGAGGTGATGCGCACCGACTACATCAAGTTCGCGCGGGCGCGCGGACTGCCGGACCGGATCATCAATTTCGGACATGCGTTCAAGAACACGCTGGTTCCGGTGATCACGATTATCGGTCTCAACGTGGGCTCGCTGATCGCCTTCTCGATCATCACAGAGACCGTCTTCCAGTGGCCCGGCATGGGCTTCCTGTTCATTCAGGCCGTGGGCTTCGCGGATGTCCCCGTCATGGCCGCCTATCTGGTCATGGTTGCGGCGATCTTCGTGGCCATCAATCTGCTGGTGGACATTCTCTATTTCGTCGTCGACCCCCGGTTACGGGTTGACCGTACGGTCACATCGGGCAGCGGGGAGTAGGGGCCATGTCAGACAATCCCCTCGGTGTGACGCGGTCCGAGAGCCTGTTGCAGCGGATTCTCGACAGCGACATCTATTACAGCTTCAGTCACTCGCCCATAACCATTCTGTCGGCGGTGGTCACGGCGATCTTCTTTCTCTCCGCCGCCTTTGCGCCGTGGGTTGCGCCGCACAACCCGTTTGATCCGGCGACCCTCGATCTGCTCGACGCGTTTACGCCCCCGGCCTGGGAGGCCGACGGCACGTCCAAATTCCTGCTCGGCACGGACGATCAGGGTCGCGACATCCTCTCCACGATCATATACGGCAGCCGTGTTTCCCTGATCGTCGGCTTTTCCGCGGTCCTGTTCTCGGTCGTATTGGGCGTCGGCCTCGGGCTGCTCGCCGGCTATCTCGGCGGCTGGATCGACTCGATCGTCATGCGCCTCGCCGACGTGCAACTGACGATCCCGGCCATTCTCGTCGCGCTGATGATTGACGGCGTGGCGCGGATCCTCGTTCCGGTGCACCTGCGCGATGTGGTGGCGATCTATGTGTTGATCCTGGCAATCGGCGTGTCGGACTGGCCGCGCTATGCCCGCGTGACACGCGGCGCAGCACTTGTCGAACGCAACAAGGAATATGTGTCCGCCGCGCGCGTCATCGGCGTACACCCTATCAAGATCATGCTGCGGCATGTGCTGCCCAATGTCATGGGGCCGGTACTTGTGCTCGCGACCATCGGGCTGGCGCTGGCGATCATCACCGAGGCAACGCTTTCCTTTCTTGGCGTCGGCGTTCCACCCACGCAACCCTCGCTCGGAACGCTGATCCGGATCGGTAACAACTTCCTGTTCTCCGGCGAATGGTGGATCACGCTGTTTCCCTCCGTCGCGCTGGTCATTCTTGTGCTCGCCGTAAACCTGCTCGGCGACTGGTTGCGCGATGCGCTCAACCCCAAGCTGAGGTGATCGCGGATATGGCGTTGCTCGAGGTGGAAGATCTGCGTGTTGAGTTTCCGACCCGGCGGGGCGCGCTGCTCGCACTTGACGGGGTGTCACTCGAAATCAACGAAGGGGAGGTGCTGGGGGTCGTCGGCGAATCCGGCGCCGGCAAGTCGCTCACCGGATCGGCCATCATCGGACTGCTTGAGCCTCCGGGCCGCGTGACGGGTGGACAGATCCGGCTTGAGGGTCACCGTATCGATGACTTGTCCTATGAAGAGATGCGCGCGATCCGCGGCAAGAAGATCGGCGCCATATTCCAGGACCCCCTTACCAGCCTCAACCCGCTCTATACGGTCGGGCGCCAGCTGGTTGAGACGATCCGGGTTCACCTGGCCCTCAGTCTCGAGGAAGCGCGCGGCCTTGCGATCGAACTGCTGGGCGAGGTCGGTATCCCGGCACCGGAGCGGCGGATCGACTCCTATCCGCACGAGTTCTCCGGCGGCATGCGCCAGCGAGTCGTGATCGCCCTGGCCCTTTGCGCCAATCCACGGCTGATCATTGCCGATGAGCCGACCACCGCGCTCGACGTGTCGATCCAGGCGCAGATCATCGCGCTTCTGAAAAAACTGTGTCGGGAGCACAAGACGGCGGTGATGCTGATCACCCATGACATGGGGGTGATCGCCGAGACGGCGGACCGTGTCGCCGTCATGTATGCCGGGCGTGTCGCGGAAATCGGCCCGGTCAAACGCGTGGTCAAGCACCCGAAGCACCCCTACACGGTCGGCCTCATGGGCGCGATCCCGATGGTCGGTCATGACGTGGAACGTCTCACGCAGATCGAGGGCGCGATGCCGCGCCTGAACGAAATCCCGGCCGGTTGCTCGTTCAACCCGCGGTGTCCGAAGGTCTTTGACAGGTGCCGGGTGGAGCGCCCGGAACTGATGCCGGCCGGACGCGATGCGGAGGCGGCCTGTTGGCAGTTCGACAAGGAGGCGCGGCGTGGCTAGGCAACGTGCGCCAGACCCGTCCGCGACGCCGATGCTCGAGGTGCGCGACCTCGCCAAGTATTTCGATGTTTCGAAGCCGTGGCTGGCGCGCCTGATCGAGCGCTCCCCGCGGCAAATCCTCAAAGCCGTCGACGGGCTGGCGTTCGACATCAACAAGGGCCAGACCTTCTCACTCGTCGGTGAATCCGGTTGCGGCAAGTCCACGGTCGCCAAGCTTGTCGTCGGGCTTCACGCACCGAGCCGTGGTGTCATCAGGTTCGAAGGGCGCGATGTGGCGGATGCGCAATCGCGCGCTGACTCCGCCGCTCTGCGGCGGCGCTGGCAGATGATCTTCCAGGACCCTTACGCCAGCCTCAATCCGAGATGGCGGGTGCGCGACATCATCGCCGAACCCATCCGTGTGTTCGGTCTGGTCAAGTCACGGCGTGAGCAGGAGGACATGGTCGCGGGCCTTTTGCGGCAGGTCGGTCTGTCTCCGGCGGACGGTGAGAAATACCCGCACGAGTTCTCGGGCGGACAGCGCCAGCGGATTTCCATTGCCCGGGCGCTCTCCTCAAATCCTGAGTTCCTGGTGTGCGATGAGCCGACGTCGGCGCTCGACGTGTCGGTGCAGGCGCAGATCCTGAACCTGATGAAGGACCTGCAGCGCGAGTTCGGGCTCACCTATCTGTTCATCAGCCACAATCTGGCGGTGGTGTATCACCTGTCGGACAAGATCGGCGTGATGTATCTCGGCCGGTTGTGCGAAGTGGCCGGCGCGAAGGACCTGTTCGCGCGCCCGCAGCATCCCTATACGCGGCTTCTGCTGGAGACGATCCCGGATCTCGAAATGACCGGCCGCGAACGCGAGCCCGTTGCCGGAGAGGTGCCGAACCCGATCAATCCGCCGTCCGGCTGTGCCTTTCATCCGCGCTGTCCCTTTGCGAACGAGCGGTGCCGGTCCGAGGTCCCGATGCCGACGGAAAGCGCGGGGCACATCGTCGCCTGTCATGCCGCGGAGGAAGGCCGGTTGCCAGACGCGACATATACGCCGCCGAAACAGCCCGTTGCGTCCTGAATTCGCGCAAGGTTCGATGGACTAATCTGCAATGAGCGTTTCGACGATCCTCTGAACCGCGAGCCCGTCTTCCAGCGTTGCGACCGTCGCGGGTTCGCCGCGAAACGCTTTCGCCACCGCGCCGATGTTGCGGGCGATATCGTCTTCGCCCTCGCCGTCATCGTCCTCGGACAGCAGTGTCCAGGCCTCGCCATCGGTTTGGCTGATCTTGCCGCCACTCTGCAGCATGAAAGACTTCTCACTGGCCCAGAGCGTGTACTGGGTTCCCACGGGACCGGCGCCGCCGCAGGCTGCGTTGACCACCGCCGGAACGCCTCCGAACGCGAGCTCCGCCACGAGCCTGATTTCCGAGCGTTGCGGATCATCGGGAAATATGGCCCGGTGCGAGACGATTTTGCCTTCACCGAGCAGGCGGCGGGTGAGGTAGACCCAGTGCGAGATCATCTCACGCGTGAACCCGCCCTGTTCGCGGCCCGCAAGCCAGGCCGCGTGTGCCTGAAAGTCCCGCGGCCATTTTGTGAGATGGATGAAGATATCCACGCCGGTTACGTCGCCGGTGGTGCCTGATCGTATCTGGCTTTCCAGGTAGGTGCTGCCGCGGGCGGCCGTGTGATTGAAGTTGATCGCATTCGGCACCCTTCGCTGTGCGACAAGCTCGACGAGCGCTTCGGACTCCGCAACGTCGATCCCCAGCGGCTTCTCGCAGAAGATGCACTTGCCCGCTTCCGCCGTCGCACGTGCATAAGGAATATGGGATGTGGGCGGGCTGGCGATATAGATCGCCGTCGTTTCGGAATGAGATATCACGTCATCAGCGCTGTCCGCGATTTGAACGTTCGGGTGTGCGTCCTTCACGCGGGCACGGGCTGCCGGGTCCGGATCCCAAGCGCAGACAACCTCATAGTCGTCATGCGCTTCCATGCTTGCCAGCGTGACGTGTCCGATCGCGCCAAGGCCGATGATGCCCGTTTTGTGCGGTAAATGCGACATGCGGTCAGGCCCCCTTCGCCCGGACGCACCTTAGGCTCGGGCCGGGTTGGCAACAACCGACCGCCGGAAAAACTGCTTTGCTCAGGGGCGCGCTGCGGGCGCTAGTAGCAAACCGTCGATTTCGCTTTGCAGTTGCGATGCGGCAGCATGTACTTGATGAACCAGTCGCCGCACTTGATGTGGAATTTGCCGTATCGCACCCGCTTGATGTTGTTTTCTTTCTGCCACTGCTCGACGTACCAGATCAGCTTGTTCTTGACGGTCCCTTCCGTGCCGTCGGCATAGAAGAAGTCCGTACCGTTGTGGCTGGCGTGGAACGTCTTGCACCGGGCCTGGGCGGATTCGGGCGCCGCGCCGAGTGACAAAAACAGGGTGGCCGCCCCAACAGCGGCAAGAAAAGACAGTTTCCGCATCCTTACAACCTCCTCAACAAACTCACGGAGCTTTCAATCCGCCCGAGGGTCAGTAACAGACCTTCGCCCTGGCGATACAGTGCTTATGCGGGAGCATGTATTTGATGAACCAGTCACCGCATTTTGTCTTCGTCCGGTAGACCTTGGCGCGCCGGATGCCCTTGGCGGCCTTCCAGTTCTTGATATACCCGTTCAGCTTGTACTCGGCCGTACCGGCGGCACCATCGGCGTAAAAAAAGTCGGTCCCGTTGTGGGTCGCCTTGAACCATCTGCATGCCGCCTCTGCCGGGTCCGAACCCATTGTCATGGCGATAAACACGGCAAGGCAGGCCCCTCGCAAAACTCGCATCTCCTCAGTCCCCTGAAAGCGGATTGTGCGAAGAATTCTATTACCCGGGCCTGAGAAGAGTCACGGGGTGGGCCGATTGAAATTCGCAATTTCTCGCGTGCTGTTGCGTTTGGACAACAGGTGTCGCAATCCTCGCCAAGTCTTTTAATTCTTTACGAGAAAATCGAAATCGCACCCTCTGTCGGCCTGCAGAATCGTGTTCTCGAGGAGATGCGCGTATCCGCGTTCGGGCGCTTTGCGCGGCGGTTTCCTGTCCCGCCGTGCGGTGCGTTCGGCGAGTTCGGCCTCGTCCAAATCCACGTCAAGACGGCGGTTCGGAATATCCAGCGTGATGGTGTCGCCGGTTTCGATGAGGCTGAGTGGTCCGCCAATGGCTGCCTCCGGCGTGACATGGAGGACGATCGAGCCGAATGCAGTACCACTCATGCGTGCATCGGAAATCCGCACCATATCCTTGACGCCGGCCTGGGCGAGTTTTTTCGGAATGGGCAGGTAGCCCGCCTCGGGCATGCCGGGCGCGCCGACAGGCCCTTCATTGCGCATCACCAGGATATCGTCCCTGGTCACGTCGAGGTCGGGGTCGTCGATCCGCGCCGCGAGATCCTGCACCGAGTCGAATACGACCGCCTTGCCGGTGTGAACCCGGAGTGCATCCGAAGATGCGCTCTGTTTGATGATGGCGCCGCCGGGCGCGATATTGCCCCGGAGCACCGCGAGGCCACCCTCGCTCGACAGTGGATCGTTCAGCGGCCTCACGACAGACTGGTCCCACTCCGGAGAGGCATCGAGGACCTGTTGCAGCGTTTCGCCGGTCACGGTCGTCTGCTCCATGTCGAGCAGAGGTGCAAGCGTACGCAGAATGGTCGCGAACCCGCCCGCTTCATGGAGTTCCTGCATGTAGTGTTCGCCCGAGGGTTTGAGATCGACGATCACCGGCGTCTCCCGGCTGAGCTCGTCGACCCGGTCCAGAGAAACGTCGATACCGAGCCGCCCGGCCATGGCAGTGACGTGGATGAGCGCATTGGTCGAGCCGCCGATGGCAAGCAGGACACGCAAAGCGTTCTCAATCGACTGCCGTGTGATGATCTTGTCGAGGGTCAGACCGGACCCGGCCAGTGCGACCGCCCGCATGCCCGTTTGTTCCGCATGGCGGAGCCGCTGGGACATAACGGCGGGAATGGAGCCGCCCCCGGGGAGCATCACCCCAAGCGCTTCCGACATCAGCGCCATGGTGCTGGCCGTGCCCATGACCATGCAGGTGCCGGGCGTCGGTCCGAGCTGGTCGGTGATGTCGGGAAGCTGTTGCTCCTCGATTTCACCGGCACGGAACCGCGCCCAGAAGTGTCGGCAGTCCGTGCAGGCGCCGACCCGCTGCCCCTGATACGAACCTGTCAGCATGGGTCCGGTTACCTCGAGAATGGCCGGTGTGCCGGCACTTGCCGCACCCATCAGCAGGGCCGGCACGGTCTTGTCGCACCCTCCGATCAGGACCACCGCATCCATCGGCTGGGCACGGATCATTTCCTCCGTGTCCATGGACATCAGGTTCCGCAGATACATGGACGTGGGATAGGTGAAGGACTCGTGCAGGCTGATGACCGGAAACTCGAACGGCAGGCCGCCGGCAAGCATCACGCCCCGCTTCACCGCCTCCATGAGCTTGGGCACTGTGGCATGGCACGAATTGTAGGCCGAATAGGTGTTGACGATGCCGATGATCGGCCGGTTTAGGGCGTCATCGGTGTAGCCCATGGATTTCAGAAAGACCGTTCTGAGATACCTGGAGAACGCATCGTCTCCGTAGCTGATGAGCTTGTCGTCAAATCCACCTGGTTTTGAAGTCTTCTTGCGGGACATGATTTCAGCCTTTCGCGCGCCTGGTTTTGTCAGATCGGCAGGGATGGCGGAGCTTCGCCGGTGCCGGGCTTGGGTTTTACATGGCGGCGCCCGAAAACTCCAATCGGCGCGGCTCTTGCGCACGGCCGCGTTTCCGGCGACAAGAACCGCCGGAAGCCGCTCAAGCGGCCAGGCGACACCGTGTGCGGGAGGAGTTGTTCATGATTGCAGTGATTGTCGATTTCGAAGCGAGCCCGGGAAAAGCGGATGAGTTGCGCGCAGCGCTCCAAACCCAGGCCCGCAATTCGCTTGAGAAGGAGGCGGGGTGCAGGCACTTCGATGTATGCCAGGACTCAGAGGATCCGCACGTCTTCTTCCTTTACGAGCTGTATGACGATGCCGCGGCCGTCGAGGCGCATGGGCAGACCGAGCACTATGCCGCGTTTCGCGCCACCATCGATCCTCTGCTGAAGACCCGGGTTCGCCGGGAACTGGCGCGCCTCTAGCCGGTCCGCCGCCACATCAGCAGATGCGCCGTACAGTGTTTGCAGTCGCTGCTGCCGAAGCCGGGATGCGTCGCGACAAACCGGCCTGAGGCGGTAAGATCGGACACCAGGTCGCATTCCGTCCGATCCGGCAAAGGGGCCGCCCAGATTCGGGTTCCTTTCCGTGTGGTCACCTGATCGATATGCCAGTGAACGGCCTTGTCCTGGCGCATATGCCGGGCAAGGCGTGCGCGGATGCCGCCGGGCCCGCGCGCGGACCCGGCATAGATGTACCACCCCGCAGAAAGGACGTCGCGACCGCGTCGTGGCCGGCTGAGAGCGAGTGTATCTGGAACGTCAAGAATGAGGGCGTAGGCGCCGGTCACGGCGGGAAGGCCGACGATCTGATCGGGCTGGCACAAAGGCGCTGTTCCGATGGCGGCGTCGAGGTCGCGGAGCAGGAGTTCGGGTGGCAGGCGTTGTCCGGTCATGAGTGTCGGGCGTTGGCGGATTTGTTTGGATTTCTGCTAACCTTATGAATTTAAATGCGAAATCGTTCCATATTTCGAGCCACTGCTTGTGTTATCGTTTAACAGATGCCATATCCATCGAGGTTTGCCAAAGGATCCAGAGGTGATGACGGCAAAGGCCACAGACATCGTTAGGACCAATAATGCCGGTGCGGTTGCGGCGCGGGGGCGCGCGGCCAGGCGTCTGTCCCGTCGCGGCAAGGTCAAGGTGCGTAAGCTGGGCCCGGTTGCGGCCTTCACGCGGCCCATCGGGATAACGGTTGCCCTGATGCTGGCGGCCTACGGTCTCGCATCTCTCGGAACCACGTTCTGGAAATCCTACCAGCGCCATCTGGATTACACGGTGGCCACGCACCCGGACCGCAGTCTGTTCGAGGTTCTTGTCGGCCCGTCTCTGCCGGAGGATGCGGTCGATCTCGTCGTCAAGGATATTGACGGCAAGATACGCCGGGTCGCCGCATCGAAGTCGGAAACCGACACATTCGTCAATGAGACCATCCTGATGCTCGACGACGAGCGTGACCGGATCAAGCAGGCCGCGGGCGCCGATATCGACCGGCTGTTCGAAACGGCCTTTTCGGACAGGGAACAGGTCATCGACGCTTACGCCGACTGGTTTTTCGAGTGGAAGCGTTCCTACATTGTCCTGAAGGAATCGCTGACCTCGGCAGCAATGCGCTTCGTGGAAGCGGGCGAGTATGAGAGCCTCAGCGAAGCGGTCGAACGCGACCTCCAGGACTATTTCATGCGCCATTACATGGATCAGGTGCTCAAGCCCGACCTGCGTGACGCAAAGATCACCGACGGTCTTGAGGTTCTCGTGCGGCGTTCGCATGAGAGCTATCGCCGCGTGATCGCCAACGGCGACATGCGCCTGCAACTCTTTCTCGCCAAGCACACGAGACACCTGGCCGATATTCCGGCGGACAGGAAGCTGACCAACACGAAACTCGATTGGGACGCTCAGAAATGGAAGGCGCCGACCTACCTCATGGAGGACCGGGCGTTTGACGGTATTGCCGGTCTTGGCATTGCCGCGGGCAGCGGCACGGTCGGCGGGCTCGTTCTCGGGCCGGCGATGAACCGCGTTATGGCGCGGACGGTCGGCACGTTGTCGCGGCGCTTTGTTGCGTCGGCCGGCACGCGGCTCGCCTTCGCGCAACAGGGCGCGGTCGCCGGGACGGCGGTGCAGCCGGTTGGCGGGCAAGTGGTCGGCGCGGTTGCCGGGCTGGTTGTCGGGGTCGCCGCAGATTACTTCATCAACGAAGTGCAGGAAGAGTTCAACCGCGACACCTTCGTGGCCTCGAACCGCGAAGCCCTCGATACGACGGTCAACGGGTGGAAATCGAAGCTCACCGCCAACGTGCACGCGGCGGTCGACCGCTGGTTCGATGACGCGCGCAAGGGGGTCGTGCTGGCGAGGAACTAGCCTGTCTTGCTCGCCTCGCGGGCGCGCATGCTCTTGACCTCTTTGCGCAGCGCACGGACCTCTTCCAGAATCTCATCCAGTTCGGCCTTGGTGGATGCCTGTTCCTCCGCGGCCTCCGCCTCGTGCTGGGTCTGCATCGCGTCGACGATGATACCGATGAACAGGTTGAGCACCGTGAAACTCGTGATCAGAATGAAGGGCACGAAGAACGCCCATGCCCAGCTGTGAGTTTCCATGACGGGGCGTACGATACCCATCGACCAGCTTTCAAGGGTCATGATCTGAAACAGCGAGTAGGCCGACTCGCCAATCGTACCGAACCATTGCGGAAAATCGGCGCCGAACAGTTTCGTGGCCATAACCGAGAACACATAGAACACCAGCCCGAGAAGGGCGACGATGGACCCCATTCCCGGAATGGCGTGGAGCAGGCCGCCGACGACACGGCGCATCGACTTGATCGCCGAGATCAGGCGCAAGGCCCGGACGATACGCAGGGCGCGCAACACCGAGAGGTTGCCGCTCGCGGGGATGAGCGCGATCGCCACGACGCTGAAGTCGAAGAGGCTCCAGGGATCGCGCCAGAACTTCGCGCCGTGGACAATCATCCTCACGGCCAACTCGACCACGAAGATGCCGAGAATGATCTGGTCGGCCATCTTCAGCGCCGGCCCGGCGGCCACCATTGCCGACTTGCTGGTCTCGAGGCCCAGTATGATCGCGTTCAGAACGATCAGCAGCATGATCGTGCGCTCGGTCCGGGGATCTTCGATGATCGGTCCGAGGCGCATGCGAAGCGAGGCGAGAAGGGTCGTGTCGGAAGCTTGGGTCATATCTGCGTTTGGAAACGTTTGGCGCCGAACTGGATGGCAAGGTCCGTCGCTCCGTAAAGTAATATCGGCGTACCTGCCATTCCACCCCCGCAATGTCCACTGCAGCGGAACATTTCTCGTGCGGGCTGTTTCAATAGTGTTAGACTAGGTTGCAAGCGAAAGTTTGCCGTCGTGCAGGGCAACATGACGAAGTCGGAAAAGAAGATCGATCAGCCAGCACCCGCCACGTCGCTTCGTGAGGCTATTCATCTCGCTCGCGTTCAGGAAGCAGAGGACCTCGACAAATCGGTGGATCGCCGCAGTGTCGAGATGGCGCGCCTTGAGGTGCTGCATGCGTCGGTTGAGTCCGTATTCGATGACATTCCCTTCGAGGATGACAGGTTCGCGCTGTCACTGGTGCCGAGCAATCCGGCGCGGTTGTGGATCGACATCATGACATATGTGACGATGGACACGTCCGGAGAGATCTACCGGATGATCCGTAATGAAGGAACCGGGCGCAGGGTTCTGGTCGAGACCGATGATGTCGGCGTCATGGCGGGGCGGATCACCGAGTATGTTGCCCATGAAATCGTCGCGCGCGAGCGGGATGCGTCCGGTCTGTCGTATGACCGGATTTTCACCCGCAAGAACGCCCGCAGCCGGCCATGGCTGGTTGTCGCCGCCTTCATCATCGGTGTGCTCACGGGCATCGCCGGCATCATGGCGTTTGGATTGCCGATCATCCGGTTCGGGTTGCCGTTCATCCAATAAGCATCGTCTTTTCGAGCTCGGTCACCGGACCTTCTGCGCCTTTTGGGCCGCGGCCTGTCATCTCGCACTTCCACGCGTTGCTCTCCTGCCAGATGCGGAACAGGTAGTAGCGGGCCTGCTGGTCCGGATCGGTATGGCTTGACGAGGCCGAAGGCGCCCCCACCACCGGCGTCGGCGGTTCGCCGGCCAGCATGTTGACCGCGTGGACATGACGATGCCCGTAAAGAACAAGCTCGGCACCTGCCTGCCGCAGTACCGCCTCCAGATCATGCACGTCGTCGAGGCCGCGGCGTCTTCCGGAAAGGCCCGGGAGCGGTGCATGGTGGACCATGACGGCGCGAAAGGCGCCCTGTTTGCCAAGTTCCTGCAAGATCTGTTCGAGTGCGGCAAGTTGCGCCGCGCCGAGCTTGCCCGACGCAAAGAAAGGCGGCTTCGGTACTGCGGATGAAAGGCCGATCAGGGCGATCTCTCCGAATTGCCGTACGAAAGGAAAACCGCCCGGACCATCGGCGAGATGCCGCATGCTCTCGGCATTGGTCGTCATGTAGGCATCCCATCGCCCGATGCCCGTTGCGGCGTTCATCGCGACATAGGCGTCGTGATTGCCGGGGATGACGCTAACCTCGTCCGGTGCGCCGAGCGTGCGCAGCCAGTCGGCGGCACGCACGAACTCGTCAGGCAGGGAAATGTTGACCAGATCGCCCCCGACCGCAATGTGGTCGGCGCCCTGAGCCAGCATGTCCTGCGTAATCGCATCGAGAATATCCCGATCATGGATATTCTTGCGGGAGGCCGCCCAGTTGATGTACCCGAAAACACGTTTGCTCATCAGGTGGCGCACGGCCGGCGTGGGCAGCGGCGCAAGGTGCGGGTCCGAAAGATAGGCGAGGGTGAACATGGGCGGAGCGGTTCCAGCAGGTGATATGGCGGCACTCGATTCCGCCCGGTCTGAACGAGGCGTGTCCAGTTATCCTTCGGGTCGGCGATCTTGACAAGTCGGGTGGCAAGATGACGAAAAAGCCGGCATCAGTGCGGGTTCTTCGCGGCGTATTGCGGCCATGGTGGCGCCTGACACGCGGTCTGACGCTCGGCGCGCAGGGCGTGGTGATCGATGAGAACTCCCGCGTGCTGCTTGTGCGCCACGGATATCGCCCCGGCTGGTTCTTCCCGGGCGGGGGCGTGGAACGTACTGAAACCCTGACCTCGGCACTGAGCCGTGAACTGGAGGAAGAGGCGGGCGTGATCCTGACAGCGCCGGCAGCGCTCCATGGTGTGTTTGCCAATAACGAGAACTTCCCGGGAGATCATATCGCGGTATTTCTGGTTCGCGAATGGCAGAGGCCGAACGTGCCTGCACCGGGCATGGAAATCGCGGAACAGGACTTCTTTGCTCTTGACGCGTTGCCCGGCGACACGAGCGGTGGCACGCGGCGCCGGCTTGCCGAAATTTTCGATGGCGCTCCGATTTCGGAGAAATGGTGAGGCGGTCAGTCCTCGTCCCCGGCAAGGCGGTCCCTGTCGTGCGGCAGCGTATAGTCGACCTCTGGCCCGACGGGTACGATGCCGGTCGGATTGATGGTCCGGTGGGAGCCGAAATAGTGGCGCTTGATGTGCGTGAAGTTCACCGTCTCGGCGACGCCCGGCACCTGGTAAAGCTCGCGCAGGTAGTTTGACAGGTTGGGATAGTCGGCAATGCGGCGCAGGTTGCACTTGAAATGCGAAACATAGACCGGATCGAAACGCACCAGCGTTGTGAACAAACGCCAATCGGCTTCGGTAATCCGTGTCCCGGCGAGATAACGCCGTGTCGACAATCGCTCCTCCAGCGTATCGAGCGTCTCGAAGAGCGCTCCGACCGCTTCTTCGTAGGCCTCCTGTGTCGTGGCGAAGCCGGCCTTGTAAACGCCGTTGTTCACATTGGTGTAGACGGTCGCGTTCACCTCGTCGATTTCCGAACGTAACGCGTCCGGAAAAAAGTCGCCGCTCTCGGCACCCGCCTGGTCAAAGGCGGAATTGAGCATCCGGATGATCTCCGAGGACTCGTTGTTGACGATGGTGCTGCGCTGCTTGTCCCAGAGAACGGGAACGGTCACCCGGCCGCTGTAGTCGCCCAGCGCTTCCAGATAGACCTCGTACAGCCTCTCCTTGCCGTTCACCGTGTCGGGTGTGGCGTCCGCGACGCTGTCATCGAACACCCAGCCATATTCGCCCATGGCGTAGTGGACGACGTCGACGCTGATAGCGTCCTCGAGACCTTTCAGCTTGCGGAAGATGAGCGTGCGATGGGCCCATGGGCAGGCAAGCGACACATAGAGATGGTAGCGTCCCTTTTCGGCTGCGAAGCCAGCCTCGCCGCTCGGACCGGCTTGGCCGTCTGCCGTGATCCAGTTCCGGAATCGCGATGCTTGCCGCCTGAAACGTCCGCCGGTGGAACGGGTGTCGTACCACTGATCGCGCCATTCACCGTCTACAAGCAAGCCCATGAATTCTAATCGCTTTCCTTTGCGCCGCCGCGTCGAGAAGTTGCTCCGACACCGTCACGAGGATGGACAGAGCCAACCCTTCTCCGGCGAGTTGCACCTCGGAAACATCGGGATAGGTGGGCGCCACGCGGATGTTCCTGTCGCGCGGATCCTTGCCATAAGGGTAGGTCGAACCGGCGGGCGTCAGTGTGACGCCCGCTTCCTTGCAAAGCTGGATAACCTTCGCCGCGCAACCGTCGGGCACATCGACGCTGATGAAGTATCCGCCCTCGGGTCGCGTCCAGACGGCCGCGCCGGTTCCTGAGAGATGTGTGTCGAAAGCGTCATAGATGGCCTGGAACTTGGGAGCGATCAGGTCCTTGTGCCGCTCCATGAGCGTATCGAGGCCGGCTTCGTCCTTGAGGTACCTCACGTGGCGCAGCTGGTTGAGCTTGTCCGGCCCGATGGTGCGCTTCCGCATCCGCGCTGCGAGCCAGGCAACGTTCGCCGGCGATGACGCGAACAGGGCGAGGCCGCTGCCGGCGAATGTGACTTTGGAGGTGGACCCGAACACGAAGGCCCGGTCCGGGTGGCCGGCCGTCTCGCATTCGTCCAGAATATTCAGGATCTCCCGGCGCGGCTCGGTCAGATTATGCAGCGCATACGCGTTGTCCCAGAACAGCCGAAAGTCCGGCGCGCCTGTCTCCATTGCCGCCAAGCGGCGCACGGTTTCATCCGAATAGGTTTCGCCGGTGGGGTTCGAATATTTCGGGACGCACCACATGCCCTTGACCAGCGGGTCGGCGGCGACGCGCTCGACCTCGTCCATGTCCGGGCCTTCGCCGGTCATCCCGACAGGAATCATCTCGATCCCGAAATCCTCACAGATCGCGAAATGGCGGTCATATCCGGGGACGGGGCAGATGAACCTGGTGGCCGTATTCTCGCGCCACGGTGTCTCGCCGCGCGGCAGCGCGGTCAGCAGCGCATAGACGATGCAGTCATGCATCAGCGCCAGGCTCGAATTGCCGGCAACGACGATCTGCTCGACCGGCGCACCGAGCAGGTCGGAAAAGAGCGCGCGCGCTTCCGGAATGCCCTGAACACCGCCGCCATAGTTGCGGGCATCGCTGCCGTCCGCCAGATGGTAGTCGACATTGTCGGGCAGCCGCAGCAGGGCGTTGGAGACGTCGAGCTGGGCCGTCGAGGGCTTGCCGCGCGTCATGTCGAGCGCCAGTCCGCGCGCGCGAAACGCGTCGTATTTCGCGCGAATCTCGTCCTGGAACGCGCGCAGATCGGACGGGGACATGTTCTGCAGTTCGGTCATGGCAATCGAGCGGCTGGGGTGCGCTCTAGTTGATCAGTTTTTGCGCAATCGAGGCCACGTGATGGCCCTGGAAGCTTGCCAGATTCAGCTCCTTCTGGCTCGGCTGCCGCGAGCCGTCTGTGCCCGTGATCGTCGCCGCGCCGTATGGCGAGCCGCCGCGCACCTCAGAAACGTCGGCAAGGTCGGGGGCCGAATAGGGCAGTCCGACAATGACCATACCGTGATGGATCAGGGTGTTGTACAGCGACGTGATCGTGGTCTCGTTGCCACCGCCCGTGCTGCTTGCCGTGAACGCACTGCCAACCTTGCCGATCAATGCCCCTTGCGCCCAAAGGCCGCCGGTCTGGTCCAGGAAATTGCGCATCTGCGAGGACATGTTGCCGAAGCGTGTCGGCGTGCCGAAGACGATCGCGTCGAAGCTGGCGAGATCGTTCGGATCGACGATATTGGCCGGTTGATCCACCTTCATGCCAGATGCCTGCATGGCTTCAACGGGCATCAGTTCCGGAACGCGCCGTACCTGGACTTCGGCGCCCTCAACGGCGCGGGCGCCTGTCGCCACGGCATAGGCCAGTGTTTCCACGTGGCCATAAGAGCTGTGGTAAACGATCATGACTTTGGGTGCGCGTGCCATTTGCCGTTCGCTTGAGTGCCGCCTCTAAGAATCGCAACTCAGCTTAAACCATGGATGGCCGACAGGTGAAACATCAATGTCATGTTACGGCAATGATATGCATTGCTTTTTAACGGCCCTCACGGAACCAGGCGAGCGACAGCGCGCCAAGCAGAACCGCGAGCGCCAGCAGTCCCGTGAACAGCGGGATAAGGCGCACACCGCGCGTGATATAGGCGTCACGTTGCTTGAATCCCATCCAGTCTGACCCGTGCATGAGACGGCCCGACCGCAGCATCGCGATGCGTGGAAGCGAGATATCGTCAGCCTTCGCACCCGCCCAGAAGGCGCCGCCTCCGGTCTGCGCGAGAACCGGTTGCAGCAGTTCGTCGGTTGCGTTCAGCGTGGAGAGTTCCTTTGAGTTCATCTGGCCGACATGGGCGACAGCATGCAGCTCGCCCGATTTGAGCCGGTAGACCCCGTGATCAGGCGCATTCAGGACCGCTCGCCAGTGGCCGGGACCGCTTTCCTCCAACTCCACGTTGCGGATTTCGCCGTTCGGGAGCGTGACCTCCACTGGCTCGACGGTATCGTCCATGGAGCGACGCTCGATGGTCAGGGCATTGGTCTCGCCCGACGCCAGAAGCACATCCTCTTCCAGATCCGGTTCCTTCATCAGCCAGTGCGCAAGGCGCCGCAGCAATGCCGTATACGGGCCGCCACCTTCAAATCCGCGGGCCCACAGCCAGGCATGGTCGGACAGAAGCAGCGCGACGCGGCCTTCCTTGATCCTGTTGAGAATGAGGAGCGGTTTGTCCTGAGGGCCCTTCATCAGCACGTCGCCACTGGGGCTTTCGGTATCGATCAGCCGGAACCAGCGGCCCCAGTTCGGTGTGTCCGACGCGCCGTCGTGGAGACCCCGCGTGACCGGGTGGCGATCGCCCGTTTCGGTCACCGCCGGCCGATAGGGCTGTTCGATCAGCCGCCCGGTGGGTGCCGCCGGCAGGACATGGGCGAGCGGCGTGCGAAAGAGGCTCGTCGGTGAGGCATAGCGCTGACCGGCGGCGACCAGCACGGCACCGCCGTTTTCGACATATTGCGCGACATTGTCGAGATAGAGCAGGGGTAGCACGCCACGCCGGTGGTAGCGGTCGAAGATGATCAGGTCGAACTCCTCGAGCTTTTCCGAAAACAGCTCGCGCGTCGGAAAGGCGATCAGCGAGAGCTGGTTGATGGGCGTCCCGTCCTGCTTTTCCGGTGGGCGGAGGATTGTGAAATGCACAAGGTCCACGGCCGCATCCGACTTGAGGAGATTGCGCCATGTCCGCTCGCCCGCGTGCGGCTCTCCGGAGACCAGCAGCACGCGCAGGTTTTCGCGCACGCCTTCCGCGGCGATGACCGCCTTGTTGTTGGCGGTGGTCAGTTCGCCGGGCGCGGTTTCGGCTTCAAGCTCGACGATGTTGAGGCCGGCGTGCGGGAAACGGATCGGAATGGTGACCGGCTCTCCCGGTTGCACGCGGCGCTTTTCTTCCGTCTGATCGCCCCAGCGGATGGTCAGTTCGACGCTCGCGTTCCGGTCGTTCGAAGGATGATCGACGACGCGCACTTCGGCGTCCTGCACGCTGTCGACGATACCGAACCGCGGTGCACGGATAATCTCCAGACGGCGGTCGAACTCGTCGGGCTTGCCGGTCAGAACGGCATGCACCGGAACTTCAAGCCCGAAGTCTGACGCATTCGCAGGTACGTCATGAATCTGTCCGTCCGTGACGATCACTACGCCTGCGAGCCGGTCGGGCGGAATGTCGGCAAGGGTCTTGCTCAGATCTGTGAACAACATGGTGCCGTCACGGTCGCCGCCGCTCGCCAGCGGGGCGGTGACCCAGCGCAGCTCCAGATCGCCCACGGCGGACAGCCTGTCGGCGAGCCGGGTGCGCACGGCCTCTCCGGCATCCTCACGGCCCGCAAAGCGCTGGCTGGCGCTCTTGTCCATGACCACCACGGCAATATTGGTCAGCGGTTCGCGGTCCTCCTGACGCAGGCTCGGATTGGCGAGCGCAAGCAGCAGAAGCGCCAGCGCGCCGATGCGCAGAAGAGCGCCGCGCGTACGCGCCCACAACAGAAGCACCGACAGCAGAACGCCGATGCCGCCGAGAATATAGAGGGCCTGCAGCGGCAGAAGGGGCGAGAATTCAACCATCCAGTTCATGAGTTCAACCGTTTTTGCCGCCGTTACTGCCCCAGCCGCTCAAGCAGGGCCGGGACGTGCACCTGATCGGCCTTGTAGTTGCCGGTCAGCGCATACATGACAATGTTGACCCCGACACGAAACGCCATCTCGCGCTGCACTTCCCCGCCCGGAACAACCGGAAACAGCGCGCGATTGCTGTCGTCGAGGGCCCAAGCCGCCGCGAAGTCGTTTGACGTGATCAGCAGCGAGCTGACGCCGTCGGTTCGCCGCGCACGGCGCGACTTGTCGGCTTCATTCGTCGGCGTGGCTTCCACCCACAAGGCGCCTCCGTCCCAACGGCCCGGGAACGACTTCAGCAAGTAAAACGCTTTCGTCAGCACATGGTTCTCCGGAACGGGCTCAAGCGGCGGTACGTCGAGCTCGCCGACGAGGCGAGAAAGGGCCGTTGATCCGGGCCCCTGCGTGCCGACGCCGGAGGGCATGGCGCTCTGATAATCGCGCGTGTCGAAAATGATCATGCCGCCCTGTTTCATGTAGGCATCGATCTTGGCCAGCGTCTGTTCGGACAGTTGTTTCGCATTTCCGGGAACGGGCCAGTAAAGCAGCGGGTAGAACGCGAGCTCATCCTTTTCGATATCGATGCCGACCGGATCAGAGGGTTCGATGGCCGTCCGCGCCCTGAGGACACGGCTGAGGCCGGTGAGGCCCGCAAGGCTCACCTGGTCGATGCTCTGATCTCCCGTGACCACATAAGCGAGTCGCGTGTTCAACGTGGCATCGAGCGCCTTCAGGTCTTCGGGGTTGTCGGTCTGTTGCGCGATGAGCGGTTGCGCCGTGAGCGCAAGGGCGAGCGCCGCGACGGCGAGCATTGCCGTGGCGCCGCGGGCCGCGGCAAACAGCCGGGCGCCGGCAGAGAACATCAGCACCGCGATCATGTCGGCCAGGAAGATAATGAGCGCCGCACCCAGAAGCCAGGGTTTCAACTGAACAGCGGCCTGCACGGCATAGCCGATCTGCTGGCCGGCGGGTGAAAGCCCCGTCAGGGGTTTGAGCGTTGTCTCCGGGCCGATCAGGTTCAGCGCACGCGTTGCGCCGGCGGGGCCATAGTAACCCGGCAGATGCGACGGGCTCACGCGGGTCTCTTCGAGCTTGCTGGCCTCGATCGGGGAAACCGCGGGAGGTGGCGAGATGAGTTGTCCGAAGCCGTCGAGCACTTGCCGCGGCGCCAGCAGTCCGGTCGGTTGCTGCGCTGCCGGATCGCCCGGCTGGCTTGCGCCTGTGCCCTGAGCGCTACCTGACGTAATCACCGAGCGTTCCGTAATCCGGCGCAGCATTTCCACGAACAGGCCGGAAATGGGCAGGTTCGACCAGTCGGAATTGGCGGTGACGTGAAACAGAATAAGCCAACCATCGCCACGCCGCGCTGCGCTGACAAGCGGTGTGCCATCCTTCAGGCGCGCCCAGACGTCGGCCTGTGGCCCCGCGGCCGGATCGGCGAGGACCTGGCGGCGGACGGTGACCTCAGGCGAGATCTCCAAACCAAAGAACGGGCTCGTTTCCTCGAACGGCGCAAGCTGCTGCGGTGTGCTCCACGACAGGGACCCGCCGAGCGTGCGCCCGCCGCGCCGCAACGCGGTGGGGAGCAGTTGATCGACGTTCTTTTCAAGGCGCGGTCCGGAAAAGCGGATCAGGGTTCCGCCGCGGTCGACCCAGGATTCGATCGCCTCAAGGGAGCTCGGGACGATCTTGCCGATGTCGGCCAGAACCAGGACCGACGGGTCGCGCGCGAGAAGCTCGGACGTATCCGAAGCGATGTTGCTGCCGTTGGCGGTCACAACGTCCGCATAGGGCGTGAGCGCGCGCTCCACATAATAGACGGACGAGAGCAAAGGCTGCGCCAGTTCCTGAGCGTCGCCCGAAATCACGCCGACCCGGCGCCAGTGCGAGCGCGCGTCGAGCAGATGTACCGCGCCGGCCGATGCTTCACCGCCAATCTCAAGGCGGGCGATCTGGTTGCGAATCTCAAGTGGCAACTCGATTTCCGCTTCAGCGCTCGAGGTTCCGGGCGCAAGCGTGAAGGGCACCTCGCCGAGTTGTTCGCCGCGCGTCGTGAAGGCCCGCACGGTTCCGGTCCGGCTGCTCTCGCCGGCGCTGACGACCTGAGCAACGAGGGCGCCTTTTTCCGCAATGGCGGCGCGCAGCCCGATCGGGTTCTCTGTGCTTTCGGGCGTGGCGATCGTGACGCCCGCATCTCCGCCTGCAAGCTCTGAAAGCGTCTTTGCAAATGCCGACGCGTTGCCATAGTCGAGGCCGTCCGTCAGCCAAAGGACGGCGCCGGCGTCGCCGGCATTGACCTCGTCGAGCAGTTTTTCGGCCAGTCTTGACCGGTCCGGATTGTAGGGATGCGGCTGCAGACTGGCCGCGGCCTCGCGCGCTTTCTGCGGCCCCATCGCCGTGATCTGCGCCTCGCCCCGGCCGGCCGTGCTCGCCAGCATGACCGGGCGGGAATCGCGTTCCGCGCGCGAAATATATGCGTCGATGAGGTTCTGGCGTGCCTGCCAGCCGGTTGCGCTGGCCCAGCCATTGTCAACGACGATGAGCACCGGTCCCGACCCCGGAAGCGCATCACGATCCGGATGCAGAACAGGTCCGGCCAGCGCCCCGATCAGAAGCGTGGCGAGCAGCATGCGGAGTGCCGTCAGCCACCACGGGCTGTGCGCCGAGGTTTGCTCGGAATCCTCAAGTCCCTTGAGCAGCCGCGTCGGCGGAAACACCACGCGCTCGGGGCGCGGCGGCGTCAGCCGCAGCAGCCACCAGATTGCCGGCAGGGCAATGAGCGCCGTCAGCACCCAGGGCTGCATGAACCCGATGGGACCGAGGGCCATCATAGCGTAGCCTCCGTCGCGAGGTCGGTATCCATCGGTTCCGCGGACGGCCGATAGCGGTAGTCATGCTCCATGCCGGCAAGGCGCGCGTGCAACGCAAGCAGCGCTTCCTCGGCCGGGCGGTCGGTGTGGTGGATGAGCAGCGACCATTCAAGCCGCCGCAGTGCTTCATTCAGCTCGCGGCGATGCGATGTGAGGCGCTCATGATAGCGTTCGCGCAGGCTTTCCGCGCGTCCCGCGATCATGCGTTCGCCGTCCTCGGAGCCGGTAAACTCGGTCCGGCCGCGATATGGCAGTGTCTCCTCGGCGGGATCGAGTATCTGCACCAGATGTCCGCGCACGCCCTGCATCGCCAATTGTTCAAGTCTTGGCACCAGTTCGTCCACGGGCTCGAGAAAGTCCGAGAACAGCAGGCATTCCGAGAACTCACCGAGCGCGGCCGCGGGGGGCAAGCTGTCCTGTTCAAGTGCGGGATCGTTCGCGCGGCGGGCAATCGACAGTGCCAGTTGGGTCACGGCCATCCGGCCGACACGGGCCCGCCCGCCGATGAACCCGATGCGCTCGCCGCCGCGAACAAGCAGATCGCCGGTGGCCAGCGCGAGAATGATCGCCCGGTCGATCTTCGACGTTTGCGACAGGTGCGAGCGGAAGGCCATGGAAAGCGACATGTCGACCCAGACCCAGGCCGTGTGGGCCGCTTCCCATTCGCGTTCGCGCACATACAGATGGTCCGAACTGGCCGACCGACGCCAGTCAATGGTCTCGGCCGCGTCACCGCTCTCGAAGTGGCGGAACTGCCAGAACGTTTCGCCGGGCCCGCGACGGCGGCGTCCATGTATCCCGTGCGCAACGGTATGCGACACGCGGCGGGCGGCGACCAGCAGCGACGGCACACGTTCCGCCAGCGCATAGGCGCGGCTTTCCAGCTCGCCGAGCGGTGAAGTTCTCTTGCTGTCAGCGATTGGGGGCACGACCGCTGTCTACCCCAGCCGCTTCGCCAGGGACTCGATGACTGATTGCAGGGAGATACCCTCCGCACGGGCGGCAAACGTCAATGCCATGCGGTGTTTCAAAACCGGCTCGGCAAGGGCGATGACGTCATCCACCGACGGTGAGAGACGGCCGTCGATAAGGGCCTTGGCCCGCACGGCCAGCATAAGCGATTGGCTCGCCCGCGGTCCGGGTCCCCATGCGATCTGCTCGTTGATGGCATCGTCCGCATCCGCGCCCGGACGGGCCGACCGCACCAGGTTCAGGATTGCGTCGACGACTTTTTCGCCGACCGGAATCTGCCGCACCAGCCGCTGCGCCGCCATCAGGTCGGCTTCGTCGATAATGGCTTTCAGCTTGGTTTCTTCCGTTCCCGTCGTCGCGAACAGCATGCGACGCTCCGCAACCACATCGGGATAGTCGATGTCGATCTGCAACAGGAACCGGTCGAGCTGTGCTTCCGGCAACGGGTAGGTGCCTTCCTGCTCAAGCGGGTTCTGGGTGGCGAGCACGTGGAAGGGACGGGGCACGGTGTGGTCCGTTCCAGCGACCGTCACATGGTGTTCCTGCATCGCCTGAAGCAGCGCCGACTGGGTTTTCGGGCTCGCCCGGTTGATCTCGTCGGCCATCAGAAGCTGCGTGAACACCGGTCCTTTCACAAACCGGAACGAGCGTTTGCCGCGGCCGGTTTCTTCCAGAACCTCCGACCCGACGATGTCGGATGGCATGAGGTCCGGCGTGAACTGTATTCGCTTGTTATCGAGGCCGAGGACGGTCCCCAGGGTTTCCACGAGACTGGTCTTGGCCAGACCCGGCACACCGATCAGGAGGGCGTGACCGCCTGACAGCAATGTGATGAGAGTCAGCTCGATGACCTGGTCCTGGCCGAAGATCACAGAGGCTGCCGCCTTGTGGACGCGGGCGACTCTTTCACCCGTTTCTTCGAGCCGTTCTTCAAGGTTTTCGTCGGTTTGACTTAGTGCGCTCATGGTGATGAATATAAAGCTCAACGAGATTGTTCGGAACAGTTTGCAGCGAAATTAGGTCACAATCGTGTTAGGGCCGCAAGACACCGCCGCAAGGTAGTGTCGGCGTTCCACAGGACTTTTGCAACTCGGTCCCTGCGTGACGTCCATGCGACGGATGCGCATTGAGGCAATGGGCGATGACACTCATACAAGTTGGCAATGCAGACGAGTTCTCCATCGCGGACTTGCGCGCGCGCGCCGAAGGCGTACTCACCCCACCTGAGGCGCAGAAGGCCGATCCCGGTGCCGCTGCCTTGCGCCATGACTTCGAGCTTGATCCCGAGCTGGCCAATTTCGACGGGACCTACGAGAAAAGGCAGGCGGCCGTTCTGATCCCGGTCATTGAGTGCGACAACCAAGCCTCTGTTTTGTTTACGCAAAGGACCGATCATCTGCCCACCCATGCCGGACAGATTTCTTTCCCTGGCGGCAAGGTGGACGCGGCCGACGCAAATGTGGTGGACACGGCGCTCAGGGAAGCATCGGAGGAAATCAACCTCGACCCACAGTTTGTCGATCCGGTCGGTTTTCTGGATGACTATGTGACGTCGACCGGTTATCGGATTTCCCCGTTGGTGGCAGTCATCAGGGAAGGCTACTCGGTGGTGCCGGATCACAATGAAGTCGCAGACGTGTTCGATGTGCCGCTGAGTTTTCTCATGAACGCGGCGAATCATGAGATTCATACGCGCGAATGGCGCGGCCGCAGGCGCAAGTTTTACGCCATGCCATATCGAGAGCGCTTTATCTGGGGCGCAACAGCGGGCATGCTGCGCAACCTTTACGAATGGATGTATCAGGTGGAGTCGTCCCGATGATTCGCGTGTTTCTGGCTGTGGTCGGCATGTTCTTTCTGCCGTTTCTTCTCTATGCGGCGTACGAGTATGTGAAGAACCGCGGTGACATGAAGCAGGGCTATTTTAAGAACGCACCCATCAACTGGCTGACCGTCGCCGGCACGGTTTTCGCCGTGGTCACCCTGGGCAGTCTGGTTTCAAACGAGATTCTCAAATGGGAGAGGGAACAGCAGGCGACGACCGAAACGTCGGGCGAGCAGACGCCCGGACGCACTCCCTAGCCGTCGTTGGCATTCAAGACCGGAGGACCGACACGTCCTTGTCCGACCGATCCAAGACATCCCCCCGAACCGTCGCCGGTGCCCCGTGGCTGAGCTGGCCCGGTACGGTGCGGATTTTCGAAACGCTCGCGGCGCGGGACCACAAAGTGCGGGCGGTTGGAGGCGCGGTGCGGGATACGCTGCTCGACCGGCCCGTGCAGGATGTCGACTTTGCCACGGACGCGTCCCCGGAGACGGTCATGGAACTCGGGCGCGCCGCCGGGCTCAAGGCGGTCCCGACCGGCATCGACCATGGCACCGTGACGCTCGTCGTCGATCATCATGCGTTCGAAGTGACCACGCTACGGGAGGATGTGGAGACGTTCGGCCGTCACGCAACCGTGTCCTTCACCGACGACTGGGCCGCTGACGCGAGCCGGAGGGACTTCACGATCAACGCCCTGTATGCGGATGGCGACGGAACGCTGTTCGACCCGCTCGGTGCGATTGCGGACATCCAGAAACGCCGCGTGCGCTTCATTGGCGACGCGCGGGCCCGCGTGCAGGAGGACTATCTGAGAATCCTGCGGTTCTTCCGCTTCAATGCGGACCTGATGACGGACCGGTTCGACGCGGACGGGCTGAGTGCCTGCGTGCGCGAACGCAATGGGCTTCGCGGGCTTTCAGGCGAACGTGTGGCGGGCGAACTGATGCGGCTGCTGCGGGCCGGCGGCGCGGTCATTGCGCTTTGGAAAATGTTCGATCACGGATTGCTGACCGACGTACTGCGCGGCGTGCCCAATATGGTGCGGTTTGAGCGTTTGGCTGCAATCGAAACGGCACTTGGGCGGGAGCCGGATGCTCTGCTTCGGCTCGGGGGCTTGAACGTTTTTGTTGCGGAGGATGCGACAAGGCTCGCCGCGATCCTGCGCCTTTCGAACGCGGAGCGCGATCGCCTGGTGGCGTTTGCACGCATGCCGGATGTGGCCGCGTCGGCCAATAATGCCGCGCTGTGCCGTCTGGTCTATGCCTTTGGGACAATCGGGGCCGGCGATGCCGTGCTGAAGTCCTGGGCGGCTTCCGATGCCCAGCCATCGAGTGAGGCGTGGCACGCATGCATCGCGCGCGTTTCGGCGATGCCGGTTCCGGAGTTTCCGCTGCAAGGTGCGGACCTTGTCGGTCTTGGCGCGAAGCAGGGTCCGGGCATCGGAGACGTGCTAAAGCGGCTTGAAGCACAATGGCTGGAGAGCGGTTGCACGGAAACGAAGCGCACGCTCCTCGCGGCCGCCAAGGCATTGCTCGCTTCAGATCAGGCGCACCGGAACGAAGGAGAGTGATCATGGCCGGGCATGGCGAGGCCGTGGAGACCAGGCACCGCTTGGTCAAGATCGCGTTCGGGGTGGCCGCGCTCGTCTGTCTCCTCATCGGCCTTTTTCTCTATCTGTTTCCGGATGTTATCGGACTGGATCCGGAAACGGCAGAACTGGTCGCGATCGCGTTTCTTCTTGCCGGGTTGTTTGACTATCTGGTCCTGCGGTTCTGGGACAGGCTGGTCCGGCGCCGCTAGCAGCACGCGCCGCTTGCTGCCAACATCATGAAATAGAAGCGCAAATTTGATCAACCCTGGGCGTCTGGGTTAGCATTTGGTTCTGTCTGGAACGAATCGCTGCGAAAGAGAGGTTGGAATGGCGGATCGGGATTTTTTGCGACAACTGGACGGACACAGCCTGACCACTGCAGAGATCCTCTACCGGTTGCCCGATCATCCCGCGCTGATTCAATCCTTCGTGTGGCAGGACTACGACATCGCTCCGGCGTTCCCCAGGCTCACGGACTTCTTGAGGTTCTGGACCGAGAGCCTCGACGGACCGCTCTACAAGATCCGCATTGCGCACAAGCAATTGCTCTCGCCCCGAGAAGTCCAGTTCTATGACGGGGATTTCCGGCTCAACTGACCGTTGAGGTGGGACCGACGCGGTCAAGGCCGAATGTTGATGCGGAAGTACCGTGTCTTTGTGAAAAGGCGCTCCCCGGTATGGCGATAGTAATCGAAAGCGAGATCGGCCCGGCCTGTCGCCTTGGCATGGACTGCCACGTTCAGGACGCTCTTCTCCTGGAAGAACATGGACGCGCCCTTTTCGGCGATGAACCAGCCGAGTTGATCGACCGAAACGAGGTTCGCGCCCTTGCTTGCTTCGGCGTTAAAACGCCACTTGTAGCCCTGGTCCGGATCTCCTGGCAGTTTCAGAAACAGTTGCTCGCCGACACGCGCGTCATGAGATTGTTCGATTTCGTGCGGCTCAGACGCTATTGCTGCGGTCGAAAAGAAAAGAAGAATAAGTGCGGAAGGTATTGCAAGTGGCCCTGTCATGCATGAATCCTTTTGCGTTTATTCGAAAGAAACATTGTAAATATATGTGGTTATCAGATTGTTAAATTTGGCCTGTAGACAAGATAACGCATGCATCCGGTTGCATGGTTATGTCGTAATATACTCGCGGTAGAAAGAAATCGCGGAAACTTTGGCAAGGAGATGCGCATGTGGCGCTGGCTTACGGTCTTTCTTTTCGGTGGTCTGCTTGGCACGGGCTTCGGCGTCGCGCTCGGCTTCTTTCTTTTCCCGTACGTGTTTCCGCCGCCCGAAGCGATGGAACAGTTGACTGCGGCGGAGAAAACCGGATTGGTTGCCGAAGGCACGTTCATTCACGCGAACCCGAGCGATCCCATTCACTATGGCAAGGGCCGGGTGAGCGTGTATGAGAAGACCGTGTTCCTGCACGACGATTTCGAGGTCGGTCCGGGACCGAAGTTCCACGTTTATCTCGTGCCGAAGTCCGATATCCGCGCATCGAGCGACCTGTCGGACGTGATGTTCGTTGATCTCGGCCGCCTGCGGAGTTTCAAAGGCAGCCAGAAATACGAGATTCCCCCCGGTCTCGATCTCTCCAAGTACAAGAGCGTGGTGATCTGGTGTGAGCAGTTTGCGGTTCTGATCTCGCCCGCAGACCTCAAGGAGGTCGCCAAGAGCTAGAGCCTATTCGGCTAAATCCGAGTCAATTCTGTTTCTCGATTGGCGTGTACGATCCGTCGCCGAAACGGTCGCAGCGCGATGTTGGCGCATCGGGCAAGGCCGTT
>JANQLP010000103.1 GCA_028280515.1 Hyphomicrobiales bacterium
CAGCGCGATTTTCAGCGAGCTCCAGGCCAATCTGGGCAGCGCATACGTCAACAACTTCAACCTGTTTGACGAGCAATACTGGGTCATCATTTCGGCCGACGCGAAGTACCGTGACTCCTTAAGCGACATCGGGCGCATCCAGGTTCGCAATCCGCAGGGCGAAATGGTGCCTCTGGCCGCGATGGTCGAAATGAAATCCGTGATCGGCCCCGAGGCCGTGAACCGGTACAATCTGGTTCAGACCGCGCCGCTGCAGGGCATGACCGCGACCGGGTACAGCACCGGACAGGCGATTGCCGCGATCGACGAGGTTGCGAGTCGCGTGTTGCCGGAGGGCTACGAGGTCGAATGGACCGGTATGTCATTCCAAGAGGTCAAGGCATCGGGCCTGATGATCTACATCTTCCTGTTCGCATTCCTGTTCGCCTATCTGTTCCTCGTTGCCCAGTATGAGAGCTGGAGCCTGCCCGTCGCCGTCATGCTGTCCGCGATCTTCGCCGTGTTCGGCGCGATGTTGCCGCTCGCGCTCATTTCGCTTCTCGACAACAATCTCTACGCGCAGATCGGCATTGTGCTCCTGATCGGTTTGGCGGCCAAGAAGGCCATCATGCTCGTCGAGTTCTCCCGCGTCCGCCACGAAGAGGAAGGGGAATCGATTTACGAAGCGGCAATGAGCTCCGCGCGGGTGCGCTTTCGTCCGGTCACCATGACCGGTTTGTGCTTCATCATCGGTGTTCTGCCGCTGGTGCTGGCAACCGGGGCGGGCGCGTCGAGCCGGATCTCGATCGGTGTCGTTGTCTTTTCCGGAATGATCTTCGATTCGATCGTCGGGCTGTTCTACATTCCGGTGCTTTATTATGCGTTCCAGACAATGCGCGAGAAGTTCGGCGCGCAACCGAAAGCGAAACCGAAGGCGAAGGCAACCTAGTCCTATCTTCCTGTGGACACACAAATGACCGCCGCGGCCTTTATCCTTCAAGCCGTATAAGTCAGCGGCTATAGTGTCAGGACAGACGGAGGCTGCGCGAAAAGGGCAGCCGTCGTGTTGTTTGCGCCCGTTGGGGCGTATCGGCGTCTGGTGTTCAGTCGCGTTGGGGGCGGGTCGGAATGCGGATCATTCGTGCAGTCGGACCGGGGCTGTTGCATCGCCGGAAGCGTCTGGCTGCCGGTGCTGTTTCCGGTGTGTTGCTTCTCTGCGCCGCCGCACCCGCACATGCCGAAACGCTCAATGCCGCCCTCGCGTTGGCGTACACCAATAATCCGCAATTGCAGGCCGCACGCGCGCAACTGCGCGCGACGGACGAAACCGTTCCGCAGGCGCGGTCGGGGTTCCGGCCTACGATCACGGGGCAGGCGCAGGCAGGTCACGAGGAACGGGACCTCAAGCTCACCCGGCCGCTTCGTCGGAATATCCTGGACCAGTTCGGTCGTGAGATCGATCTCGACGGCCGTGATGGCCCGCGTGGCTATGCCCTGACGCTGAACCAGCCGTTGTTTCGCGGGTTTCAGACCATCAACACGGTGCGCGAGGCCGAAGCCAACGTGCTCGCCACGCGCGAAAGCCTGCGCAATACGGAGCAGACGACTCTGCTCAACGCCGTAACCGCCTATATGGATGTGATCCAGAATCAGGCGACGGTCGGGCTTCAGAAAAACAACGTGGACGTTTTGACCGATTATCTCGCGTCCAACGAGCGGCGTTTCAATGCCGGCGCATTGACGGAGACCGATCTTGCGCAGTCGAAGGCGCAGCGCGCGGCCTCGACGGCCGCCCTGGAAGGCGCGCGCGGCCAGCTCAGGTCGAGTGAAGCGAACTATTTTGAGGTGATCGGGCGGCGGCCCGGCGTTCTTCAGTCGCCGCCGTCCATTGGCAGACTGTTGCCGCGCACCCTCGGCGAGGCGATCGAGATCTCGCAACGGGAACATCCGGCTGTCGTATCTGCGCTGTTTCAGGAAGAAGCCGCCCGCAATGCTGTTGCCGCCGCACGGGGCAAGATGCTGCCGCAAGTCGATTTGCAGTTGCAGCATTCACGCGAGCTTGAGTCTTCCAGGATCGTCGAGGAGAAGAGCGATACCTCGGCCTTCGTGCGGATGACGGTTCCCCTGTACCAGGGCGGCGCGCCGTCCTCGCAGGTGCGTCAGGCCAAACAAACCCTGTTCCAGCGCCAGGAAGAGGTGCGCCAGGCCCGCCTGCAGGTGCGTTCGGGCGTCGTGTCGGCATGGTCGCAGCTCGCTTCCGCGCGAG
Organism: Hyphomicrobiales bacterium; assembly: GCA_028280515.1. Classification (GTDB taxonomy): domain Bacteria; phylum Pseudomonadota; class Alphaproteobacteria; order Rhizobiales; family Methyloligellaceae; genus UBA2767. The sequence goes on from JANQLP010000103.1 coordinate 2,246, forward strand.
CACAGCTTGTTTCCGACCGCATCGCCGCCGAGGCAAACGAGACCGCGTTGAAGGGGACACGCCGGGAGGAAAAGGCCGGCACGCGCACGGTTCTGGACGTGTTGAACGCACAGCAGACGGCCCTGTCGTCGCAGGTTCAACTTGTCGCCGACAATCGCAATGTGGTCGTCGCGAGCTATTCGCTGCTTTCGGCAATCGGGCGGCTGAGCGCGCTCAACCTGCGTCTGGCCGTAGAGCTGTACGACGCGGAGGCCTATTACCGGTTCGTTCGCCGGAAACTCTGGGGCACCCGCGTCGAGCCGCCCGGGACCTGGGTTGAGCAAGATCAAGGCCGGGGCCGACGTTGAATCGTAATCAACCACAGGTAGAATTCCATCGATTTCCGCTTTGCCTTTGAGGCAAGTCGCCATATTTCTTTGGAAAAACACGCCGATGGAACCGGCCGACCGGCATGGGAGGACCCATGGAGTTGCTCGACAAGCTGTTTGATGTAGCGCCGCTTCTCGCCCTCTTCATCACCGTGGGGCTTGGCTATGTCCTTGGCAAGTTCAAGGTTGGACGCTTTGTTCTGGGTGGCGTTGCCGGCACGTTGATTGTCGGGGTTCTGATCGGCCAACTCGGCATCAAGCTCGACCCCAGCATCAAGACGGTGTTCTTCGCCCTGTTCATCTATGCCGTCGGCTATCAGGGCGGACCGCAGTTCTTCCAGTCGATCAACAAGCAGACGATCAACCAGCTCGCTTCGGCATTTGTTATGTGCTTCGTCGGCCTGCTCTGCGTATTGGCTGCGGCGTGGATGTTCGGTCTCGACCGCGGAACGGCGGCCGGGCTCGCCGCTGGCGGGCTGACGCAGTCGGCGATCCTAGGTACCGCCGGCGATGCCATCTCGAGGCTCGACGCCTCTCCCGAGCAGATCAAGACGATGCAGACGAACGTCGCCGTCGGATATGCTGTGACCTACATCTTCGGCTCCCTTGGGCCCATCATCGTCGCGACTTGGTTCATCCCGATGGTCATGGGTTGGGACATCCGCACCGAAGCGGTCAAGCTGGCGCAGTCCATCTCGGGCGGTCGCCCCGAGCTCGACCCGGGGCAGTTCGCCGCGATCAAGCGCGTCGCCACACGTGTCTACAAGGTTGCGCGCTCCAGCAAGGCAAGCGGCAAGACCGTCCCGGCCGTCGAAGCCAACATGTCCAAGTCGAAAATCGAGGCCATCTTCCGCGATGGTAAGGAAGTCGACGTCACCGATGAAACGAAAATCAAGTCCGGCGACATCATCGCCGTCACCGGCCTGATTTCGGAAATCTCGAAGACGGAAGGGTATCTGGGGACCGAGGTTCAGGCGCCACCGGAGTTTCAGGTGGTCGAGGAGATACGCGAGATCATTCTGACCAACAAGCAGCTCGCCGGTCACACCATCCACGAAATCAATGAGCATGTCAGCACTGACCTGCGGCGCGGCATATACGCCATCCGGATCAGGCGCGCGGGCCATGATCTACCACTGTTGCCCGGATTGCAGATCCACAAGGGCGACGAGCTCCACCTTGTCGGGACGCCGAAGGATCTCGACCGCGTCGAGGCGAAGATCGGTTACAAGATCCCGGCAGGCGCGATCACCGACTTCATCTTCTTCGGATTTGGCATGGCGCTCGGCATTCTCGTTGGGATGGGCGTGGTCAAGCTCGCAGGCGTTCCCGTCACGCTGGGCACCGGGGGCGGATGCCTGCTTTCAGGGCTCCTGTTCGGGTGGTTGCGCAGCACGCATCCGAGGTTCGCGGCGCTGCCGACCGGCGCGTCGAATTTCCTGCGCGATTTCGGCCTCGCTGTGTTCGTCGCAGTGGTCGGCCTGACGGCCGGGCCACAGGCGTTCGTCACGATCCAGAAATTCGGTTTGACGCTTCTGTTGCTCGGTGTCGCGGTGACGATTATCCCGCAGATCGTTGTTTTCTATTTCTCTTATTACGTGCTGAAGATACGCAATCCGATCGAGGCGCTTGCCTGTCTCGTCGGTGGGCGCAGCGCCAATCCGGGCTTCGCGGCGCTGCTGTCAAAGGCCGGCAACGCAACGCCGGTTCCCGTCTTCACGGTGACCTATGCCGTGGCGAACGTCTTCCTGACCCTTTGGGGCCCGCTGATCGTGGGTATCATCACCAAGAATGCCGGCTAGCAGCTTTGAGTGAGGAGTGTCCGAAATGGCCGACCTGGACTTAAGTGCATACGCGAAACTCAGCCCGTTCGAGCTCAAGGACAAGTTGATCGAAATCGCGTCAACCGCCTCCGATCGGATGATGCTGAACGCGGGGCGCGGCAACCCGAATTTCCTCGCAACCCTGCCGCGCCGGGCGTTTTTGCGGCTCGGCGATTTCGCCATCCGCGAAGCGGAACGGTCCTACGCCTATCTCAACAGTGGTTTCGGCGGATTGCCGGAGCAGAAGGGCATGGTCGAGCGTTACGAGACCTTTGCCCAGGGCCATGAAGACACAGAAGGCGTGCAGTTTCTGCTGTCCGCGATCAGTTATGTGAAAGACCGGCTTGGCCTCGATCAGGAGGAATTCCTGGCTGAAGCGGTGAGTGCCTTTCTGGGCTGTAACTACCCCGTACCGCCGCGCATGCTGGTACGTGCCGAGGCTATCGTGAAGGCGTATCTCGAGCAGGAGATGTATGGCGGCGCGCCGCGCATCGGCGGCGACTTCTCGATCTTCGCGACCGAAGGCGGGACGGCGGCGATGACCTACTTTTTCGAGACGATGCGCTTCAACCATCTCGTCAAGCCCGGCGACAAGATTGCACTGGCGACACCGATCTTCTCACCCTATCTGGAAATCCCGCCACTGCCTGAATACGGCATGCCGATCGTCGATGTGCGGATGGACGAAGAGGAAGACTGGCAGTTCCCGTCGTCGGAACTCAAGAAGCTCGAAGACCCGTCCATCAAGGTGTTCTGTCTGGTCAATCCCGCCAATCCGCCGTCGGTCAAATTGTCCGATACAGGGCTGGACGAGCTTGCGAAACTGATCGAGACGAAACGGCCGGACCTGTTCATCGTCACCGACGACGTCTACGGCACGTTTGCCGACGACTTCGTCTCGCTGTTCGCCAAATGCCCGCGCAACACGATGTGCGTCTATTCGTTCTCGAAGTATTTCGGCGCGACGGGATGGCGTCTCGGCGCCATGGCGCTGCACGACGACAATGTGTTCGACGACGCGCTTGCCGCGCTGCCCGAAAAGGCGAAGAAGGATCTCGACAAGCGCTATTCGTCGCTTGCGACGAAGCCACGAGAGATCCGGTTCATCGACCGTCTTGTGGCCGACAGCCGGGCCGTGGCCCTCAACCACACCGCCGGCCTCTCGACACCGCAGCAGTTGCAAATGGCCCTGTTCGCGTTGTCCGGATTGATGGACCTTGAGAGCCGCTACAAGAACGGCGCCAAACGGATCATCCGGCACCGGTTTGAGACTCTCTGCGCGAATATCGGCATCAAGGCGGACCAGAGCGAAAACGAGGTGCACTACTACTATCTGATCGACCTGGAGAAGCTCGGCCGCCGTTTGTTCGGCGATGCCTTTGCCAAATGGTTCAGCGCTGGCGAGCGCGGCACGGACTTTCTCTTCCGCCTCGCCAAGGAGACGGGCGTCGTGCTGTTGCCGGGCAAGGGGTTTGAGGTAGTGGATGCGTCCGTGCGTGTCTCTCTGGCCAACCTCACAGATGCGGACTACGCCGCCATCGGAAGATGCACCCGGCAAGTGCTGGACGATTTCCACGCGGAGTTCAAAAAGAACGCCAAGTGAGTGCAGGCGGTTCGCTGCCTGAACGCGCGCGACCTTCCGCATCCGACGTCGAGGGGCGCGCAGGGAAGCGCCCGACTCTGGTTTGCGGCAAAACGCCACAACAGCAATGCGTGTGCCGGAGACCGGCGCAATCATTCCCGCACGCTAAGGTCCTGGATTCACGGTGTGTTTCGCACATGCGGATATGTGCCTTTGAATTAGAATGAGTCCAAGATGTTGATTTAACTTGCGCTTTTTGGTGCGTAGTTAAAGATGACAATTGACTTCATCAATTCAAACCGGTGTGTTCGCGGGGACCGTGCAGAGTCGGTCCACCAAAATCAATCCGATGCCGGGGCCTTGAACTCCGAATATTGGGGGAAAAATTATGATTGTTTCAGTCTCTCCGAGTGGCGCGCGCCGTGCCCTCTTCACACTCATGTTTGCCATGATCTTCTTGGCTATGGCCGCGCCAGCCTGGGCGAAGGTAGCCGCGAAGGACGTCATTAAGAACTATGCCGATATCGCGCATGCCGGATATGAGGATTCGCTCCTCACCGCACAGAAACTGCAGGCTGCGATAGACGCATTTCTCGCAAAGCCCGATGACAAGACACTGCAGGCGGCAAGGGGTGCCTGGCTTGCCGCGCGGGTGCCTTATCAGCAGACGGAAGTGTTCCGGTTCGGCAACCCTGTCGTTGATGATTGGGAGGGCAAGGTGAATGCCTGGCCGCTCGATGAAGGACTGATCGACTACGTCGCCGACGACTACGGCACCGAGTCCGATGAGAATGAGTTGTATGTCGCCAACGTCATCGCCAATACGAGCCTGAAAGTCGGCGGGCAGAAGATCGAGATTCCGAAGATCACCAAGTCGCTTCTGACCAATGTGCTGCATGAGGCCGGTGAGATCGAGGCGAATGTCGCGACCGGTTATCACGCCGTCGAGTTCATGCTCTGGGGGCAGGATTTGAACGGTACCGACGCCGGCGCCGGAAACCGGCCGGCGACGGACTTCGATCCCAAAAACTGCACCAACGGAAACTGCGAACGCCGCGCGGAGTATCTGCGCGTGGTCACGGACCTGCTGATCGACGATCTGAAGTGGATCACCGCCCAGTGGGCGCCTGACGGGCCGGCCCGCAAGGAATTGATGGACAGTCCTGACACGATTGGATTGACCCGCATCTTTACCGGGCTCGGAAGCCTGTCATACGGTGAACTGGCGGGCGAGCGGATGAAGCTCGGCCTGTTGATCCATGATCCGGAAGAAGAGCACGATTGCTTCTCCGACAACACGCACAACTCACATTATTACAATCAGGTCGGCATGCAGAACGTCTATCTCGGACGTTACAAGCGCGTCGACGGGTCGACCGTGTCGGGCCCAAGCGTCTCCGATCTGGTGAAGGCCAAGTCCCCGGATGTCGACAAGGCAATGCAGGCAGCGCTCGACAATACGCTCGCGGACATGGCAGCCATGGTCAAGCGCGCCGAAACGGTCGAGGCATACGACCAGATGATCGGCGAGGGGAACAAGGAGGGGAACGCCGTCATCCAGGCGGCGATCGATGCCCTGCTTGAGCAGACCAAGGCCATAGAACGAGCGGTCGCCACGCTCGAACTCAAAGCCATTGAATTCGAAGGCTCAGACAGCCTCGACGATCCGGACAAAGTGAAAGGTTGACCGCCAAGCCGTGTCCGGGCGGCGCGCCATCTCCACAGGTGCCGCCCGGATACTCCGGGTCGGAATTCAATTCTCAAACTGTAATGTTGCAACATAACAACAAGCCTTGCGCACAACTCACGACAAGGCGAAATGCTGGGGGTGCACCAATGTCTAATTCTCTCCGTCTGAGCGGGTTGGCGGGAACGATTTTCGCTGCTGTGCTTGTAAGTGGGGTCAGTCCGGCTTGGTCCGGTGGCGACTTCGATCCGCCGCCGCCGGTCGAGCCGGAGCCGCCAAAAGAGCGCAAAACCTTCGGATTGTCGGGCGAACTCACGGTCGAGTTCCAGAACGACAACAACATCGACTCCGACGATCCCGACAACGAACTCTCCGACTTCTACAACACCACGGAACTGGCCGCGGAGCTGACGATCAATCACTTCCTGTCCGGCCATACCTCGCTGACCTTCGAACCGGTGCTTGATCCCGATCCGGGCGATGACCGGTTCTTCGAGGATCAAGGTCTCTACGCGGAAGAACTCTATGCGCAGGTTGCCATTGGTGGCGGTGTCTCCGTCATCGGCGGCAAGTTCAATCCCGCGTTTGGCAAGGCGTGGGACGTGACGCCGGGCGTGTACGGGACGGACTTTGCCGAAGATTACGAAATCACCGAGCAACTTGGGTTTGGCGTCGCCGTCGAGCGGGAGACCGCAGCCCTCGGCACCGCGACGGTGACCGGGAGCATCTATCATGCGGACACGTCGGCGCTGAGCCGGTCCGTGTTCACCGACCGGGGCCGGACACAGGTGTCCGATGGCGGGGCAGGCAACACCGAGGATCTGGATTCCTTCTCGATCGCGCTCGATCTTGAGGAAATCCCGTCACTCGGCGGGGCGAGCCTGAACTTTGCCTATCGCCACCACGCGCAGGGAAAGACGAACGGCGATCTCGACGATGAAAACGGCTACGTCGCCGGCATTTACGGCGCGCGGCAAATGAATGGCGTCGAACTGCAATATGTCGGCGAAGTGGTCTATCTCGACGGCGCGGAAGGAACGCTCGACGACCTCTGGTACTACACAGTCGGCGGGGCGCTGGTCTTCGGTGGTAAATACAATGTCGCCATCTCCTACACGGGTCGCCCGCGCGATGTCTTCGGAGCCGAGGATTTCGAGGACAAGCAGTTGCAGATTTCCGCCGGTGTCGAACTGCGCAACGGGTGGGCGCTCGACGGTGCGTACAAGTATCACGTCGAGGAGAACGTCGATAACCACACGGTCGGATTCCTGCTTGCGAAGAGCTTTGAGTTCGATACAAGAAACCGTTAGTTGGCCGGGTCAATAGTGCCCGCCAAAAAGGGGGTAGCGATTAATTGAGCGTCACGTGCGCGAGGCAAAACAGTAGATGAGTCGAGTTACCGCGTCTTCGGGCGCACTTGCCGCTATCCTCCTCGGTTCGGCAATCACCCTGACGGCCGGCGTTCTGCACCAGCACGTCTTTGGCCAGGCGACTGCGGCGGGCGTCAAACACCCGCCCGCGCTGACGCAGGACTTCTCCAGACCGGAAGCGGGTGAGGCTTTTCCCGGCGGCAAAGCGACGTCGCGTAAAAGCGTCGACAATGCCAATGCGTTCTCGCACGCATCAGGAAACATGCCGTTCCGCAAGGAGCTGGACTTCAAGGTCGGCAACGGGATTTTCCGCAAGCTGTGGGTCTCGCCGCCGGCTTCGACAAAATCCTCCGACGGTCTGGGACCGCTTTTCAATGCGCGGTCGTGTCAGCGCTGCCATCTGAAGGATGGGCGCGGACACCCGCCGGAATCCAATTTTCCGGGCGACGACGCGACGTCCATGTTCCTGCGTCTTTCCATCCCGCCGCAGACGGACGCCGACCGGGCGCTGCTCGCGGCCCGCAAGATCAACGTGGTCCCGGAGCCGACCTATGGCGGCCAGCTTCAGGACTTCGCGATCCAGGGGCACAGCGCGGAAGGCAAGATGCGCATCGAGTACGAGGAGGTGCCGTTTACGTTTCCCGACGGTGAGAGGGTCAGCCTTCGGAAACCCCGCTATTCAATTGATCAGCCCGGATACGGGGCGGTCCATCCGCAGGTCATGATCTCGCCGCGCGTCGCCAACCAGATGATCGGCCTCGGCCTGCTGGAGGCGATCCCCGAGGAGCAGATCCGGGCGCTTGCCGATCCGGAGGACAAGGACGGAGACGGCATTTCGGGCCGGGCCAACGAGGTGTGGTCGATTGCCGACGACAAACCGGCACTCGGACGGTTCGGATGGAAGGCGGGCGCGCCGTCGGTGCGCCAGCAGTCGGCGGAGGCGTTTGCAGGCGACATCGGCATTTCAACCCCGATGGTGCGTAAGTCGGCAGGCGACTGCACGGAAGGCCAGGCGGATTGTCTCAACGCGCGCAATGGCGACTCGGAAAAAGAAGGCGTGGAGGCCGGCCAGAAGTTCCTCGATCTGGTGACCTTCTATGCGCAGAATCTTGCCGTGCCGCGTCGGCGCAATCCGGCAGACGCTGATGTTCTTGCAGGAAAGAAACTGTTCTACGACGCGGGATGCGCCGCCTGTCACAGACCGAGTTTCACCACCGGAACGCTGCCGGGTCAGCCATATCTTTCCAATCAGCTCATCTGGCCGTACACCGACCTGCTGTTGCACGACATGGGTGAAGGCCTCGCCGACAACCGGCCCGAAGGCATCGCCAACGGGCAGGAGTGGCGCACGCCTCCACTGTGGGGCGTCGGCTTGACACCGGTCGTCAACGGGCACAGCTTCTATCTGCATGACGGGCGGGCGCGCAATCTGACCGAGGCCATCCTGTGGCATGACGGAGAAGCGCGGTCCGCACGCGACACCTTTGCAGCCTTGTCCAAAGCGGACCGGGAGCGTCTCATCGCCTTTGTGAAGTCGCTTTGATGATCGTACGCCGCCGGAGCTTCGTGTTTGCTGTCTTTGCCGCTGTTGTGGCGGCGAGCTTCGCTGCACCGTCTTATGCGCAGTCCTTCGACCACAAGGGGCTTGCGCGCCTAGTCCTCGAAAACCACATCCGCCCGGGTTACGACCGGTTGCTTGCGTCGGCGCGTGAATTCAGCGACGAGGCGAAGGCGTTCTGCGATGCCGCGCCGGGCGAACCGACAGACGCGCTGAAAGAGGCCTTTCGCGACCTTGTGTTGAGCTGGGCGCGGATCGAGCAGGTTCAGTTCGGACCGGTGATGGATGAGCGCCGCCATGCCCGGGTGTTCTATTGGCCAGACCGCAAGGGCCTTGGCCGGCGCCAGGTGCGCCGAACGCTCGCGAAGAAGGACGCGCGCTCACTCGACCCGGCGGCTCTGGCAGAGCGAAGCGTCGCACTTCAGGGGTTGGGCGCGGCCGAGATACTTCTGTACGCAAAGAGTGCAAAGGAGTTCGCAACGCCCGGGCCGGCACGGGACTTCCGCTGCGGTTATCTGAAGACAATCGCGGCAAATATCGTCAACATCGCTGCGGAAGTTCAATCCGCATGGAATGACGAGAATGGGTACGTGCGCACCTTCCTTTCGCCGGGCGTCGACAATCCCTCCTATCTCGATGACGGCGAAGTGACTCTCGAAATCGCCAAGGCGTTTCTCGTCGGCCTCGAACGGCTTCGCGATATCGAGATTGCCGGACCGTTGGGGCTGAGCCGAAAGACGTCCCGGCGCACCCGCGCAGCGTTCAAACCTTCTGGATTGTCGACCCGGTTCCTCATCGCCAAACTCGAAGGCATGACGATGCTCTACGTTGCCGGCGGACTGGGCGATCGGATCGATGCGCACGAGTGGGGTATGGGCAGTTCAATTCTGTCCGAGCTCAACCTGGCGCTGAACCACATGAAGAGTCTGAATGTGCTGATGGGTGAGGTGGCTGAAAACGAGGAGGCCGAGAACAGGCTTCTCGCGTCCGGCTTCCCGCTCAAGAACGCGCGCGAGCAAACGAGTCGGATCCTTGCAGACGCTGCGGGACTGAGCCTTGGATTCAACGCGCTCGATGGCGATTAGCCGAAGAGATATCCTTCGCGCGATGACGGCGGCGTCTGCCGTGCCGTTCATCCCCTCGGCTGTGCGGGCGGACGCCGGCGAGCTGTATGCAGCGGCGTTGCGTGAACCTGACGGGAGCTATGCGGCTGCGTTTTTCTCGCCGGAAACCGGCATCGTCGCCAAGACCGCGTTGCCCGGCCGGGGACACTCGTGTCTGCTGAGACCCGGCGCATCCGACTGCATTGTGTTCGCCCGCCGGCCGGGCACGTTCGCGGTGGCATTCGGAGCCGAAGGCCACGCGGCACCGAGCGTGTTCACCGCCTCGCCCGGGCGGCATTTCTACGGGCATGGCGCATTCTCCCCCGACGGCCGGCTGCTCTACTCGACGGAGAATGATTACGAGAATGCCCGAGGCGTCATCGGTGTACGGGACGTGGGCGCAGATTATCGCTCCATCGGCGAGTTTGATTCCGGCGGCATCGGTCCACACGACATGGCCGTGATGCCTGACCGCCGCACACTGGTCATCGCCAATGGCGGTATCGAGACGCATCCCGATCATGGCCGTGCGCCGCTCAATCTCGAAACGATGGCGCCGAACCTTGCCTATGTCGACGCGCGGACCGGTGATGTGCTGGAACGCCATGAACTGTCCCGACACTTGCACCGGGTCTCCATCCGCCATCTCGCCGTGTGCGCGGACGGCGCGGTTGTCTTCGGGTGTCAGCACAAGGGCGCGAAGAACATACGCCCCACGCTCGTGGGGTTCCACAGACGGGGCGAGGGGCTGATGTTCGCCGAGCTCCCACAAGACGCGAATGCGCGTCTGAGAGGATACGTCGCGTCGGTGGCGGTGGACGGTTCCGGAGAAATCGCGGCGGCCACGTCACCGCGCGGTGGTGTTGCACTCTACTTCGATACGGGGACCGGAAAATATGTCGGTCTCAACGCATTTGCAGATGCCAGCGGTGTTGCCGGACGGCGGAAGAAAACGGGGTTTGTTCTCACGAGCGGTTCGGGCCGCATCGCGCGCTCTGAAGGAAAACGTATCTTTCCGCTCGGAACGCATGAACTGGCCTGGGACAATCACGTGACGTCGATATGCTGAGCGCGGTTGCGGTTTGCAGCTAGAGCCTATTCGGCTAAATCCGAGTCAATTCTGTTTCTCGATTGGCGTGTGCGATCCGTTGCCGAAACGGTCGCGGCGCGATGTTGGCGCATCGGGCAAGGCCGTTTCGCCGGCGGGCGTCCGCCAATCGGAAACCCTTTCGGGACGGGCGCTTTTGCGCCAATTCCGGCGCAAAGGCCCTCGCCCGTACACTCGGGTATGCGCCACGGGCCTTTACTTGATCCTGTCGCAAAATCGCTCCGTCAGAATGGCTCCGATTTA
>JANQLP010000181.1 GCA_028280515.1 Hyphomicrobiales bacterium
TCGGCGGCGCGGTGGGCGCCCGTCTCATAGAGACCGCCATTGCCCCGCGCCACCTCGGCGATGATGCGGTCGGCCGGTTTCAGGCCCGCCGCCGCCGGGCGCACTTCGACGACGGCGCCCATCGGCAAATCCTCCAAGTCCTGTTTGGGATTGAGCGCCACGTAGTGAACTCGGCCATCAGCGCCGTCGATCATGACGTAGTGGCCGTCATTCAGTTCATCATGAAAGCCCCGGTCGATGATCCGCCCGATGATCGTCGGCGCACGCGGATCGGACGGATCGTAGACGGCGTATTCGCTCGCGCCGGCGTCGAGGCCGGCCCGGCTGAGCCCCCGGTGCATGGTCTTGATGATGTCGCCGCGCTCGCCGGCGCGCCGCAACGTCTCTTCCAATCGTTCCGACAGTCGCCACTGGCCGGGCGCCGCTTCTTCCGCGAGGCCGCGCTTGGCGAGCGTACGCAGCCGGCCGAGCTGCATGGCGCATCGGAACCGCGCGCGCTCGCCCTGCGGCGCGGTTTGCAGATCGACCAGATTGTCGGTCGCGTCTCGAACCAACTGCCGGTCGAGATCGGTGAAGCAATCCTGGTCGACCTGGGCGGAGAGTTTCTGCTGCAACTCCTGCTCGGTCTGCGGCCCCAACTCCAAGGTGATGAGTTCGCGGGCGCGCTCGCGCATGCCGTGGGCGATGTAGTCGCGTGCGATGACGAGGTCCTTGCCGAGGTCGTCCTTGCCGCGCAGCACGATATGGGTGTGCGGATGCTCCGTGTTGAAATGATCGGCGGCGACCCAATCGAGCTTGGTGCCGAGATCCTCTTCCATCTTCGTCATCAAGTCGCGCACGAAGGGCTTCAAGTCTTTCAGCTCGGTAGCGTCCTCCGGTGAGACGATGAAGCGGAACTGGTGGCGGTCGCCTTCGCTCCGGTCGAGAAACGCCTTGCCGTCTGCTTCGTCGCCCGCCGCGTCATAAAGCCCGCCGGGCTCGTTCTCCTTCGAAACACCGTCGCGCTGGATGTAATTGAGATGCGTACGAGCCGCCGCGACGCCGCCGCCCTTGAGTTTGACGATGCGCGTCTTGATGACGACGCGGCGCGAGGTCGGGCCGAAGCGATGGCCCGCCTGGCGCTGGCGCATGGCGCTGCCGCCGCGACCGATCCGGTTGCCGGAAAACTGGCCGGGCGGCCGCCGCGTTCCGAAGCCGCTCTTGCCGGCGGCGGAGACCTGGTTGAGCACGCGGTTCAAATAGGTCTTGGTCCGCTTGCCGCCGAGGATGCGGATGCGCCCGAGTTTCGGCTTGAAAATGTCTTCGTTGTCATCGGTCATGGTCGCTCACCGACTTAGGCGCGCCATCGTCCCTCGAAAACGCCACCTTCCTCCTTGCACAAACAATTCCGCAATCCCATCAGCGCCTTAGCGCTGAACGCCTGCACATGGGGCGCAGTCCCCTGTGCAGGCCAACCCGATGTGCAGACTGGAAAAAGCGCCGCTTTGCACCATCACCTTTTATCTTGCCCTCCGCTGCCTCAGACACCTCCAACGCTTCAACTCCTTCCTCTCGCTGGATCAACTTGGCCCGTGTTTCCACCATGGCAGACGCAAAGGCGTCGCCCGCCCGATGATCAGACGGCGATCCACGGGTCCGAAATAGCGGCTGTCGAAAGACTGCGGATGGTCCTGCAACAGGAAGACCGCCTGCTCGCTGAGGATATGACAACCATGCCAGCGGGGCATCTGGCGCCCCAGTCCATCGCGCTCTTTCGCGGTCGCAACCACTGTGCCGTTAAGAAAAATCTCGGTCCCGACGTGGCAGATTCGATCGCCATTCAGCCCGACGACACGCTTCACAAGCGGCATGCCGGGCGGCAAATATCCTCGCTCCACGACAAGCCTTCGAACGCGTTCCGGCCCGTGGACATACACATAATCGCCTCGCGAGATCGCCCCCTCATCGACCCAATAGAAGCCCACGGGCGCACTCTCAGACGCGTTGTAGATCAGCTTTTTCGGCAAGTCGACCGTCGATGCAACGGCCAAAGCGAAGACCGAGATCATCGTTAGGACGAATACGGCCGATCTCATGACGCCAGCTTTCGCGCGGCTAAATGCGCCGCATGCTGAGCATGGCAGTAGTCCCGGATTGGCCGTGCCGTTGCCACCCGATTATGCACATGCCGGTAATAGGCGGGCGACACGTCAGACGGCTCGAAGCCCGCCGTCTCAAGAACGTCGATCTGCAAAAGCGCGCGTTTCACCTTGGCGTTTCCAGTGGCGAGCAGCAGCACTTCGCAGCCAGGATCGACCCCCTGTATGTGGCTCAACATCAATGACGGCTCGGCGGATTTGACGATCGTGAACCGCCAAACTTGGGTGCCATACTCGTTAGCCTGCCAGCGGACATAGCCGAAGACCTGCCCGGGTTTGAACAACGCCAGCGACCGGCGGCGGTCCAAGTCATGCTGTTCTACCGGCACACCGAAGCGGAGCCAGTGGTTCAGATGCTCCGGATAGAATGCGATCTCGACCCGCGTATAGAACTCAGACATCGGAGGTCACGTCCTTCTTGCGCAGGTCCGACCAGGCCGTCAGGTCGTCGATGTGGTAGCGCACGTGACGGCCATGCTTGCGGTAGATCGGCCCGCCGCCATAGACACGCATCTTCTCCAGCGTATTGGGCTTGAGCTTGAGGAAGCGCGCTGCTTCCTTTGTCGTCAGGAACGGCCCGTCCCGCACCACTTCCAGGTGTTGTTCGATCATATGTCCTCCGGCGTCAGCGAAATTGCGCCATGCCGGGGAAGGATGTGGGATCGGTCGGAGGTTCGGCAGTATCGTTCGCGGCGGACGCGGAGAACGATACCCCCGACTGGTTTGAAACTGTCAGACGAGTAAGGTTCTATAGCCGCCGTTCATCAGCCGGAAGCCGCGCTTCACGCTTCGGATGACACGGTTTTTCATGCTCTGATTGGGATTGGTCCAGTCTTCACGTACCGCTCTCGCACCATGAAGGAAAATCGCGATCTCCCGGTAGGACCACCCAAATGCACGCAGATCGAGCGCGGCGAGCGCATCCCGATGGCGCGTCGCTTCGACCGTCCATCGGCCTTGAGGGCCGCCAACCGTCCCGTTTCGATAGATATCGGCAAGACGCCGGACCAGTCGGTGGTACGCATCGATCTCGGGAAATCCGTCGACCACCAACTCCAACGCAAAGGGCTTTGCAAGGATGTCGGCACCGACGCAGCGGACCTGCGCGACGCGGCAGCGGTCACGGAAAAGCAGATGCTGCTCACCATCCACCGCCTTCAGAAGCGTCTTTCGGCAGCGCACTTCTGCCAGGGAAATAATGCCCCCAAAGCCGACATCGCGGCCATGACGGATATAGGCCGAAACGACCCGGTGAAAGTCCTTGGCACGCCAAAAGACCTCGGCTTCGAGCGCGTTCTTATCCGGATCGGCGAAAGGTACAAAGGCCCCAGGCTTCGGCTCGCACAAAGCGTCGCCGTGCCCGGAGCAGAAAAGTATCGTCATTCATACGGACGAGATTTGGCTGTCCCGGCCCGGCCATACGCCAATCTTGCCGGTAGTCGGGGTTGCGCCGAAGATACTCCCAAGCAAGCCGGGAACGCGGCAAGAAGCGGATGTAAGCATAGTCGTCAAGCGCCGGCGGATCGGTCGGCGCCAGGGGAACACGAACCATCGGACCTCCTCAAGAGGCGCGGCAGCAATACCCCGCAATCGCAATGCCCGTACCGTTGTGATCCCCTCCTGAGCCTTCTGCTCCGTCCTCGCTTTTTACACTTGGCAATGCGTGGGACATCTGCCGCCGAACCTGCATTGTTTTGAGTTTCGGTGACCCGTCAGCGTATCGCGCAGTCGTCAACGGGTTGTTAACGAAGCTTAAAATTTGGCAAAAATCGCTGATATCGATCCATCAGAAACAACAATCACAAATGGAACGACAAGGAAGGCCCCGCGCCCTTGCGGACGCGAGGCCAATGGTAGCCGCTAGTTCAGCGGGTTCCAGAGGATCGCCATGATGCTATCGTCGTCTTGTCCGGCGGCGCGGCCGAGATTGGCGTAGATCTTACTCGGGCCGAACTCCGGAGCAGCGAAGGTTAACGAAACATAGGGGTTGCCGCTCGCCTTGCCGATTCGGTTCCAGCCCCCGCCGATCTCCACGCGGTCCTCGGTGTAGACCCGGAAGTCCGGCTGCGCGTCGGTCTCTTTCGCCCGGTTGGGCACGATACGGATGCGCTTCTTAAGGCTCATCGTCGCGAGCGTGCCTTCGTATCCGCCGGTCTCGGTCTTCGTCACATATCCAAGTGCCTGTGCCATCTTTCAGTCTCCTGTTTGGCTGTC
>JANQLP010000194.1 GCA_028280515.1 Hyphomicrobiales bacterium
TCCGGGGGGCAAAGGGCGCGCAAGGCGGCAATATCGTGAAGGTAAAGGGCACCGGCACGCTTTACCACCAACCCTTGCTTGGCCATGGCACTCATCTCGCGGGAGACGGCCTCGCGATGGGTGCTGATCCGGGCCGCCAGGTCGAAATGGGTCGGCGCCGGCCGAATTTCCGCCGGGCCCGTCTCGATCGTATCGCCGCCGGCCAGGCGAATGAGTTCACGGATCAACCGTTCGCGCACAACGAGCGTGCTGTACTCAAAAATCCGGCCCGTCATGTCTCGAACCTGCGTGGACAGATGGGTCAGCAGCGTCCAGGCGAACGTCCGATGGTTGTCGACGAGATCCTGGAACGCGGCGTGGCTGAGGCGGCCGATGCGCGTCGGATCCTGGGCCACGACGCTGGCGGAGCGCGGCTGACCGTCGATCGCCGCCAACTCGCCGAACATGTCGCCGGCGCCGATCTCGCGATAATCGACCGCCTTGCCGTCGGACGAGTAGAGCAAGGCGTGCGCCCGCCCCTCCAGCACGAAATAGACGTCACGCCCACCCTCCGCCACCGAGATCACCATCTCGCCCTTGTCATAGCTCCGCAGGGTCATCCGCGCGTTCAACGTCTCGCGGTCGGATGGCGACAGAGTCTCGAGGAACGGCCGGCGAAACATCGACTACGCGCTCCGTTGATTTGGTTCGCACAACCGCGTGCCGAGACGTGCGATCGTGCCACAGATGGCAGATTAGCGAAAAAATCCTCGGTTGTGGGAATCCCCACGGTCACCCTATCGGTTTGCCGTCAGAGTCGGGCCAGCACTTGCGATCAGGGGCAACTTGCCATGACACGCTTTGAAGAAACGGCATGCGACCGCCTTTGGCGGGAAAAGCTCGACCGGACCGGCTCGGCCGCCAGTTGCATCACGGCAGTCGCGGTTTCGTTTTCGGCATTGCTGATTGCCTTTGGGCTGAGTTGAACGAGGCGCCGTCCAACGCGGTGATCGTGGGTTTGGATCAATCAGGTCTGCCGATTCCACGACGTGCCGCTTGCGGAACCGTGCGTCTTGTGCGGGCCCGGCCTGTTGAGACATAGTTTGGATAGTTGAACAACGGAGCCCCCGTGACCAACACCGAGATCGCCGATCTCATCGCTGACCGATCGAACGGGCGCCTTGAAAAGCGGTTTCGCCGCGGCACCCATCGTGCGGATGATCCGGCGCACTTACTGGCCGCGATTTCGGATGATCTGCCGACCTACGGCATCACGCGGGTTGCGCGCGTGACGGGCCTCGATCGGATCGGGATCGAGGTCTACATGATCAGCAGACCGAACGGTCGTGGGCTGTCGGTGACCCAGGGGAAGGGGTACACGCGCGATGCGGCGCGGCTTTCCGGCATCATGGAGGCCGTGGAATCCTGGCATGCGGAACGGCCGAGCGTACCGCTCCGATTTGCGTCGCGCTCGGAAATTGCATCGGCCGCAGAGTTGCCCAAGGCACTGACCCAACTCGGTGTAACCCAGGCCGACATGCCACTGCTTTGGGCCATGGCCATCGATCTGGGGACCGGCGGCCAAGTTGCCGTGCCGTTCGATGCCGTCCATGCCTGCTTCTTGGGGCAGGCACGCCTTAAAGGGTCGACGTTTCGCGTTTCGACAAACGGGTTGGCATCGGGCGCAAATCCGGCGGAAGCGGTGGTTCATGGTCTTTGCGAGCTTATCGAACGGCACGCGACAAACCGTCTGGGTGATTGCGCGTCAGAGGATCGAAACCGCCTGAGCCTTGATCTCGGTTCCGTCGATGATGCTGATGCGCAGGCGCTGCTTGGGCGGTTTGAGGAGGCAGGTATAGGCGTGACGGTCTGGGACGCAGCGGACGACATTGAGGTGCCGTCCTATGTCGCGTGCATCTCTGATCTTCGGGAGCCGACGACGCCGCCAGGGTTCGGCGCAGGGTGCCATCCGTCGCGTGCCGTAGCGCTCAATCGGGCGCTGTGCGAGGCGGCCCAGTCTCGGCTAACGCGTATCTCAGGCGTGCGTGATGATCTGACGCCAAAAGCTTACGGACCGTTGGAACGGGCGCAGGCGCGATATCTCGCTCGGCGAAGTGATCCCGACGAGGGGGCGGCGTCTCGTCCGTTTCAAGCCGCGCCGGATATCGCCACCGACTGTCTTACGCGTGACCTTTGGCGTGTTGTCGACGCCTTGGCGGAGGCCGGTTTTTCCCAGGCGCTGGCGGTTAGCCTTAGCCAGGACACCCGCTACAGCGTTGTGCGGGCAATCGTGCCGGGGCTGCGCGGTCTCGAGGTCGAGCCATGAAGGCCGTCATGTTTGTGGGCCCAAGCCTGCCAGGCACGGGCGGCCTCGCCCCATCCGTCGACGCCAGGCCGCCCGCCGCCGCTGGAGATCTCTACCGGGCGGTGCGATCGGGCGCGGATCTGATAGCGCTCATCGATGCCCGGTTCGAGGACCGTCTCACCGTGCTTCACCAGGAAATCCTTTTTGCCTTGAGCGAGGGTGTCCATGTCTGGGGCGCGGCCAGCATGGGCGCCCTGCGGGCGGTCGAATGCGGCCCTTTCGGCATGCGCGGTTTCGGCCGGATCTTTGAGATGTATCGTGACGGGGTGCTTGAGGACGATCATGAGGTCGCCGTGCTCTACGGACCGGCCGAACTCGGCTTTCCACCCTTGACGGTGCCGTTGGTGAGTGTTCGGGCAACGATGGCGGATGCCGTTGCCGCCGGCGTGCTTGATGAGCGCGACGCGCAAGTCATCACCGAAATCGCGCGAGATACCAACTACAAGGACCTGACATGGAAGGCGGTGTTGGCCCGCCTTCCGGCGGGAATGGCCCAAGGGCCGCTGGCCGAGTGGCTGAAAACGGGTGCGGTTGATCTGAAGGCACGGGATGCCGAACAGCTTGTCGAGGCCGTGAATGCGGCCGTGGCAGGCACGCTGCCGGCCTTCAGTCCGCGGTTCGAGTTCCAAGAGACGCTTTTTTGGACCGAACTGGTTGAGGCGTTCCAGCGGGATCTCGACGATCTTTCGCCGCAGGACTCAGCCGTTCTTGACGAGTTGCGCCTGGATCCGCTGCGCTACACGGAGGCCGTTCAGCGGGCCTTTGCGCGGCGCCTTGCAGCCGCTGACCTGCCCATCGACGATGCGGTGGACGATGGGGCCATCGACGCGTTTCGCGCCGATCTCGGCCTGATGACCGCAAAGTCTTTTGACGATTGGCTGCAGGCAAACCGGACGGACCGCCAGCGCTTGTCGGCTTTCCTGGCCAATGATCTGCATCTGGAAGGCGTTCTCGACACCGCGGCGCCATCGCTGTCGAGGGATATGCTCGACGATCTGCGCTCCGAGGGGCTGTTTGCCGACCTCGACAGGCGGGCCTCCGCAAAGGCGGAGATGCTGAAGGATCGCGATCCGTCGCAAATGCCGGATCAGTTCCTCGACTTCGATTTGCGCGATCTGTTCGACTGGTTCTGCCAGCAAAAGGGGCTGTCGGAAGCCTTCGAGAATATCGACGACGCAGCCCGAAGCCTGGGTCTGCGCGATCGCAAGAGCATGCACGTTTTATTGAGGCGCGAGTTCGAATATACTACCCTTGCTGATAGGGGCAGCGAGACGGCGGAGGCAGCGGATGACGTTTTCCGATAACGGTACGCGCGGTACGCGCGTTCGCCTTTACCCACAACCCCCGCGCGGCACCACGGGCACGGAACTGGAAACCGTCGAACTGTCGTCGCCGGCGGGCTCGCTCGGCCCCGGCCCGTCCGACGACCGCATGTACACCGTCATTCCGATCGGCAAAGACCTGCCTTACGGCTTGGTGCCCGGTCAAGCGGGCCCGGAACTCTACCTGCCGCCCTGGACCGGCCCCAGCGTGCCGCCGCCGAGGCCGAGCCCCGAGGGACATTTCGACCATATCTCGCCCGACGATCCGGCCTTTCCCGCCGTTCATCTGTTCGGCGCCGTTCGTTTCACACTCGACGTGTGGGAGGCCTATCTGGGCGAGCCGGTGCGGTGGCATTTCGATGACGATCTGCCCCGCCTCGAACTCACGATGCTGGAGGATTGGCCCAACGCCCACATGGGCTATGGCTTTCTGGAGACCGGGACGCGCGAGGATCGGCAGGGACGCCCCCATGACTACGCGCTTAACTTCGACGTCATCGCCCATGAGGTCGGGCATGCCATTTTGCTGTCGCTCACCGGGCCGTTTGTCAGTGACGACATCTCGGGCGACTTTCGCGCCTTTCACGAGATGTCGTCGGACTGGGTGGCCCTGATCGCGTCGCTGCATTTCGACAGTGTGGTCGACGACCTGCTGGCCAACACCAGCGGCAATCTCGACAGCTTCAATCGGCTCAGCCGTTTCGGGGAGATCTCGAAGTCCGAGCAGATACGGCTCGCCAACAACAACCAGACGATGCGCGACTATGCGCGCGGTTGGGACAATGAACACAATCTGGCCAAGCCGCTGATCGGTGCCTTTTTTGATATCTTCGTCGATCTTTATCATGAGCTTCTGTTGGACCATGGAGCGGTCTCCCCATCGCTTGAGAGGCTGGCCGACCGAGCGGAACGGGACGTCGCACTGCGCGCCATTGTCCAGCGCGGCTTTGACAGAGCTATCGAGCGACGGCCTGAACTGTTCAAGGAAGCACTATCTGACGCGCGTGATATTGCTGCGCGTTTCTTGGTCGAGATCTGGATGTCGATTGATCAGGAGGCCTTTTCTTTCGAACAGATTCCACCACTTGCAAACGACATCGATTGGGTTCTAACACGCGGTCGTCTCGGCCGGCTTTTAGATAAGAACCTGAGATTCAGGGGTATCGGTTCAGTAAGCGCGGGCCCGAGAATTGGCGGCAACCATAATTCGGAGGATCACAGCAATTCTGCGCGTATGTTAGCTCCATCATAAAATTGACGGTTGTTTTTCGACCCATACCGTGCTAAAGTAAAAAATGCAATTCTGAGGGGTCAAAACATGTCCGATGAACTCTATGATCTGTACAACACTGGTGAGTTCGATACACTTGCGAGTGATTCCAGTGTTCGCCTATTTGGTAGAATAATGTGGGATATAGTCCTTCGAGAGCCGGATGCTAGAAAGATTGCCTATCCCTTAGACGGAGACAACACATATCCGGACCCTTTAGAAACGGATCCTGTGCCACGACGCCATTCTTCGAACAACTTTCTAATCGAACAGCTCAGAAGAGAAGATGCAAATTTTGCGCGCATTTCGAGCTTTACATACCAAAATGAGATGTTTGATCTCGTTAAACCGGCGATTTTTCTTGTGCATGGAAATGGAACTCGTGTGGAGTTTCTCAAGGGAATTAGCGTTAAGGAAAGAAGCCTAAGGAAGTCACCGTCATTCACCGAACGGACAGGCATGGTCGGTCAAAAGGGCTCTTTTGCGCCAGACATCTTTATGTGGACCTACGACCGAGCCGATTTCACGATTCGACTTGATACCGAGACTGGGAGTTTTGATCAGGTACTCCTTGCACGAGAACTGGGTGGGCCAATCGGCACAGATTTCATGGAAAGCGCCGGCACCGATCCACCCCCTCTGCCAGGATCGATGAGGCGCCGGCGGCGGCGGTGGCGCAATAGCGAAGAGTGATGAAAACCTGAATCTTGACGGCACGATGTCTCATCATGGAGATGGAAATGGTCAAAAACATCGAAGTGTTTCGCGCTAATCCAGGCATCCAATGCGGGAGTCCTAACAAGCATCAGTTCGTGAAAGGGCAGTTCACGCTGCGTATTCTTATGTCCGAGGGCGTCGATGAGAGTCGCTTGAGAGCAAAGGTGTTGGTTTTGGACTCAAGCGGAAACAATCTTGTAGAAGACAACACCTTCTTGATTACGAATCCCGTCGAAGTCTATGGGTATCAGAAAGACAAGTGCAGGGCATTAGTTAATACTACTAGCGTTCCCGATTCGGCTAACCGCTTCTTTGAGCTCTACGATAGCGGTGGTAGTCTAGCAGCTGTATCCTATGATTCTAACTTCTCTCCTACTGCTGAACTCTCTGTCGTAAGTCAATGCTAGCAGATTGGCATTACGAATCGTTGCTCTTCAAAACCCCGCCCGCTCCAACCCTTCCTGCAACATCGCGGAGTGTTCGGGCAGTCGGTCGGGCACGATCTTGCACCACTCCGCCGCTGAGAAGCCGGGCAGGTGCCTGCGCAGGATTTCGGCTTCGCGACGTCCCTCATGCTCACGACCGGCAAGCATGAGGGACGCCGTCAACACGCGTTGCGCGGTAAGCGGCTGGCGCATTTGGTGAATTGTTCGGATGGCGGTCTCGTAATCGCCCTGGAGGAAGTACGCGTGCGCCATGTCGCTGAGGTAGAGGTCCGGCCGTAGCGGATTTAGGCGCAGCGCCTTTTCGAACAATGGGACTGCGCGTTCGGGCTCGCCATAATGTTTCAGTGCGTCGGCGTAGGACGCGATGATCTCGACGTCCGACGGGTTCAATCTCAAGGCCTGCTCATAGGCGGCCAGCGACCGGTCGTGCTCGCGCCGATACAAACGGACAAAGGCGAGCCCCGCATGGGCGATCGCGTCGCGCTGGTCTGCGTCGACGGCCCGTAAGGCATACTGGACGGCGTTTTCCATGCTCTTGTTTCGATCGTCGCTCCAGCCAAAACGCCATCGGACCGAATGCGCACGGGCAATGCCGGCCAGGGCCGACGAGTAGCTGGGTGCGAGTTCCACCGCGTTGGTGAAAAACCGCATCGCGCGATCCGTTGCGGTGCGTCCTGTCGCACCATCCTCCATGTTCTCCAGTCGGCCATGGATGACGAGCGAATAGGCATCCAGATTATCCGGATCACGCGCCCGAGCCGCCTCCAGCTCCACCCGGTCAATTTCGACCGCCATGGCGGCCGCAACGATCTCGACGATCTCGGCCTGAACGGCGAAGATATCGTCGAGATCCCGCCGGAAGCTTTCCGACCACAGAACCACTTCGGTTTGAGCATCAACCAGAACCGCGGTGGCCTGAAGCTTTGTCCCTATGATCTGAAACTGGCCGCTGGCCACGTACCTGACGTCGACACGTGCGGCCGCTGACGCGTCCAGCGCACTGGCGTCCACGTCAAAACTGGACGCTCGGCCGATAACGTCCAGATGGCGGTATCGCGCAAGCCGAGAGATAAGGTCGGTGGTGAATCCGATAGCGAAGAATTTGGTTTGCGTGTCATCGCCCAGAGCAGCGAACGGTCTTACGAGAATGGATGGCTGTTGCGGACCGGGTTGCAGCCATTGAGCTCTGGCGTAGCGCGACGATCGCAAACTGACGGCTTTGGACAACTTCGCCGTTCCTGCATCCCCAGATCGCGTGGTTGTATCCGCATCCTCGATTGCGAAGACCTCCAGATCTTCACCGACATATTTCAGGTTTGGCCGACCGAGCGAAATGAAAGTGAACTCGGCCTCACCCCTCAACGCATCATACACCGACCGCGAAACGCAAATGCCGCCGGGCGGGGCAATGGGTTCCAAGCGGGCCGCGATGTTGACGCTGTCGCCGTGCAGTTCGCCCTCGACCTCGACCATATCGCCGATGTGGATGCCGATGCGGAACTGGATATCGAGCAAATCGTCCGGAGCCGGCTCGCGGGCCTGAATGGTCCGTGCGCAACGGACCGCGTCGCGCACACTGTTGAAGGTCGCCAACACGCTGTCGCCGGAGCCGCCATGATAGGTGCCGCCGGCGTTGTCGATCAGGTGCTTGATGGCCGAGATATGGAAAACGATGCTGCGAACGGCGAGCTGCTCGGACTCGCGCATATGACGGCTATAGCCGACCGCATCGGCAAACAGGATTGCCGTCAAGCTCCGCTTCATCGTTGCCACCCCTACGCCTCCGCTGCCCCAGTGTGCATTCAGCACACTTGGCGGCCCCCTCGCCGGCGAAGCGCCTGTTTCTGACCTGGTGAATACTTACCGCAGAAACTTACAATTATCCAGAGATAACAATCATGGCTGTATAGGAGAGCAAACATTCTCCCATGCAGATCGACAGATGAAACCCGTCGGGCTCTCAATGAGTACGAGAATTGGCTCTCACTCTACTAAATGCGTCCAAAATTCAATACTACGTCATGCAAATTCTACTATTAGACTATACTTGATGGCTGGGCGAGCGCCGGAACCCTTATAGTAACGTGGCCTTCCACCCAGCGGCAAGCCGTTGTCCAACCAAGGTTCTTAGCCCGGCACCACATGGGCTGGCGGTCTCGGCCGTCGGTTGACCGCACGATGCAGTCAACAGCGAGGCAGTTCTTGCTGAGCCGATATTGGGGGCGCCCCAACAACCGGCGCTGCTGTCAGCCTGCCCTCGCAGATCATGCCTCGCACTCATCCTGTGACCTGGCCCTGATCCATCATCCAGGTGGAACCGTGGCCCATTGATTTGTGTTGCGTTCGCAACGCAAGGGCCGCCGGAGATCAAAGCTGTCCGGTGGCGCTCACTGTGATCGGGACACTATTGCCGATCGCGTTGCGAGGCCGCTCATCATCATCGTGTCGACACCCTCTCCCGCCTTTCGTCGGCATCGGTGCGGCTGATAAGGCAATGGGCGTTCAGGCATTCGGAACAGCGCCCGCCAGATGCAGCTAATGGACCTCCGATACTGAGACCAGGTTGTCACGAGACCGTCGCGAGCCGCTCGCACGAGCGAAGAGGTCAAAGACGCATATTAATTGTATATTAATGGAAAAATATGATATACTTAGAAATTCCATCGGCTGAGACGAGAAGCGTTCGCGCAGCGTTGGGCACTGATACGCCAAACCGATCGAAAGCCCTAAAGACAGGGCAGGTTGGACCGATGCGCGCGGCGCCGTCATTCACCTGAGAGGGAAATGCTATGCGTGGCGGAATGTCTATTTTATTTGGTACTGTTATCGCATTTATTCTTCTTTTTTTGTATCTAGGCACTGTTGCGTGGTTGGTTGTCGAGACGATCGCCTATTGGCATGAGCATTGCGGGCAAGTTGCCCTGACTCAGAACGTATGTCAGGCGCCGACAGATCCGCTGGTGCCTGAAGGAACGATCTATGTGGCCACTACAGTTGGTGGCCTCGTGTCGGCCTTGGTTATTGCGGTTCTCAGCGTCACCCGGCCGGGAGCGACACCAGCAATTGCCGGAGTTGCACTGCGCTCACGCAGCCAGGAGACCTGGACGAACCGTATTGCCGGGGTGTACCTGTTCATCTGGATCGTCACCGGCTTAGCGGCATTGCTTGTCGGTGTGATGATCTATCCCGGCATCCAGCCGACTCTGAGTGACATGGGCACGACCTGGCTGGGCCTGGCCGTCTCGGCGACCTATGCCTATTTCGGGCTGAATCCACCCAGCAGCGGATCTTCCGTAAGCGCGCTTAGCAGTGTTGAACACAGCACCGGTGATCTTACCGAAGGGCAAAGGGTCCCGAACACCAGCGAGAGAGAGAGCTCCGGCCCACTGGTCAAGAAGATTCGGCGCGAAGACCCCGAATTCTCACAGTTGGTCACCAATCAGAACGCCCTGATCGTGTTCAAGGATGAAGAAGGCACCGGCGCTGACCGGCTTATGTCCAGAAGGTTGATGGAAAAGCTGGACACGCTCGCAGCCGCGGTCGCCAACGAGTGGAGCGGCGTCAAGCTGCGGGTGACCGAGGCCTGGGACGAGGACGACGAGCATGTCGCCACCTCCCTGCACTATGAAGGCCGCGCCGCCGACCTGACCACCTCCCCCAGAGACGGCGAAAAGCTCGGCCGCCTAGGCCGTCTCGCGGTGGAGGCTGGGTTTGACTGGGTCTACTTCGAAGATTCCAGCCATATCCATGTGTCCGTCAGGGCCTGATTTTTTATTGATTTCAGATAGTTAACTTCCCCAGTTGGGTTTGGGAGATTTCGGATGACAACTGTGCATCGATCGTTCCGCCTGTTCGGCAACTTCCGAATGGGCCGCGAACGCGACGAAGACAATGCAAGACCGATCCGCGGAAATCTTGTGGAGATCTTCCATTCCGCTTACTCGGGCCAAACACCTCTTCGCAGCTTCGCTCGGGTTTCGCGACTGGTCGATGGCGCTGATCTGCCCAACCGTCCCGAAATCGCCAGGCTTCCACCGTTCGAACGGAACATCTTCATCGATGCGGCCCGAGAGCAGATCGAGAACGACCTGGCACGAGAGGACGAGGTCACGTTCTGGGTGAGCGAACCTCCCAGACCACTTGAAGGAAGAAGGGGGCGCCGGCTCTATCTGTTTGACGCGCTTTGTCTCGACCAGTTCGAAGACAGCGCCAGCGAGACCGCCAGCGGCCGCTTCCCGCTGGTGCCGAGATTCAGAGAAAACAACGAGCAGCGCTCGTCCCGGATAACTTTTGGCAGTGGTGGAACCTACTCGCTGCGGTTGGAGCTTGGCTTTGCTATGCCGCTGCCGATCGGCAGCCGCGCTGACCGGGCCGATGGTGCGCCAGGGGTCTTGTGCATCGGCGGCACCTATCCAACGACCCGAGCCATCGACCTCTCTCTCATCCGCTCCAACCAAACGCTGATAGGCCCGGGTAACAGCACGATAATCAAAAGTCATTGGACGGTCTTCGGCACCTATGCCTTGGCCCCGACCATCAGCGGCCGGAACAACGTCGTTCCGGTTGGCGAAGCACGCGGCGCACCGGACTTTGCGCCCTTGTTGGCAAAAATAGGCTTCGATGGGCAGCCCGCGCATGCAGGCTCCGACCATGTCATTGAGTTCAAATCAGAAAGGCTCACACGGGACGAGAACGCCCCATACTACGCGGTGGCCTGCCGACGCAGGGTGCCATTGGTGCGCGGACCTCACATAGACCTCGACAGCGGAAACAAAGCCCGACTTGATCTTGACGACCATCTTGGCGGGATGGTCGAGGTCGACCAGCGCAGCGTGCTGGTGGAATGTCATTGGGGCGTCAAACTCACCGACGCGCTCGTTCTTAAATCTCTCTTCTCGCGCGGCAATCCTACCGGCGCCGTTAACGAAACGCTGCTGGCCAAAGCCGACATTCACGCCAGCCTTCGCTGGACGTCGAGCGCTGAACTGTCGAACCGCGTGCTTGGCCTGGCGGAGAGATCACCGCCCCTTGACGAAGAGGGCCGTCTCATCCTGCGCGCCGGGGGGCTTGAAGAGGCCGCGCGCCTGTCGCTGAACACGGCGCGTGCTTTGGTCGCGACCGACCGGCAGCCCCAATCGATCCTGCCATCGCTGACGGTTCCGACCCGCGGCAGTCGTTGGCAGGTACCGCTGATCGGCCATGCAAAGGGTCTGACAAGTGCCTTTGCCCTCACCAGCAAGGTCGCGATCAACCGAGAGGATGCCGCGTCGGCGCCCGTCGCCCATTTCGGCATCACGGTGGACAGAGATGCGCTGGTGGCAGGCGATCGCGATCTGAAATTCTTCGGATTGCGGAAGTCAGATGGCTGGCCGTCCAACAAGCCGTGGACATTGCCACTGGAAGCTGATCCCCCTTTGTCGCCGCGGATGGTGCTCCCTTGGTTTGACGACAGCGTCCCCAATCCAGATCCCGAAACGCATCACAACCACATCCGCATCGGCTATCACGACCGGGCGCAAGAGGCCGAGGAGACAGAGAGCGGTGTGTTTTTTGCCATCGGCAACGATGACGCCGCTTCGATGACGCCGCACGGACCGGGCGACCATTTCAGCGGGCTGGAAGCGCGGCTTGGTTCATTGGGGTTCAGCCGTAGCGGACGCCTGCTGGTCGACGCCCCGCCAGCCCAAAGCCTACGGTCGTCTGACAGAAGCCAACTCGTGATCACACGGCGCGACCGGCGGCGGGTCAACCGGCGCTTGGCGGCCCGGGCGATGCCGACCCTCAACGTTGCATGGAAGATGG
>JANQLP010000208.1 GCA_028280515.1 Hyphomicrobiales bacterium
CGTGGCGAACAGGACGGCCGTCGATACCAGGTTGATGGCCAGCAGGATCAGCGGCACCGTCCACTGCGCCGTCACCCAGCGGATATCCGCGGGATCAGCCTGCAGCGGCAGCAGCATCGACAGGCCGATATTGTTCGGGAAGTGGCGCGGCTCGACGAATGGCGTGGAGAAGATCCCCGGCATGATGTGCACCATGGCCAGGCCGATCCCCAGCAGGCTGGACAGGCCGAAGCCGATGACGCGTCGGGCGTCGCTCGCGATATCGTGCCGCAGGATCAGCCCGGCGGCCGCGGCGCCGATGAAGAAGCTGAACAGAACCGTCGCCCCGCTGATCACGTGGGTGAAGATCATGAAGAAGGTGACGACGCCGACCCGCAGATCGATATAGCGCTTCCGTTCGTCGTAGGCGACGAAGCACAGGACGAACAGCAGCGCGAAGACAAGGTTGGTATAGGTAAACATCGTCGTGAACAGATAGACGACGAAGGCCGGCGCGAATTGCAGGCAAACGCCGGCGAACAGGCCGTACTGCGGCAGGCCGATCCGCCGAAACAGCAGGTAGGCGATACCACCGACGGCCCAGCAGGTCAGCAGGTTGACCAGCTTGATCGCCAGCCAGACATCCGCCGTGACCAGGTCCGCGAGCGCGACCAGATAGAAGAAGAACGGCGAATACATGACGAAGACCGGCGCGCCCAGGCCTTCGTTGCCTCGGCCGAGCCAGCGTGGCAGAAGCTGCCCCTCGCCCAGGGCCCGGACGAAGTCCAGCGAGCTCAGGAAGTGGATCTGGGTATCATAGTTGAAGAAGAACAGGTCCAGGAACAGGCGCGGGAAGTGATAGACCAGCGCCGACAACAGCAGGAACGCCAGCGGTATCGCCACCGGCCGCCAGCGGCGGAGAACGTCCCCGACCCGGTTCATCGACCGGCCGGAACGACCTGTCCGTCCGGCCGCCGATGCCGGGCCGGCATGCTCTTGCACGTCAGTGTCACTCCCCGTCAAGCCTGCCGACGCCATGGAACGGCCCTGTTTCTAGCACCGCCGGCGGGGTGCGATACAGGCCAAACTCGGCCATCGGGCCGGCCGGCACGCTCTCCCGCGTCGACACAACCCTGACGTCTATACAACCCGGCAACATACACAAAATACGGTCAGGCATGGCCAATGTCATTTTCATCTCTTGCCGTCTTCGGCATCTTAACCCTAACCGGTGGTGATGACGTCGGGATGGTCGACGTGGCGGACAGATCGCGCAATGTACGCAATGTAACTGGGTACAATCCCGCCCCCAATCAACAGGCGCCCGAATTGGCGCGCCGGCCGGCGGCCGGCGGCCTCTCTTGCCGGTGCCGGCCGGCCTCGGCGCCGGTCGTGACGGCGCCACCGGCCATGGCGGCCGATGGCCGGAACTATGTCATTCCCTTTGTCGTCCTGACCGATGTCGAGACCGATTTCGGCCCGGCACCGCCAGCGCCGGACGACGCCCTCCGCGACGCCTCGGTCGACACCCCCGATACGGAAACCGCCCACCGGCAGGCTGGGCGATAAAGCGGCCTCCCGGCGAACGTGAGTTCGATGGCAAACTGCAAAACTCATCGAACCGGCCTGAACATACCGACAACCGATCGGCGCTAAGTCTTGAATTCTCCAGTCCTGTCTTGCAGCAAACCGTCACTCGTAATCGCGAAAGAAATTGGATCACGACCATGGCTGGTAAGGAATGATCGTTTCGCCCTACTTCTTTGGGTCGCCACCTAAACCCGGTAAGAATATTGCTTCATTTTCGATGGTCTTTAGTCGCCGTCGCATTTCCTCGGTAACACGGCGCGCCTCTGCTTGGTTGCGCACGATTCGAGGCGAAAGCAACACCAGTAATTCAGTACGACGATCGTCGACGTTGCGAGAACCGAATAACGCCCCCAGGACCGGAAGTCTCGCCAACAACGGTATTCCGCTACTCCCAAGCGTATCCGTGTTCTGAATGAGACCGCCGAGAATGACTGTCTCGCCGCTTTGCACCACGACGGAACTGTTAATCCTGCGTTGGGAGATCGTAGGCGTCAGGCTGTCACCGCCCTCCTCCTGAACCTGGCTAACTTCTTGCTCGACCTCTATGGCAATTGATCCACCTGAATTGACTCGAGGTGTCACCCGGAGGATTACACCTGTGTCTCGATACTGAACAGAATTAACCACGTTCGCGTTCGCCGCTGTCGACTGTTGAAGCTGCGTTGAAATGGCAACTTCAAATCCAACCTGGATTTCGGCCGATCGATTATCCTGGATCATCAAATGAGGCGACGAGATGACGCGGACCTTGGTGACCTCTTCCAGTGCTTCGAGCGCGTAACGGACGGCGCCGGCGCCATCGGTGATGACGTAGGATAGTCCACGTCCAACCTCGGCAATATCGCCCCCAACTGCGCGAGACAGAGTTACCCGTCCATCGCCACTTCGATATCCATTCGTCTTGAAGAACCATTGGACGCCATAGCGAAGCTCATTGGTCAGCGTGACTTCCACTATTGTCGCCTCGACCAAAACCTGAAGGGGTACCGTATCGAGCTTTCGGATGGCGGCTTCGACCATCCGATAGTCCTGAGCGTTCGCCAGCACCAAAAGTGCGTTGTCGACCTCGTCAGCAATTATGCGTATGTCCGCTCTTCGACTAATGGCCAAACCATCGGAGTCTCTTTGAACGCCTGGCGAAATGTCCAACGTTCCTCTGAACGTATTCAACAGGGTCGGCTGCGGTTGCCCTTGCGGACGTGTTTGTTCCGGCCCGCTGATCGTGGTCGGCACGTCGGTACGTTGGACCTGTAAACCCGGCGCGAACCGCCCCGGCAGCCGCTCTTCAATTTGGTCTTGCGAAGAAAAGACCTTGGTCAATATCTTCGCCAATTCAGCGGCCTCGCCATACTCCAAGTTGTATACGTAGAGGTTCTGGCCGACTGTACTTCCGCGATCCAGGCGCACTATCCAAGTCTCAAGTTTTGCGAGGTATTCCGGCCGAGGCGTAACCACCAACAAAGCGTTGAGACGCTCGATAGGTACAAACCGGATCAGGCCAGCCAATGGCCCCGCGACTTCATCGCCAAGTATCAGATTGAGCTCTTCCACAACCAAATCGGCGGTTGCGTTTGCTAACGGAAAAATGGCGACAGACATACCCGCGAGCCAATCGACGTCAAATGTGTCGATTGTATCGAGCATGATCTCGATTTCGTGCCGTGTGCCCGCCAGAAGAATGAGATTTCGGTCAGTGTCGGCCCGGACAATGGTCTGAGGCGGAGCAAATGGTTCCAGAAGCTTTTGCGCATGGATCGCTGAGATAAAACGCAGCGGTACTATTCGCACACTGTGACCGATCGGAATGGGCGGCCCACCGCCAGCAATCTCCGGCGACAGCTTTCCACGAATAGCTTCTTCGGCGGGGACGATGTGAATCAGATCAGGCTTGACCACAATCGCCGCGCCGTTCATCCGCAGCACCGTCTCCAATGTCGCCATTATCGCATCGGCAGGCAACGGACTCGTCGTCTGCAAGTTAACCGTGCCGTTGACACGTGGATCATAGAGATAATTGAGGTTCAGCGTATCGCCGAGGACAACTTGCACAACCTCGCGCAATCCGGCGTTCTCGAAATTGAGGAGAGCGCTACGATCTTGCACTTCGGCCAACGCGCGTGCGCTCCCGGTGCTTCTTACAAACTGACCTGAGCCAGCGTATCGGTAGTCCGTGCTCTTGCCAGACCTCTTGTCCAACGCATCTGTCGGCAAAGTTTTTGTTTGACTACCTGACCTCGAACCGTCCGTCGGCTCCGGTCTGGCTGCCTCTCGGGAATTCAGAACGTCAGGACTCGCGCCTGATCTGAACCAATCGATTTCATTGAGGCCGTTGCAGGCGCTAAGCAGAAGCGAAACAAACGCCAAACACCCCAAACAAGTCATACGTCGATGACAATGACCTTGATCCCTCTTCTGCACGCACTGACCCCCAAAAAACCGCGAAAACCCACCTTTCTTAGCGATGCCAACTCAAAAGGTATGATGCCTTGATGGATTATTGTTGAGTGTTATGGTTAGTGATTGCGTCATTCGTCCTCACCGGTTCACAACTGGTCGACGAACTGAACGCAAGGATGGGATCGGAGTATTTCCCGATGATGCCGACGGTTCCAACACGGCACCACGCAATTTCACCAGTTCCTCAACACCTGAATGAGTGAGCCTTATTCCATCCGGTGCGATCTTGGACAGCCGCCAACCGTCTATTTCGTCTCCGATGACGGCACGCCGGACGGACGGTTCGGTGCGTGTCCGTATCAACGCGATGTCTCGCGTCTCGTCAATGACTACACCGATGAGCGTAATCTGCCCCTTAGCGAGCCGAGGCGGAACCTGGATCCGCGCGGGAGGAACAGGACGCCTATCAGGCGGCGCGGTTTTGGCCACGGGCGGGCGACGCCACGGCGAAAACAGTGGCCGTGCTTTGATTTCGGCATCGTTGTTTGGTTCAACGACAGAGGGCGACGACAATTTAGTCTGTACTTCTATCGTGTCTTTTAAATCAACGGTAACATCACGCGGGTGAGCCGATAAACGCTCCCCTCGAATGGTGTTCGAGGCGGACATTCCAACTTCGTGATAACCATTCCAATAGGCTACGCCGCACAACGTCATTGCGAAGACGATCAACAAGATCAAGTACAGACGATGTCTGACGCTGGACGGCATCAGGTACCTCGGTCTCTGCGAAAACCGTAGACATCCAGCGAGACGGCCAATCGCGCTTCAACGCTTCGGTCCGCCTCGACACGACTAAGCTGCCGACGGTCCACGTCCACCGAAACTGCGCCAATCATCAGCTTGGGACGTTCACGCTCAATCAGTCGCAGAATCGCGGTGAGCTGCGGCAAGGTTACGTCCAATTGCGTCCGTACCGATATGCGCTCAAGATGGGCTTCTTCGTTCACGGAGAGTATTTGTGCGCTCCTAACTCGTCCACCACCGACAGCGACCACATCGGTCAGTTGGGTCTGCAATTCGGCCGCCGCTAATGCTGCGCTTCCGGCTGTAAGAAGTCTGTCGTCGACCGATTTTGCTGCGTTGAACCTGCGAAG
This sequence comes from Hyphomicrobiales bacterium, assembly GCA_028280515.1. Classification (GTDB taxonomy): domain Bacteria; phylum Pseudomonadota; class Alphaproteobacteria; order Rhizobiales; family Methyloligellaceae; genus UBA2767. Next base: position 5,124 of record JANQLP010000208.1, read on the forward strand.
TGCGTCTTCGATCTCCGGCCGGCTCCGTTGCAGAGATTTGTAGCGCGCCAATATCTCATTTTGCTCAGCAACGTCGGAAACCAGCGCCTGGTATCTATTGTTGTAGGGGACTACCACGGCAGAAACGAGGCCGATCGACAGCGTAATCAAGATCAACAGCGCAGCCAGCCGGTTTAGCAGGAGAACGCGCTTCACCTTCATTGCTGCGGCTCCGACATCATTACGGCGCCTATGTGAAATCGCTCTTGACCACCCTTCGCGACCATCGTGACCGGCGCTCTAAATTGCACTTCCCGTAGCATTGGCGATGCTTCCAATGTCGCGATCAGACTGGCCGCCTTGTTGCCATATCCGACAATCTCAAGCTTCCGATCCGCAATTTTCATTCGTTCCAGCCATACGGAGTCCGGCAGCAGACGGGTCAACTCACCCAGAACCGACAGCGTCTCGGGGATCGTCCTCAGCCTCGTCGCAAGAAAACCTGCCTCGGCCTCGGCCCGTTCGAGCTGTGAGCGAAGACGGAAAACCTCTTCAGCCTGCGGTTTGACGGCATCTATTTCAGCCATGAGGGCTTGCTTTTGGGACATCAATTTTGACAGAGGCAGACCGAACAAGACGATCAGCAGAGATACGTTCAGCACCACCAGGAGCCAATTGATCGTCAACGCCGCCCGAAGACGCGATGTCTGCCGCGTCTCCGATAGCGGGATAAGATGCTCCAAGCGGTTTTCAGATCCGAGCACGGCGAGCGTCGTAGGCCGGAAGCCGAACGAATGAACCGTGTCAAGCCTGCCGGAGATACGTTTACGCGGGACCAAACAGATTTCCACCGTCATACGCCGGGCAAGATGATCTTGCGAGCGAATCCCGTAAGTCCAGCATGCTTGATCCGAGGCATACGGCGTCAAGCGATCGATCTGATGCAGAAGCACATCTCTCAGATCACGTTCGGCCGATAGCGGCAGTTCAAGAGAACGGTGCAACACCTCTTCGCTGGAAATCACAAGACCGGAAACCGGGCTACGATTGTATCGACGACGTTGCCGATCCAAACTTTTTAGGGACGTCGTCAAAGCGTCGCCCATGTTCCCAAGGCGCGCCATCTGACGGACCTTGCGGTGACGAAGGTTCAGAATCTCGAGCACGCCATCTGTCGTTGGCCTGATGCAAAGCAGTTGTTTTGGCATCGGAGGGGCCGCCGAAAGTGGCACCATGTTGGCCAACGTCCCAATCCACCAGCGCCAAGCCGGGAACAGGACCGACAAGAACGTCGAGCGACGACTTGTTGCCTCGACGTCCGCCATATCACTGCGCCCCCCAATGCCGATTCGATCGACAAACTGTCTGGATCGAGCAGGATGCAAGGATAGCGCGATTACCCAATTTCCGCCACACTACGGATGGTTCGATGACCGCGGTGAAATAGACAATTCCTTCCGAGGTTTGGCGGCAGTTACGGCCCGCAGATTGGCGAAGCGGAGAACACATGGACAGGGCGCCGGAGAACCAAGATGCGGTCACGCACCCAAACACGCCTGATCAACGCGACCAGGAGCCAATCGGGCGTATCCTGCTTCGCCTGGGCATGATCGACGACGCCGAGCTATCTCGTGCGCTCGCTGTACAACGGCAAAACGGTGATTTACTTGGAACGATCCTCCGCAATCTCGGCATGCTGTCCGACGAGGACTGGGCCCGCGCTTTGTCGGCACAGACCGGAATTCCCCTGGTGCTTGCTGCCGATTTTCCAGAAACTCCCGTTATTGAGCTGCAGATCTCGCACAAGTTTCTGAAAGAGCGACATTTGCTGCCGCTCGCGCGGTCTCCCGACAGACTGGAACTGGCAATGGCGGACCCATTGGATGCCTATGCCGTGGAAGCCATGGAGCTGGCGGCGGAACTGCCGATCGAGCGTCGAATCGCAACGCCCCGTGACATCGCAACGGCGCTGGACCAACTCTACGATGCCGAGCCGGAAACCATCGCCGATCTGCTCGACAAGGGCGAGCAAGGCACGTCACGTGCCGGCGACGCTGATATCGAGCGCCTTAAGGATCTGGCCAGCGAGGCGCCAATCGTTCGTCTGGTCGATCACCTGCTAAGCGCGGCAATAGAGGCGCGGGCTTCGGACATCCATCTCGAACCATTCGAGCACAGCTTGCGCGTGCGCTTTCGCATCGACGGTATCTTGCGCGAATCGGAAGCACCGCCCGAGCATATGGCGCCGGCATTGCTGTCGCGGATCAAGATCCTCGCGAAGTTGAACATTGCTGAACGGAGGCTGGCGCAAGACGGTCGCATTCGCATCCGGCTCCAAGGCCGCAAGGTCGACTTAAGGGTGTCCACGCTTCCTAGTTTGTATGGCGAAAGCGTCGTGATCCGCATCCTCGAGCAGAAATCCGGTGCGCCGGATTTTCTTTCTCTGGGACTGTCGTCACATCGGCAGGAGAGACTGTTAACGACGCTGGAGCAGCACAACGGCATCGTGCTTGCCACCGGTCCGACCGGCAGCGGGAAGACGACGTCGCTCTATGCACTGATGAACCACCTGAACGACATCGAACGGAAGATCATTACCGTTGAAGACCCCGTGGAGTACGAGATCCCCGGTCTTACGCAGATCCATGTAAACGCCGACATCGGTTTGACGTTCGCCAACCTGCTTCGCTCGATCGTCCGGCACGATCCCGACGTCATCATGATCGGCGAAATGCGTGATTTCGAGACAGCGGAAATCGCTGTGCAGTCTGCGCTCACCGGACACATGGTGCTGTCGACCTTGCACACGAACGATGCGCCTGGTGCGATTACTAGGATGCTCGATATGGGCGTGGAAGATTATCTCCTCGTGTCGACGTTGCGGGCGGTTATCGCTCAACGCCTTGTTCGGCGTCTATGCCCGGAATGCCGTGCGCCATATCGGCCCGTCGACGCCTTGATACGCCGCCTCGGCCTCGAGCAGCTCGCCGAGATTACCGGTCAAGACAAGGTCGTGCTGTACCGCGCTACCGGATGCAAGCATTGCAGCGAAATCGGTTATGTCGGCCGCATTGGCATCTACGAACTGATGATTCCTGACGAAAAGATCCGCGGCCTCGTCTTGGCCCGCGCCGACGTCATGAGTCTGAAGCGAGCCGCTCTGGAATCCGGCATGACGACGATGTTTCGAGATGGTTTGATGAAAGCGCTCGACGGCACGACCACCCTGGAGGAAGTCGGACGGGTCGCCCAGGCGCCATGAAAACGCTCGATCGAAGCCCAGGTTTCGTAGCGTCTGAAGGGGCTATCGCTTCTACACCAAACGCCAGAGACAAAAGGCGCTGAGAATGCGCTTTCGCTACAAAGCGCTGACCGCCGATGGCGAAGTGATCGAGGGCGAGATGGAGGCGGTTGATGAGTCCTATGTACTGGCACGCCTGCAGGAACTCGGTCACCTGCCCGTGCGTGCGCGGCCGATTACGGAACGATCGAAATCCCGCCGCCTGCTTGGCCGTCGCGGACATCGACATGTCCGGCTAGACATCTTTACGCGCGAGCTGGCGCGCTTGACGGCCGCCGGCGTGCCGATCGAACGCGCGTTGGAGATACTGATTGACATTGCCGACAACGCTCAGACCGCCGGTTTGACACACGAAGTCCTGACGGCCATTCGGAGCGGCCGGTCTCTCGCTGACGCGATGGCACAGGCTGGGCCGCCGTTCGATGCGCTCTATGTCGGCATGGTGCGCGCCGGCGAAGCGGGTGGCAGCCTGCCTCACGTTCTCGCGCAGCTGAGCGGCTATATGGCGCGGATGCGGGAACTGCGCGCCAGCGTCACCACGGCACTCACGTACCCCACAATGCTCCTCGCGGTCTCGGTCGGCTCGTTGTTTCTGCTGCTGGCCTATGTTGTTCCGCAGTTCGAGGAGGTCTTCGCGGGTTCCGAAGTCGCGCTTCCTCGGTCCACGCAGATCGTATTTGCCGTTGCGCACTGGTTGGCTGATTTCTGGTGGCTGCCTTTGATTGCAATACTCGCGCTGATGTTGATGTTCGGGCGTCTCTATGCGATGCCGCCGTCCCGCATCTGGATTGATCGTCTCTTGCTCGCAACGCCGATGCTGGGCTCGCTGATCGTACGGATGGAGGTCGCCCGCATGAACCGGACGCTGGGCGCACTCATCCGCAGCGGGGTGCCATTGCTTAACGCTCTGTCCATTGTCGAAGGTGTTTTGACCAACACGGTCATGCAAGAAGCCGTTCGCGATGCGTCGACCGGCCTCAAATCGGGTTCGGGCCTGGCGCCACCGCTCAAGGCAGGCGGCGTTTTCCCCCCGCTCGCTGTTCATATGATCCGGGTCGGTGAGGAAACCGGCCGGCTTGACGTCATGCTGAACGACGTCGCCGATGTCTACGATGATGAGGTCCGTCAGCAGCTTCGCCGGATGCTGGCGCTGCTGGAGCCCATTCTCATCCTTGGCCTGGGAGTGCTCGTCGGCGCGATCATCGTTTCGGTTCTGGCCGGCATTCTTGGCCTCAACCAACTGGCGTTCTGACGTCATGCGGCGCTTCGCGGACAATTCTCCACGAAGACAATGCGCCGGGTTTACCCTGATCGAGCTCCTGGTCGTCCTGGCGATCCTGGCCTTGAGCTTGAGCGTCGTATTGCCCCGTATCGGCAATCCAGGCAACTTGCAGGAAGCTCGGCGGGCCAGTTGGGAATTGGCGGCGGCCTTGCGGCAAACCCGTGCCGAAGCGATACGCACCGGACGTGTAGCCGATTTCATATTCGATCCGGGAACCCGCGAGTTCCACTACGGTGCCGGAGACAGGCGACGGGAGCTTTCGGAAAGCCTCTCGGCCGAGTTGCTGACCGGCCGGCTTGGCGATGATGCCGACGGCAACGCCCGAATACGCTTCTATCCCGACGGCTCGGCGACCGGTGGGCGCATCACACTGTTCGATGGCCGCCGGCTCTTTGTGGTCGGCATCGACTGGCTGAGCGGCCGGGTCCAGATCGTCGAAAGCGACCGACCACCGAACTCTTGACCGGGAGCTTCATTGGGCACTCGCGGATCGTGCGAAGTCCCGTAGCAGTTGCCATGAGACGATGCGGTAGGCGGCCTCGCCAGCCGGCGGGAACCAGACGACAGCCTCCAAGGCCATGCCTGATTGGGGTCCGTCGGCAATGACACTGCGCACCGTCACGACCCTTGTGTTCTGCTGATTGCCGGTCGCCGGCACTGTCAGCGCCGTCGATCGCGTTTGAAGCAGGGCATCCACGGCCGCCGCATCATCCTCGTTCAGCGCCATGAGCACAAGCCGCGGCGCCACTGCCTGTACCGGCGTCGCCACACCCGAATAGACGGTTACGGCACTCCGTAGCTGTGAAAACAGGGCCGAGGTCATGCCCAAGACCTGACGCAGTTCGTCAATCGAATGTAGTGCGCGATTGGCCGGGCCCACTGTACGGCCCGCGTCCAGGTAGGCGTCGACCTCCGCGCCCAGCGGGCGTCTCAGGTCGTCCTGGTCCCGCCAGTCCAGGATACGGTCGACCAGCATGTCGGCCCGGCTGACGTCCACGCCGGCAGAGATCAACAATCGGCGCAGCAAGTTCGGCGGTGCGGCGTTCAGGTCAATCTTGCCGCTTTCCGCCTGCAACGCCACGGTCACCACCGCACCATCGAACGACAACGGCCACGGTGTACCGTCGAGGCGCAAACCCATTGCACCTGGTTCGGCAACCAGGGCCGCGATGCCGCGATGCAGGCCTGCTTCCAACCTTGCACGGGTCCGAATGTCGTCGATGGCATTGGCGGCGACTTGCGTGTCGGTGCGCATGGCATCCAGAAAGGAAACGGCGAACAGCGACATCAGACCCAGCAGCCATATCACCAGAACCAGAGCATAGCCGCGGCGATACCGGATCCGTTGTCGCAACGATGTCATCGCCGATCCAACCGGCAACGACGCAGCACGGCATCACGCGGCAGCACGCAGTCGTGTTCGGCCTCAATGCGCACCGGCAACAACAAATCCGGCCACGCCTCATCGTCCTCCGACGCTCGCTCGCCTCCGATGCGCACCATCAACGGCAGGTCGTGCGCCCGGTCCCAGCGCTCTATCCACTGTGGCCCGCGTCCTCTCGTGCCAGCAGCGAGGTAGCTGAAGCGAAAGGCCGTTGGTGCTGTCATCAGCTGAAGCATATCGTCCGGCTTGGGCGTGCCGACGTCTTCATCGATGCCGGAGAAGGGTCGCCATGAAAGGCGCAATCCGTTACGGCCCTCACGTTCGATCGTCTCAAGCCAGACGACATGTTCGCCGGTGATCCCGGCGCTTTCCGGCAGCGCCGTGACGAAGCGCATTTCGTTTGCTTCGCCGGAAAACATAAACTTGACGTCTTTTCCCTCAATCATTACCGCTGGCGTCATGCTGCCGATAAGCTGGCGCAACAAGCGATAGGTTGTGCGGAACTCTTCCGCCGCCTCGCTCTCCGTAGTACCGGCATCCCAGCTTCGGGCGCCAAGATGCAGACCACCGACCGCCAGCGTCATCACCATCGCCAGCAGGCTCAACACCACCAGCAGCTCAAGAAGCGTGATGCCGGTGGCACGGTTTCGTGGCGTCGGCATGTGCGATATCGGTATCAGTGGGCTTGACGGGCACGCAGGCTGCGGAGCTCCAACCATTGCTTCCGTCCGGCCTCCTGCCAGATCACTTCGACTTGCACTTCGAAAAGCCGGTCTGGCGCGGCTGTTGCTGTTGTCGTGGGCGTCATGGCAAGACTCCATTGAAAGTGTCCGTTGTCGCCGGCCACATTGCCGTCGTTTAGCGGGATCACGGTTCCAACCTGGGCAAGCATACCTTCGGCCACGGCAGCCGCCTGCAACTGATTGTCGCCGGCACGCACATTCGCAAGGCCGTCAGCAAAACCCTGGAGCAGGAGCGTCAGAACGATCGCCAGCAGCGATAACGCAACCAGAACTTCAAGCAGCGAAAATCCGGACTTCGTGTCGGGCGAGATGGCCATATATTGCTGTTGTCCGATCGCCGTCATACTCGTACGGACGTAGGCAAAGCAGGCTTCGCCAAAGCGTTAGTTAGCAGCAATCAGCTTAGCAGCACGGCTTTGGCAGTGAAGGCCACTGGACTGTAACAGGTCCTGGCACAATATGACGACATTGCAGTTTTAGCATCGCACCGCTCCAGCAGAATGAGCTCGAAAGCCAAGGCACCGCACCTAAAGAGCCAGTCTTTGAGATTCCGTTGGGTCGAGTTCCGGGATAAGTGGCACGCCATTTGATGAATGTTTTCGCTTTATTATTTGTGTTATATAATTATTTAAAATTTAAATGCATCTTGATCAACGAAAAGAGGGTTTTGTTAGAAATCCTCAACCATCATTTCTTTTTTATCAAGAATAGAGCCCCTAAATGATTCACTTTTCATTATTTTTACTAAATTTTTATCCTCAAATTCCATTATAATCTCAGAATTCCAATCAACCTTTATTGCACGCTTCCCAATTAATTTCCACAAAATCGAAATTTCACCAGATCTATTTTCTGGATCAATTATTATATGCCTGGAATTGCTTTTCACTGAAAACTTTCCCCCTATCTGTAGAACAGTATTCGAAAACTCAAAATGAATTTGATATGGTTCGATTGATATCCTTATTAATTCTTCGTCAAGAATTGGATTCACCTGAGGGACGTCCATTCAATGCAATCCCTGTGTCACAGTTTTTCTCAAATCAATTGGATAATGCGCAAGGCTTTCTCCAACCACCTTTCCGGTGACAGGAGATATTTGCTGACCCTCCGCATTGTATGTTTTGAAATACGGCCCTCCAATTCTCTTGTCAAAAAATCCGATCCGTATTCCTGAACTTGGGTTCCGCCCGGACACTACAGCAGGCGATCCTGGCGGTGAGACTGTATAGCCAACTTGGCGTGAACCAGCAGGCGCGCCGCGACGATTGTATGTTGGCCTCAGTTCCGTACCAGCGATTGGAAAGTCGAAGCCAACACGCCACGTGTTTGTGGAGTTGTCATAGAAGAAGGATCTATAGCGCAGTATTTGTTTCGCGTTGTTAGGTACTTGGTTTAACGGCCTGTAGGCTTCGCCATGGGGCCAGATCTGTTCGCCAAGAGACGGCAAGCCGAGTTCATTGTTGAACAGGTTCCCGAATGCACCTGTGATGGCGCCGTTGGCGAACTTGCCGCCGCCGAGTTCGGTGCCGACGCCGCCGGCGACGGCGGCGGTGATGGTGCGCCCGAGGGTGGTGCTGGACGGTCCATAGGCGGATATGCCGTG
>JANQLP010000224.1 GCA_028280515.1 Hyphomicrobiales bacterium
CCACGGTTTCCCGTCCTTTTCGGATGAGGCCGCCACCAGGCGATTTATCATCGTTGCCCAGCGTGCGGCCGGCCGACGTCGCGCGCTGACGCGCGCCCTCCGGGAACGCAAGAATAAAGTTCTCACGTCGTGTCCTTTTCTTTTCTGACCTTTTTTCGAACTTTTTTCTTGCCGTTCGCCGTCAATGGCCGGCCACGGATCGTGGGCAACGAGATCGCCATCGTGGCGGCTCATCACCAAAGGAGAAAACTATGATCATTGGCAACTTCAGCTACGACAGGAAAACGGACACCTACACCGGCAATGTCACGACGCTGACCTTCCACCGCGGCGATGTCCAGTTTCGGCCGGTCAAGAAGCCGAACGGCAAGGAGCCGAACTATCGCATCATCGCCGACACACCGCTCGGCAGTGTCGAGTTCGGCGCGGCGTGGAATCGCAGGAGCGAAAAGGGTCAGCCCTTCCTCTCCGTCGCTATCGACGATCCGGCTTTGCCGGGCGCGCTCAACGCGGCCCTGTTCGACGCCGAGGACGGCAAGACCGCGACGCTGGTCTGGAGCCGCCCGAAGAGCAAGGTCAAGACCGAGCGCGATGGAGACGCCGCATGATGTCCCGCCCAGCCATGCTTGGCGCAGGCTCCCCCGAAAGGGGGAGCAGGCGTCGCAATCCGACGGCCAACATCACGCCCGGCCATGTTCGCGCCTTCCAGATGATCACGTCGCGGCTTTACGACGACAAGATCAGCCTGTGGGGCTGCACGATCAACGGCGAGCCGGGCGTCGCCATCGTGCTGGTGGACGAGGTGGCCGAAGACAAGCTTGCCGTCATGCCGCTGTTCGTGGCGATCACTCCGGGAATGCAGCTTTCATTCGAAGGCGGCATCGGGATCGACGGCGACGGCACTGGCGACGAGCGTAGCCCCGACCGCACCGAAATCGTTCGCCAGTTCTCCATCAACGCGGCGACGTTTTCGGCAGGCAGCGGGTAAGCCGGCGACTGCCGACTGGCACCGGTCGCCCCAGCGGCCGGTGCCTCTTTCTTCGCTTCTTCATTAAGACCGGACGTGCCTTTAGCCGCAACTCGCCTCCGGCGACCTGCATAAGTCATTGAGAGGAAATCATTTATTATTGACGCCGTTCCTCAACACATCATCTGTCTTAAGGCGCCATTGGCGTCCTTTTTTTGTGGACTGGAGGGGCGTCATTGGCGTATAGTGGAGCGCGTGTTGCGTAAGCTCCTTACCATTGCGGAAACGCCGCTGTTCGTCCGTCAGGCCACCGGGGTCTGGGACGATGCCGAACGGGAAGCGTTTATCCTTTTCATCGCCCAGAATCCTGAGGCGGGGGACATCGTCCCGGACACCGGAGGCGTCCGAAAGGTGCGTTGGAGACGGGCGGGCACGGGAAAACGCGGTGGTGCGCGCGTGATCTATTTTTATCACGATGCGGATCATCCGCTCTACCTGCTGATGGTCTACGCAAAGGTCCGGCAGGAGAATTTGACGCCTGAGGAAAAGAAAGCCGTGCGGACACTCGTTGCGGCTCTCAAGACGTGAAGAGGTGCACCGGAGGTCGACAAAGATGGGCAAGTTTGGAAAAGAACTCATCGAAAGCCTTTCGCAGGCCGCCGCTCATGCGCGCGGACGCAAGGTTCGCGGCATGCGGACGACAAGACTGGAAATCCCCGACGTCAAGGCGATCCGCAAGTCGCTGCGCATGTCGCAGGACCGCTTCGCCGCCGCTTACCGGATTCCGCTGCCCACGCTGAAAAACTGGGAGCAAGGACGCCGGAATCCCGACGCACCCGCCGCCGCTTACCTTTTGGCCATCAAGCGCAGGCCGAAAGAGATCATGGAAGCGGTTGCCGAATAGCCTTGTCCATTACCTCAAGCCCGCTTTGCCTTCGCCACCATTCCTGGCCGCCATATGGTACGGGTCTGGATCGAACGTCCCGGCAAGGCGCGGGATTTGCCAGTAAGGGGCGCGTCCGGCAATCAGCGGATCGTGCTTGCCAGAGAAGAACACGACGGATTCATCGCCCGGCATGCTCATCATGCGTTCGAAGGGCAGCAGGGGAACACGTGCCTCGCTGCGGGTGTCGCTGCGTTCGCCCTTGAGCATGCCGCCCGTATAGGTGCGGCTCCGGCTCTCGCCGGTGGTGAGCCCACCGCGTCGCTGCAAATACTCGGCCGTCTCAACATCTGATGGCGTGAAGAACTGCACCATGCCGCTATTGGCCAGCACGCTCATCCATTCCCTGCCATAGAGTTTCTGGAGTTGCGGCAGGTCTTGCAGAAACGGCCAGAGCTGGAGGTTATAGCCCGCAGCAAATCCGAAGGCGTTGGAAACGGCGGGAAGCTGTTCGAGCCGGGCGAACTCATCGAGAATAACCAGCACCGGGTGACCGCCGGGCTCGATGGTCAGCCGGTCGATGGCGGAGGTAATCATCAGGCGAAGGAAGCGCGCATAGGCGTCCATGTAACGCCCCGGCAGGATCAGGTAGACCGTGGCCGGCTTGCGCTTTAGCTGTGCGAATTCGAAATCGCTGCCGGTTAGGGTGCCGCCGCGTGTTGGGTCGGCGAGGCACAGGTCATCAAGGAAAGCCGTTTGGGTGATCGCTGTGTTGATGGCGCTGGAGATATCGCGGGCCTCGGCATCCTTGAACCGGCCTATCGGCTGGCTGATAAAGGGAAAAGGGCTCTCGCCGATTGCCGTGAGCAGCGCCGCCGCCTTTGATCCGCGCGCCCCGATATCGGTGACCATCTTGCGCATCCGGGGAAGCGTTGCCGGGTTCCCCGGCCTGGAGACAAGATAGAGCATCAGCGCCGTCACCAGATCCCGCGCTGTATCATCGAAGTAAGGATCGCGCCCCTGCGTCAGGATCAGGGCCTGGGACAGCGCCGCCGCGTCGGCCACCACGTTCGGGCTGTTGATGTCGAGGGTCGAGAGCGGATTATAACGATGACGCGGCAGGTGCCACGGCGCTTCGGTATGCAGTCCGAACGGGTTCAGGACATAGACATCCTGTCCCATTGCCCGGCGATGGCGCGCGGTGACGGCGGCATTCTGGCCCTTGGGATCGATCACCACCACGCTGTGCGGCACTTGCAGCAAGGTCTGGACGATCACCGTCGCGCCCTTGCCGCTCCGTGTCGCGCCGAAGGTGCAGAGATGGCGGTTGTCGGTGTAACAGGGGAAACCCTGCCGCTCGGCGTTGTAACCATAGGGAATGGCGAAAGCCGGGTTCATCGCGGCCTCCGCCTATCGCTCATCGCTGAGGCCGGCGTCGCGGAAGTCGTCCGCATCGCCAAACCGCGCATCCGGCCGGTCCGCCGACGCAAGCGGGCCCGTGCGCCAGCCGAATGAAAACGGAAGGGCTGGTAGCAGGGCGTAACCGATCAGAGGCCAGAGCGATCCCCAGGCGTGCATGGCAAGGATGCAGGCCCCAACCACACTGAACGCCACGATCAGCACGAGGCCGGAATTCTCGGAAAGCTCGACCGGACCGTGCTTCGCCCGATGCTCCTCATATAGCTGGCGGCAGCGCGCGCCGATCAGCGCAAGGCCGAGCACGATCAGCACATCGAACACGAAAGGCATGGCGTGGAAGACGCCGGGCGCCAGCCACCACAGCAACGCGATCCAGATCACCGCCTGAAGCAGGATGCCGAAGGTGAAGGGACCGATCATGCCGATAATCTGCCCGGCGATGCCGCGCGCGAACCAGAAGCCCGCGAACAGGGCAAGCGTCACGAAAAACGCCGTGTCCGGGTGAAGCCCCAACTCCGCCACGACGCTGTACCAGACCAGCACGAACAATCCGAACGTGAAAGCAAGCCGCTTCATGGCA
>JANQLP010000009.1 GCA_028280515.1 Hyphomicrobiales bacterium
GATCAGGAGATCTTCACCATCAAGCTTGACTTCGGTGCCCGACCACTTGCCGAAAAGCACCCGGTCGCCGGCTTTGACGTCGAGCGGCTGAACCTTGCCGTTCTCGTCACGCGCGCCGGAGCCAACGGAGACGATCTCGCCTTCCATCGGCTTTTCCTTGGCTGTGTCGGGGATGATGATGCCGCCAGCGGTCTTTTCTTCACTGTCGAGACGGCGTACGAGCACGCGATCGTGCAGAGGCCTGAAGCCCATAGAGCAACTCCCTAGGTTGTCACGTCAAAATCAGGTTTACGCGAAGCTGCTAGCACTCCTGCCTCGCGAGTGCCAGACAGATGGGCCTCTGGCCGACCGAAGTCAAGGATTTGTGAGGCGGATTTCTTAAGAAAACGCACGGATTGGCACAAGTCAGCGTGTCGATGGTCGAGAATCCGGACTCCACGCAGCCGAATAGTTCGTCCGACTTATCACTATAGTTGTATCAGAAGTCGGGGGATACTTGTCTTCGTATAGTATTCGCTGACTTGTGGATGTTAGCAGCACGGACGTTAGAGTGCTAATCTAGGATAATCAGGGGAACAATTGGCAAAAGGTGTTGATCAACACCGAATCAGTGCGCACGATTGAAGGGTGTTGTCTGTAAGAGCGTATGAGAAACCAATGAAAACATTCGAACGACAACTCAACGACTATCGCCTGACCACGGTCGACGTGACCTATTTCATGCCGGATCATCCCGGCCTGCTGCAGACCTTCATCTGGCAGTGCCTGGACCTGCCGCCCAAGTTTCCGGTGGTCCGGCGGTTCATCGACTTCTGGGGGCTCAAACTGGATGGCCGCCTGCATTCGGTGCGAATCGACCAGGCCGGCCCCATGATCGATGGTCAATGGCGTCATCTGGGCAGTGAAAACCTGCTCCACTGACCGGTCGGAAGGCGGGCTCCGCCAAGGGCGTCACCGCCTTTCCCGAAGGCCGCCAAAAATTGATCATTCGGCCTTAGAAACGCCTCATTTAAACACCATCTGAGAAGATGAGGGACGAACCGGGTGGTTCCCCGTGGCCGCCTTGCGCGGCCATTCTCCCGGTCTCGACTCCCCTTACGATCCGGGCGGGGCTCGCACCGCTCGGGCGCCGGATCCGCACAAACGGACCGGCATTAGGATCGCGCGACGGCGGACCTCCTCCTAGCGCCCCCTTTGGAATGGCCGTTGTCGTGCGATCCGCCTTTCTCCTGACATCACTAATGTTTTGATTCAAGTGCTTAGGCTTGAATTTTGAAGTGATGCATCGTACCGTTGCTTCGAGATTTCAGATGTTTAGGCCCCGTTTCTAACGCGATAGGTGCGGAAGAGACGGGTTTTGGGGGAAAGGCTCATGCGCCTGATCAGTGTCGCCACCGCCTTGTTCGCGTTGGTCGCATCGGGGTGCCAGTCACAGGTGCCGATGCCGGCGACCTATGATCTGACCTACCAGCAGAAGATGCAGGCCGCCTATCACTGGCAGGTTCTGGCCCGTGACCTCGCGTCCCAGGTTGATCTGCGCATGAGCGAACGCGAGCTGCCGCCTCTGGTCTATGTCGAGGGCGAAGGCGGCGGGACCGCCTTTGACGAGGCCTTCCACGACATGCTGGTGACCGAACTGGTCGACCGGGGTTACCGGGTGTATGGCATCGCGACCTCGGAAACGACGACGGTCGCCTACAAGACCCAGGTCGTAAAGCATGCGTCGGGCCGCTGGGTCAGACCGCCGGTCGGGACATTCGCGGCGCTGGGGGCGGGCATCCTGGCCGTGCGCGAGATCATCATTGCCGATGTGTCGACGGCCGCGGTGGTCGGCGGTGTCGCGGTCGCCGCGACGGCGGCGGAGCTGGGCGCGGGCTCGGTCACCTCGCTCAGCGACACGGAGGTCATTATCACCACCTCGCTGGTGCGCAACGGCAGCTATCTGGCCCGTTACAGCGACATCTACTACATCCCCGACAACGACGCCGAGCACTATGACACGGTGCTTGCGGAGGCCGAGGTGGCGCCCGGCAACACCTTCATTATCAACTACGATTCCTATGAGCGTTCGCTCAATGACGTGCGTCTGGAGGCGATCGACCGCTGCGCCCGTTCGGATCAACTGGCCGAGCTGGTCGCGCGCGATTTCGGCCAGCGCATCCACACCGCCGAGTTCCGCTGTTACCGCGTTTAGGTGCGCAACGGTATCCTGCCTGATCGGCCTTTCTGAACCCCCGGTATTGTAGATCAGCCTGAGCGCAACGCCGGGCTTGAGCGGGCGAGTCCCACGGCGCGCAAGTGACTTTTCACGCCCGCGGTTTCCTGCAAGGATACATCGTAGAGCGCCTGCCAACTGACCAATCATTCCTGACGGGCGCAAACCATCACATCCTGGGAGAACGCGATGAAGAAGATGGGAATCAATGAGTTTCAGGACAAACTCTTCACAGGCAAGCTCAACCGCCGCCAGGCTTTGAGCGTCCTTGGTTCGGTTGGTGTGATGGCCTCCGTCATGACGCCGACTGGCCTGCGCGCGGCAGAACAGCCTTTGGTCTTCGAATGGGCCGGTTATGAAGACCCTCTGTTTTATCCATCCTATGCTGCCGCCCATGGTGAACCGGATTTTGGCTTCTTCGCCTCAGAACAGGAGATGGCGACCAAAATTCGCAACGGATATCCGGCCGATATAACCCATCCCTGTGCCGACAGTTGGAGCCGTTTGGGTGATGCAGGCGTGTTACGCCCGATCAACACCGATAAGTTGTCAAATTGGCCAGACGTGTTTGATGGTTTGCGCAACCATAAAGCAATCCGCAATGCTGAAGGCGACGTCATGATGTTGCCTTGCGACTGGGGCAACAGCTCAATTGTGTACCGCACCGATCTCTACGAAGGTGAGGAGTCATGGTGCATGCTCTTTGACGAGCGCTATGAGGGCCGCCTATCGAGCTACGATAGCGAGAGTTCCATTCTCATTGCCGGATTGTGCCAAGGCTATGGCGAAGAATCCTTCGACATGACTGACGAGATGTTGGCCGAAGTCCGGCCTTTGGTCGAGAAGCAGGCGCGGCTGGTGCGTTTTTATTGGAACGACAACGCCGAAATCGAGAACGCTATGGCGACAGGCGAGATCATCGCAGCCTACTCCTGGAATTCTTCCGTTAAGAACCTTAAGGAACAAGGCGTTCCAGTTGCTTTTGCTGTTCCGAAAGAAGGTATCTTGAATTGGTTGTGTGGGCTGTCGATTACGAACGTCGGTACCGGCGATGACGATCTTGTTCACGAGTATCTAGACGCATGGCTGGATCCTGAGGCGGGCAAGTTCCTGATCGAGGATTGGGGTTACGGGCACTCCAATCGCCGCGCATTCGAGATTGCCGACCCAGAACTGGTCGCAGCGCTCGGTTTTCCGACCGATCCGATTGCTATGCTGAACGACGGCATACTGTTCCAACCCTACAACCCTGTGGTGCTGGAGAAGATGGTCAACATGTTTGACGAGATCAAAATCGGAATCTGATCCGTTGCAGTCGCGGTCGGAGATGGCATTTCGGTCCATCTCCGACCGCGCGTCTTGCCA
>JANQLP010000023.1 GCA_028280515.1 Hyphomicrobiales bacterium
CATCAGGAACTCAAGCGCCCGGTAGACGGTGGGCGGCCCGACCGGACGAGCATCCGCTTGCTTCAGCGCTTCAATCAAATCGTAGGCGCCCGTTGGGCGACCGCTCTCCCAGAGCAGTTCCAGTATCTGGCGCCGCAGCTCTGTAAGTCTCGCTCCGCGCGCGCTGCAAAGGGACATTGCCAACGCAACGCGTTCTGCCGGAGCATGCTGTCCGCGGCAGTTGGGATCAGCGCAGGGCCGGGGCTCGCTTGACACCTGGGTCATGGCCTCATCCGTCCTTCCGTTTGCATTTGTAATGTTATAACGTTGCATTTGTTGATTAAGAAGTGCCAATTTTTTCCCTGGTCGCTCGGGTGGTCGCAGGAAGGGCATTGGGATGGATGAGGCCCAGGAGTGATAGCCATGCAAGCTGACCGCACCCATCCAACGGCTTCGGCACCCTTCGCGTCACGCACGTCCGTTGAGCAAGTCGAGGAAGGCCTCGCCCTGGCACCTAAGTTCGACGCCGACGGACTGGTCCCCTGCATCACGACCGATGCCAACACGGGCGACGTGCTGATGCTGGGCTACATGAACGGCGAGGCTCTACAGCGAACGATCGCGACCGGCGAGGCGCACTACTGGAGTCGAAGCCGCCAATGCCTCTGGCGCAAGGGATCGACCAGTGGTCTGACGCAGCAGGTTGTCGAGATGCGCATCGACGACGATCAGGACGCCGTCTGGCTGCGGGTCCGGGTCGCCGGTTCGGGCGCCAGTTGTCACGTCGGCTACCGTTCCTGCTTCTATCGATCGATTGAGCTCAGCGGCACATCAGGAGGACCTGCTCGACTCGCGTTCACGGAGTCACAGAAAACCTTCGATCCGAAGGACGTCTACGGAGACGCGCCGAACCCGACGCAGCTTTGAGTGATTTGGAGGCTTCTCGAGGATGAGCCGCGAATTGTGCGCTTTCATACCCAAACCATAAAACGCGACATGACGGAGCCTAAGAGATGAAAGTCGCACATGTCTTCGCCACCGATATGGCGGCGACGTTCAAGCCTGCCACCATGATCCCCCCGCAACTCGAGGATGGTTCGCATGGAGCGACCGTCGTCGGCATGTTTTTTGACGACCGTCGGTAGTGTTTGCGTGAGTGCGATCCCCTCCGCGAGCGGTTGGCTGAGCTCGCGAAAGACCAGAACAACCTGCTCATGATCTGCGATCAGTGTGCCGTACGCCGCAACCTTGCCGAAGGCACCTTCGAGCAGTGTGGCAAGGAGAGGTGAAGGCGAAAGGCATGGTCGCCGGTGTTCAGGCTGGCTGCTTTCCGCAGCTTTGCGCGGCGCTTGCACCCAACGCCACCGACTTCGTCATAACGCTCTGAAGGGCATGGATTAGTTAGCGATCTCGATCGTATTGGCCGCGGATGTTGGTTCGATTACGCAGTCTGTGCCCTCCCAAAACCCATGTTACGGCAGAGGTGCTGGACAGATGCGGGTCAGATGGCGATGGCTGTCGCATGCTTGCTATTGGGTTTCTGGGTAGCTTTCTGTGCGGTCAACCTGGACTGGATATCGGCGCCGCATCCCCTACGGATCCGTTGCATTCGCTGAACCTGCGACACCTTTCCATAATGCAGATTATGAGGTCACTGGCTGTAGGCGCAGAGTTAGAACCTCAGTGCTGAGCAAAGTAGAGATGTTAGTCTCCGACACAGTTTATGACCGTATCTATTTCCAATGGTGACACCTACAACCTGACGGTCACAGGCTTGTAGTTTGCCTCCACAGTCGCTCAAGATCGGCTGCGTGTGAGTTCCTTGTTGCGCTGGGGCTGATCAGGTATGACATGGATCGCCGTTAGCAGAGCTTGGCCGTCAGACCACCGTCCACCATCATGTCGATGCCGGTGATGAATGACGCGTTGTTTGAGAGCAGGAACAGACAGGCGGCAGCGATATCCTGCGGCCTCCCAAGCCGAGGCAGTGGCGTGCGGTTTTCCATGGCTGAGATCCTGTCCGGATCCTCGTAGATGGCGTCAGTCATCGGCGTTCTGATTGCGCCGGGGCATATGGTGTTGGAGCGGATGCCGTCGCGGCCATAGGTCAAGGCGAGGCCGTTGGAGAGCGAGATCAGCGCCGCCTTGGACACTTGGTAGGCATCAAGCGGTCCGGCATTGAGGACGTTGTCCATGCTTCGGGCGCCGGCGACGCTGGCGATGTGCACAAATGCACCGCCTTTAGCCGCGCGGAGCATGTGCGGGACGGCGCTTCGCACGACGTTGACCGGTCCCTGCAAGTTAACCTGCAGGGTGCGCTCCCAAACGTCCATGTCGACATCGACAACGGAGCCGTCGCGGGTCATGAAGGCGACGCCGGCGCCGTTCACCACGAAGTCCAGTCCATCCCGTGCGGCCTCAGCAACGGCATGGGCGACCGCCCCGGCATCGCAAACATCGCCGTGCACATAACGAACCTCGCCTTGAGCCGGCGGGAAGGGTTCGGGCTTGGCTTGAATGTCGAAACCGGTAACCGTGCATCCGGCATCCGCCAGCTCGCAGGCGATCTGATGGCCGATGCCGCCGCCAGCGCCGGTGACGAAAGCCCGCCGGCTGGTGAAGTCAAAGGTCGTATCGCTCATGGCCAGCCCTGCTGCCGACGGTCAGCCGTCATCGTCCTGCGCCAACGGTTTCTGGTTGCCGGTTCGCCGGTAAATCTCATCGGGTATCGCAGACGGATCGTCGTAGATCCACCAAGTGCAATAATCCCGCGATCCTTCATCGTTGCGGTAGGGTGGTTCGACGACGCGAGCGGGATGGCCCAATCGTTCGATGGGATTGCGTTCGCTCAGGACACAGCAATGGGCGCAATAGAGGCAGACACCCTTGGTGTTCCATGCCCAGGGATGGGCGTCGCTGGTCAGAGGAAAAGCGTCTGCTGAAGCGCCTGCGAAGTTGCGCCCTCCAGACCCGCACGGCGTGAATCGAAAACCACGCCGGCCATCTTCTTCGACATACTCGATGTCACCGCGTCTTAAGTGCCCCGAAAGGTGTCCTCGAAGCGCCTCGGCAGTGGTCTGTAGCAGGGTGTCGGCGGAAACCGACCATGGTTGTTTGTTCGTGTGATAGCGATCGTAGGAGGCAATCATCGGGGCCATCAGAAGATCCCATAGCGGGCCAATTGTGTGCTCGCCGAGGCGTTCAGCGGCGATTGCCAGCATGCCCTGAACCCGATCGCACATATCGTCGTGAGTCTTGAGCCAGGTCACACGCCCCTTTTCAAGGCTGCGCTTTGCACGATCAGCGTCTTCACGCCGGCAGCTCGTCACCGTGTCGTCGATATGGCCACGATATCGCCGCCAACCTTCATCGCAATCCGCCGCGGCAAGGCGAGTTTCCAGCGCGGCGACGTCTTGTTCGACGACGCTGTCGCAGACGCCCTGTTGTTCAAGATACGCGCGGATCTCAGGAGCCCACTTGCCGTAGAGTTCATAACCTTCCAGCGCTTCTTGAACTGTGTAACGCGCAAGCTCCGCTGCCGCTTTCCAGTTGCCGGCATCGATCGCTTGTAGACACAGATCGTAAGTTGATCTCTGGTGATCGCGCCAGGTTCCCTTTCGGATTCTGTGACCCATGCCGGGGTGGAGGAATAGCGGGTCCTTGTCGTCGCTGCTCACGATGTTCCAATCTGTAGAGGCCTGAGACTTGACTGGCGACGAGGCCAGTTACGGCGAGCATCTAGTCTGAATGCAAGAGCTTGGACTTTAATGGTATGAAGAGTAGTCCAAAAAGAAAAGAGCTGTCTTAGGCGTCGGATTCGGCACGGGTGCGCCCACCGCCTGACCGCAGGTTTTGACTCAATTTGCAAAAAGGTCTAAAAAAAAGACCTATGATGCTTTGAGGTTGGCGGCGTCTCTAAGGAGTGTTCGAGAAAAAGTCAGATGATGAACAGTGTAGCACGAGAAGATTCGTTGGTCTCTTCCGACGCGAAATTTGTCGCGCGAAACATCAGCAAACACTTCGACGGTGTCTATGCGGTCAACGGTGCGACCGTTTCGTGTGCGGACAATGAAATCGTCGGATTGATTGGGCCGAACGGCGCTGGCAAGACGACGTTGATGAACGTCATCTCCGGCGTTGTTCGAGCGGATGAGGGGGAGATCTGCCTTGATGGCACGCAGATCGAAGCCCTGGCGCCTGAGCATTGTGCTCGCATGGGCATTGCGCGCACATTCCAGAACATCCGCGTCTTCTCGAAACTGACTGTTCGTCAGAACATCCAGGTCGCTCACGCGACCGGCCTGCGCCAACGTTCGTCCAAGCGAAAGTGTGCCACCGAGGACGAACTGATTGAGCTTTTGGAGTTGACGGCCGCCAGTGACCTGAAATCGGAGACTCTGCCCTACGGCACGCAGCGCCGTGTCGAGATAGCCCGGGCCTTGGCGCTTGGCCCCAGGGTCTTGTTGCTGGACGAACCGGCGGCGGGCATGAACGAGCAGGAGTCGGAAGCGTTGTTGCAGACGATTCGCGAGATCAGCCGACGATTCGGCTTCGGCATCATCGTCATCGATCACGACCTCCGCTTCATAATGAATGTTTGCGACCGAATCTACGTCATGCACATGGGCGAGATCATCGCACATGGCGATCCCGGCTCAGTGCGCGAAAACCCGACTGTGCGCGAGGTCTATCTGGGCAACAGGCATCGCGACGGTTCGCCGATGGCATAGAGCGCGGGCGAAAATGAACTGGAGCGCGGTTCGGCTTCACGGTTCTTGTCACCTCCAACAAATGAAGAAAGGGAAGGAAAATGGGGACTTATCTCGGTATTGGTAATGGAATTAAGGCGACGGCCCTGGCGGTCTCGTTTGGCGTTGCCTCGCTGGCCGCGATCGATATGGGAGTCCACGCGGACGATACGATTGTCATCGGCTACGGCGCTGCGGTTACCGGGGAGCTCGCCCCCTATGACAGTCCGGATGGCGTTCGCTGTCAGGTCGAGCGCATGAACGAGGAAGGCGGCATCCTTGGCCATAAGATCGAACTCGTCATTCGCGACATGAAGAGCGACAGCTCGCTCTCCGGCACCGTTGCCCAGGAGCTGCTGGACCTGGATGCGGTTGTTTTGCTGGGACCGCCGACCGACGACACGATTATCCCCATGGCCATGCTAGCTCAGCCACGCAACGTTGCGACGCTTTCGGTCGGCGGTACGCAGCCGGCTTTTCCGGTAGCAGCGCCCGACAATGGCTATTTGGTGCCCTACGGCGATAACGCCTCGGCCGCGGCCGCCGCCGAGTTCGCCTACGAAAACGGCGCCAGGAGTGTGGTCTTGTTGATCTCGCACGATGTCGGCAGCTATTCGCTCCTGACGCCGGAGTACTTTGCCCAGGCATTCGAGAGACTCGGCGGTAAGGTCCTCGGCCGGATCAACTACAATTCTGGGTTGGCCGACTACACGCCGCAGATTACCGAGATCAAAGCGATGGATGAGCAGCCGGACATTATTTTCGGCGGAATGATTGTCCCGGAAGCCGGCGTTTTCCCGCGCCAGCTCGCGGCGGCGGGGCTGGACATTCCAGTTTACGGAACGGACGGACATGACGATCCGGGCGTTCTTGAGATCGCGGGCGACGCGGCCTCGTTGATCCGGTTCACCACGCACGGCTTCCCCGCCGAAGGCAGCGCGCTTAAGAGCTTCTATGACGATTGCGAAGCGCGCGGCTATACGGTGCAGAACATCTTCTTTGGCCTGGGCGGCGAAGCGATGGTGGTCGTTAAGGCGGCGATCGAAGCAGCGGGATCGGTCGACCCCGCTGCGATCAATGCGGCGATGAAGGAGATCGAGAACCTCCAAGGCGTGACAACCGACTCGATCACCTATAGCGGACAGGGCGGCATCCCCCTGAAGAACATGACGATGATCGAAATCGTTGATGGTGCGTTCACTCCGGCAAAACAGGTTCTTCCGGGTTTTGTTCCTAGTCCATGACCGCATTGCTTGATGTTCGATCGGCCAGCGTGCGCTATGGCGCGATCGCAGCGTTGAGAAATGTCGATTTGGTTGTCGGGGAGGGCGAAATCGTCGCCCTCCTCGGACCCAATGGCGCCGGCAAAACGTCCCTGGTTTCGGCAATTGCCGGAATTGTGCCGCTGGCGACGGGGGATGTGCACTTCGATGGTGCGAACATCAGCAACTTAGCGGTTGAAGACATCGTCAGGCGGGGTATCAGCGTCACACCCGAGGGCAGGCGCGTCTTTGCTGATCTGACAGTGACGGAAAACCTGCAGCTTGGGGCAGCGATCAGGGCCGACCGTCAAGGTGTGGCGGACGACATTGAGCGCAATTTCTCGATGTTTCCAATTTTGAAGGCGCGGGCGCGATCCGAAGCCAAGACGCTTTCGGGTGGCGAGCAACAGATGCTGGCGATCGCCCGATCTCTCATGAGCAAACCGCGTCTGCTCGTGCTCGACGAACCGTCGCTTGGGCTGGCGCCGAAAATCGTCGACCAGATCTTCGAACTGATGGCCAAACTGCGTGATGAGGGGTTGACCATGCTGGTTGTCGAACAGAACGCGGCGGAAGCCCTGTCGTTCGCCGACAGGGCCTATGTTCTGAACAGCGGCGAATGTGTGTACTCCGGTACCGCGGCCGAGGTTGCCAATTCCGACGACTTGATTGCCCATTATCTGGGCGACGGCATCGCCACCACGGCGCTTACGGATTGACTATAGACAGATGGATTACTTTCTTCAGCAGTCGCTGAATGCGCTAAGCGTCGGTGGCGAGTACGCGCTTCTGGCGCTTGGCCTCGCCATCGTCTTCAGTGTCATAAGGCTGGTCAACTTCGCACATGGCGAGCTCATCGCGCTTGGCGGCTATGCCATGTATCTCTCGGTGTTGTTCGCAGCGCCGCCGGTCTACGCGCTGATCCCGATCTGTATCTTTGTCGCCATGTTGTCGGCGGTTTGTTTCGAACGCGTTGCGTTCCGGCCGGTGCGCAATGCGCCGCCGACCACCGGTCTTCTTACCGCATTTGGTGTTAGCATCCTGGTGCAGAACATTCTGGTGATTTTTGTCGCGACCCGCCCCAAGCCGGTGCCGACTCCGGACTGGATGGGTGGCACCATGTCGATCGGTGACCTGGACGTCCCCGTCGTGCAGGTGCTCGAGACGATCGTCACCGTCGTCGCGATAACCGGCTTGTTGCTGTTGTTGCGCAAGACTCAAATCGGGCTCGCCATGCGCGCCGCCGCCAAGGACTTCGTGACGGTCAGGATGATGGGTGTCCGCGCCAACCGTGTGATTATGACCGCATTTGCGGTTTCCGGCCTTCTGGCCGGCATTGCTGCGGTCTTCATCATAAGCCGGCGTGGCGCGGTCGACCCATTCATGGGGTTCATTCCGGTTCTGAAAGCGTTCGTCGCTTGCGTGCTGGGCGGGTTCGGCAGTCTGGCGGGTGCTCTTGTCGGCGGTCTCGTGCTCGGCTGCGCCGAGGTCTTCCTGCAAGTCGTCCTGCCATCCCAAGTCGCCGGATTTAGAGATGCTTTCGTGTTCCTGATGGTCGGTTTGATCCTTGTGATGAAACCCGAGGGCCTCGTGGGCAAGAAGGTCGAGCTTGGAGACAAGGACGAATGAGCTATCTCCTGCTTTCGGCACGAAGGACGGTTATTCCGGCGATCTTTCTCATCTTATGCTGCGTCGCGGTGGTGTTGTTCGGTGAGGGGTATCACGTGCGCGTCGCCTATATGTTCTTCGTCAACCTGGTGATCGTTGCAGGTCTGCAGGTCTTCATGGGGAATTCGAATGTGGCCAACCTCGGCCACATGTCCTTTGCCGGCATCGCCGCCTATGCGGTCGCGGTTCTGTACACGCCGACCGCTCTCAAAGCGACCCTCATTCCGAATGCGCCTTTTGGACTGGCCACCATACAGCTCGATTTCGTCACCGCGTCGGTCATCGCCCTGGCATTGACGGCAGTAATCGGCTGGCTCTCCGGCCTCGCCCTTTGCCGTCTATCCGGTGTCGCCGCCACCATCGGTACCCTGGCGCTTCTCGTGATCGTTCACGTGGTGTTCGTAAACTGGATCGACATTACGCGGGGACCGCGTGCCTTCTTCGGAATTCCGGTCGCGCTCGGCCTGCCGTGGGCGGTTGGTGCCGCGGTTCTGGCGATCTTCGTAGCCCGCTGGTTCCGGGATTCCAGCGATGGTTTGCAGCTGCGCGCCAGTGGAGACAATCTGCTGGCAGCCCGGTCAATGGGCGTGAACATCCAACGCGTGAGGCTGAAGGCGTGGGTCTTGAGCGCGACGATCGTTGGCATGGGTGGTGTTCTCTTCGCCCTTTTTATGGGCACCATCGCACCCAATAGTTTCTATTTCACGCAGACCTTTCTGACGATTGCTATGCTGATACTGGGTGGGATGCGCAGCGTATCGGGTGCCATCACCGGAACGTTCATCGTAGCCGTTGGCTTCGAGTTCGTGCGCACGCTGGAGAACGGGCCTGAGATTCTCGGTGTTCAGTTGCCAACGATGTTCGGTCTCACGGGATTTTTCCTTGGCGCAATCATTGTCATTTTCCTGGCGCTACGACCTGACGGACTGTTGGGAACGGACGAATTCGAAGATCACTGGGCAGCGTTCCGTCAGCGCCTGCGCGCGCGAAAGTGATTGTCGTTCTGATGTTGTCGCTGGACTGCCGTTTCCCGGTGCTGGCGTGAGCGTGAGGACTCCCCAATCAGCCGAACCTTATGGCATCGACCTTGCCGGCAAGCGGATAGTCGTTACGGGTGGCGCCAATGGTATCGGCTTCGCCACGTCACGGTTGCTTGTCGGCGCCGGCGCGCGGGTCGCGATTGCCGATCTCGATGAGGCCGGCGCGCGCAAGGCGGCGGACAGGTTGGGCCCCGATTCCGCAATCGCCATTCGCGTCGACGTCTGCGATGGTAGGTCCGTCGCGGCGATGGTGGACGTGGCGGTTGCGCGCTTCGGCGGTCTCGACGGCATGTTCAACAATGCCGGTATCATCCATCCGCAAGACGGCGATGTGACCGAAACCGACGATCAGGCGTGGGAGAAGACGCTCGCGGTGAACTTGTCCGGCGTATTTCGGTGCTGCCGTGCCGGTCTGCCGGCGATCATGGAAAGCGGTGGCGGCGCCATCGTCAACAACGCGTCCGTCGTCGGATTGGTAGGGTCCTATCCAAGCCAGATCGCTTACACGGCATCGAAGGGCGGAGTCATTGCGATGACCCGCGAACTTGGTGTGGCATACGCCCGGCGAGGCGTCCGCGTGAATTCGGTGTCGCCGGGAATCACGCAAACCGCCATGAGCGCACAGGTCGGAGCGACCGGCAGTGACGATAGACGCTCGCAGGTGCTGCAGCATATTCCGATGGGCCGCTATGCAACGCCGCAGGAAGTCGGTGCGGCGGTGGCCTATCTGCTCTCTGACCTCGCGTCCTATGTCACGGCTCAGAACTGGCCAATCGACGGCGGGTTGACGGAAGCCTATCTGTGCCCACCATTTGGCGACCCGACCTGAGCCGGCTATTGCTGTGGCGATCTGCTCTAACTATCTGATGTGGGGTGGATTTGCGCGCTTAGTCAGAGCCGCTCGGCGGCCCTGACTAAACGCGACCGGCTCCAGTCGCTAAATCGATCGCCGCCCTCGCGCAGCGAGACAGCGCCTGGTCCGCTTCCGGAAGCAGCCCCCGCAACAGCGTGAAGCCGTGGATCATGTCGGGATACACGATGCGTTCGACCTTGACACCGGCGTTGGCCAGGGCATCAGCGTAGGCGTTGGCTTCGTCACGCAGCGGATCGAAACCGGCCGTCAGAATGACGGCCGGCGGCAGCCGCCCATGATCCTCGGCGTAGATCGGCGAGGCCCTTGGATCGCGGCGGTCGGCTTCGTCGGGA
This sequence comes from Hyphomicrobiales bacterium, assembly GCA_028280515.1. GTDB lineage: Bacteria > Pseudomonadota > Alphaproteobacteria > Rhizobiales > Methyloligellaceae > UBA2767. The sequence goes on from JANQLP010000023.1 coordinate 9,904, forward strand.
ATGTAGCTGGCGGTATAGAACGGCATCGAATCCAGCATGAAACCCTTGGAGAACAGTCTCTTCGATTCGGTCTCGCCGACATGATCGATTACCGGATAGATCAGCAACTGCGCGTCGATCTTCGGCGCACCATCGTCACGTGCCTGGTGCGCGACCGCGGCAGCAAGGTTCCCCCCGGCACTGTCACCGGCGACGATAAACCGGCGACCGTTCCAACCGAAGTTATGCGTGTTTTCGGCAAGCCATCGGGTCGCTGCCACCGCGTCATCAAAGGCCGCTGGAAACGGATGCTCCGGCGCGAGCCGATAGTCGATAGAAACCACCGCGCACTTACCGGCATCGGCGAGGACGCGGCAAGTCGAGTCGTGAGTTCCAATGTTGCCGCGAATGTTACCGCCGCCATGGAGGTAGACAAATACGGCCGTGCCGGCATCGCCGTTCGCCGTGTAGATTCGCGCCGGCAATTCACTGGCAGGACCTGGAATGATGATGTCTTTGATGTCGGCCATGTCAGGGGCTGGCCCGTCGACCGCGGCGATATCACTGTCGAACTCGGCACGTGCCATCTGCGGGGTTTGTTTTTCGACAGGGACCGCGTCGGGATTACCTGGTAATGACAGTATCTCGACAAGCGTCGGGTGCAATTCGGGTTTGGTCATTCTTCGTTCGGATTGTCTGATGTTTCCGCCTCTCGGCGTTCAAATGACCACTAAATAGACCATTGAAATGATTGTCAACGAGACCGCCCGTCTGGTCGACGGCCCCTGCGCGATGGAGGAGATCTGAGATCAGGTCGAACGGCGGGGTTTGCGCTTCCCGCGTCCGGTCACGAGGGTCTTCAAGCCGCCGAATCCGACTTGAATGTGCTCGCGCATATGCGCTTCGGCTGCGTCGGGATCGCGATTGACGATGGCCGCAAGAATCTGGTGGTGATGCACGTCCACACGTTCCGTCAGCCCTTCAAAAATTGAACCGACAGGACGAAACATCGCAGCTCTGATCTCTTCGACATCTTGCCTGAGATAGCGATTTCCCGCAGCTTCAGCGATGGTGATGTGAAACTGCGTGTCGGCCGCATTGTACTCCGCAATTGACCCACCATCCCGGCCGCTGGCGGCAGCTATCCGCTCCATCTGGTCCGCCGCCCGTCGAAGCGTCGCGATGTGCTTTTTGGTTCGCCGCTCGGCGGCGAGCCGGACAGCGCAACACTCGACCGCGACGCGAAACTCGAAGATCTCTTCGAGCTCACGCAAGTGGGCGGCCGAGATTGATCGCAGTTCCTTATCCGCACCGTCATCAGCGCCGAGGACGATGATGCCCCCGGTGGCACCACGTTTGACGGTGATGAGCTTTTCGCCTTCAAGCAACCGAACGGCTTCGCGAACCGTTGTTCGTGAGACACCTAGTTGCTGGGCGAGCTCACGTTCGGGTGGCAGTCTGTCGCCCGGGAGATAACGGCCAAGATAGATGACACGGCGGATCTGATCGACGACGAGTTCATAGGCAGCGGTGAGGTGCACTTTACCAATCGGGTCAGCTTTCTGTTTTTCGCTCATCGCGGATGCCCTCGAACCGCCCGTTTGGTCGCGATCCCGCTGTCGTCGACCGTAAAGGCCTAAGAACTTGACAAGTTCAATGGACTATAATTTGATCCATTGGATTGAGACTGGATGGTAGCACGAAATTGCTGTCCGGTTTCAAAGGGTATCGGCCAGCCGTGGATAACCGGCTTGAAAGTCGCAATGGGGCTCAAGCCAAGCCTGCGGGCACGAGGCCGTCAACTCCGGTATCTCTCGATGATGATGGAGTGATCCCTGCCGCGGCAGGCGAGGTGACTGACGTGCGCTATCGGTATCGTAGTAGTGAACGAGCAGAGGCGGGTCGATGACGACGGACGCACGAGGCAAGGATCTCGAAGAGTTGGAGAAGTCGCTGGCTGCGGACGGCATCCGTTACGTCCAGATCGAAACACCCGACATTAACGGGACCCTGCGGGGCAAGTTGACCACAATCAAGAAAGCCCTGTCACCGAGCGGTGCTGCCTTCTGCACGATTCTTTATGGCCTGTCAGTTCGCGATGATGTCTACGAAAGCGAACACAGTTCCTTTGCCAACGGCTTTCCGGACACATTCGCCATCGCTGATCCCGCAACGGCTGTCGTTCTCGATCGCGAAAGCGGTGTGGCGTCGGTAATCTGCGACATGTTTGGACAAGCGCGCGACGGCTATTTTGGCTTGTCGCCGCGGACGGCTTTGCGCAGCGCCGTCGCGCGGGCCGACAAACTCGGTTTCCAGGCGCGCGTTGCTGTGGAGATCGAGCTCTTCGTGGTCCGTGCCGACGACGCGGCGATTGCAGCGGGCAAGCATTACGATCAGCAGTCGCTCGGTCGGGTTCACAACGCATACAGCCTGGCGAGGATGGACGACCTAAGGCCGCTTGCCGCCGAATTCATGGACCGCATGGCTGACATTGATATCGAGATCGATGCTATCCACACCGAGCTCGGCTACGGCATGATCGAGTTGGCCCTGAGCCATCGACCGGCTCTCGAGGCGGCAGATGCGTGTGCTCGCACGAAACTCTATCTTAAGGAGTTCCTGGCGAAACGGGGATACGCCACCGTCTATATGCCGAAGTGGCGTTTTGACGAGTCCGGCTGCGGCGGCCATGTTCATCAAAGCCTGTGGCGGAACGGCGAGCCGCTGTTCGCCGATCCGAATGGCGTTGTATCCGATATCTGTCGACAGTATCTCGCCGGACAGTTGGCGACGCTGTCGGACTTCTCGGCGGTATTCTATCCGACGATCAATTCCTATCGGCGGATGGATGCCTTGTCGTGGGCGCCGGAGAACGTCAGTTGGGGGCTCGACAACAGGACTTGCGCCCTGCGCGTCATCACGCAGCCGAACCCTGCAGCCTACCGGATCGAACATCGCTGCCCGGGCGCGGACATCAATCCCTATCTCGCGATTGCCGCGATGTTGTCGGGCGGCATCTTCGGCATCGAGGAGGGGCTGGAGGCGCCGGTGCCGGTGACGGGAAATGCGGCAGAGCGGGATGACCTGCCGCACCTTCCACGCTCACTCGACGCCGCTGTCGCCCGGCTTGAAGCTTCTACGGTTGCAGGCATGCTTCTTGGCGCGGACTTGGTCGATCAATTCGTCATTTCACGCAAGGACGAGTGCCGACACTGGCACGATTGGCAGACCCGCACGATCAGCGAGTGGGAACTGTCGCGCTATTTCGACGCGCACTAAAGCAGATGCTGTCGGCGGCGGGGCGTACTGCGTGCCGGCGGCCATGGGAGGGTTGATGGAGACCGAGCACACACAAGCGTCGGGCAAAATCACACTGGATGAGTTGCGGGCTCTCGCCGATCGCGGTGAAATCGACACGGTGATTTGCGCCTTCCCCGACCATTGGGGGCGCCTCGTCGGCAAGCGCTTGCGGGTCAGGACCTTCTTCGACGTTGCCCTGGCGGATGAGGGGTTACACGGGTCCTTGTTCCTGCTGTGCGTCGACATGGAAATGGAGCCGCGAGAAGGCTATTCGGTCACCGATTGGACGCGCGGCTTTCAGGACTTCCGGTTTGCGCCCGATCTCGCCACGCTCAGGGTCATTCCCTGGCAAGAGCGAACTGCGCTGGTGCTCTGTGATGTCTACGAGGAGACGGGCGATGCGCTGGTGCCAGTGGCGCCGCGAAGCATCCTGAAGCGCCAGCTCGAGCGGGCGAAGGCGCTCGGCCTGTCGATGAAATGCGCCACTGAGCTTGAGTTCTATCTGTTTCGCAATTCGCTGCAGGAAGCGTGGGACAAGGGCTATGAAGCGCTCGACCCGGTGTCGCGTTACCGAGCGGACTATCATATCTTTCAAGGCACGCTGGTCGAGGACTTCACCCGTAGCGTACGTGAGAACCTGACTGGTGCGAACATCGAGGTCGAGTTCTCCAAACCCGAATGGGGTTTCGGGCAGCAGGAGATAAACCTGCGCTACGCCGATGCCTTGGAAATGGCCGATCGCCACGTGATCTTCAAGTCGGCGGTTAAGGAAATCGCCGCGCGTCAAGGCTGGTCGGCAACCTTCATGGCGAAGCCGTACTTCGAGGACGTTGGATCGTCCTGCCATATTCATGTCAGTTTGTGGAACGAGGATGGATCGCAACCGGTCGGATGGGACGACAGCCAGCCGCACAACTTCTCTGAAGCGATGGGGTACTTTCTCGGCGGATCTGTCGCGACGGCGCGCGACTTCACCGTTGCCTTCGCGCCAACGGTCAATTCCTACAAGCGATTGCAGCCTGAGACCTTCGCGCCGACCAGTATCGCAATCGGCGCCGACAACCGCACATGCAGCCATCGGCTGGTGGGACATGGGCCGAGTTTTCGTTTCGAGAATAGGACCCCTGGCGCCGACGTGCAGCCCTATATCGCGATCGCGGCCATGATCGCCGGCGGCCTGCATGGCCTCGAGAACAAGATTGATCCACCGGCGCCCTATGACGGTAACGCTTACGAAGACCCCGATCTCGACAGGATTGCGCCGACGCTGACCGAGGCGATCACAGCGTTCCGCAACAGTGCGATCGCGCGCGAGGCGCTGGGGGTCGACGTGCACGACCACCTGGTCAATCTGTACACCACCGAGAACGACGATTTTCAGATGCGGACGGTGACCGACTGGGAACGCAGGCGTTACTTCGAACGCATATAGATGCAGACGGATTTTCGGCTTGACCGCAGGTCCAATCGCTGGTTACTTCAATGGTCTGAAAAGTGGACCATTAGTGCGATGGATGCAAGATGGCGGAAGATGGTGTTCACACCGTGCTGGTGACCGGTGGGGCCGGGGGTATCGGAACTGAGATCTGTAAGCGCCTTCACGCCGACGGTTATCTGGTGGTGATGGCGGACAGGGCGGTATCGGTCGCGGAGAACGGTGATGTGGCGGAGGGCTTCGCCGATCGTGTCTTCAAGTACTACATCGACATTCGCGATGACGACAGCGTCGTGGCCTGTGTCGAGAAGGCGGCCGGCTACGGACAACTGCACGGAATCGTTAACTGTGCCGGCATCTTGCACCATGGCAAGGTGGAGGACATCACCGAAGAGGGTATGCAGACGGTCTGGGACGTTAATGTCGCCGGCATGATCCGCGTCTGCCGTGCGGCGCGACCGCATCTGCGCAAGGGCTCCTCCATCGTAAACATCTCCAGCGTCACCGCCAGTATCGGTCGGCTGCGCGGTGGCGGCATCTACGGCGCCTCCAAAGCGGCGATGGAAGCGTTCACCCGTTATCTGGCGCACGAACTTGCGCCCTCGGGGATAAGGGTCAATGCGCTCGCGCCAGGCTTCATCGGGGTTTTCCCGATGAGCGCCTCGATGCGCTACATCGCGTCGGGCGAAACGGATGAGGAGGCGGTCGCCTGGCTTCTGGACCACATCGCCATGGGCCGCATGGGACGACCGGAGGAGATGGCGGGGCCGACCGCGTTTCTTTTGTCGGATGATGCGTCCTACGTCACCGGGCATGTGATGCACGCCGATGGCGGCGTCGTCGGAATCTGACGGCTGGTGCCTGATATGCCTAAACCTGAACAGCCCAACGATGTTGCGTTCCACCGCCTGACCACCGGTGAGCCGGTTCTGGTGGATGTCCTGCCGGCGATAGAGGCTCTGCCGGGTATGACGAAGAACACGGTCCTAACGTCGGGACCACCGCTGGCTTGGTCCGAGTACGAAGGCGGCCAGCGCGAGGGGCTGATCGGCGGTGCGCTCTATGAAGGTCTCGCCCGGGACCGCGAGGAGGCGATCGCCAAGTTCGACGCTGGCGAGATCAAGATCGGCGGATGTCATGACTTCGGCGCCGTCGGATCGCTCGCCGGGATCTGCACGGCGTCCATGGCGGTCTTTGCCGTCGAGAACCGGGCCTATGGCAATTTTGGCTATTGCAACATCTATGAAGGCATGGCGCCGAAACGTCTGAATTACGGCGTCTATGATGATGAGGTGCACGACCGCCTGGTGCGCATCGACACGGTCATCGCGCCGCTCCTGAGAGCCGCCGTTCGGGCCTCGGGTGGTATCGACTTGTCGCCGATCATGCGCCGCGCGCTGCATATGGGCGATGAGTTACACAGCCGCAATACGGCGGCGTCCCTGCTGTTTGCGCGCGAGCTTTTTCCCCATCTCATCGGGCTTGCCGAGGGACAAGACGATAGCGTCCGTTCCCTCGTCTCGATTCTGACAGAGGACCACTATTTCTTCCTCCGCCTGTCCATGGCGGCGGCGAAATCGATCGCGGATGCCGCGCACGGGATCGATGGTTCGTCGCTGGTGACGGCCATGTGTTTCAGCTGCAAGGAGTTTGGCATCAGGGTCAGCGGCCTGGGTGATGAGTGGATCCGCGGTCCCCATGCCTCCGTGCAGGCGAAGCTGTTCGACGGCTACACCGAAGACGAGATCTCGTGGATGGGCGGCGAAAGCCCGATCACGGAGACCGTCGGTCTGGGCGGTTTTGCACAAGCCGCCGCTTTCCCGCTGCAAAACTATCAAGGTGGCGATCCCCAAGTGATGGTTGATCGCAATCTCGCCCTCTACGACATCGTACACGGCGAGAATCCGAACTTTCAGATCCCGTTCCTGCGCTACCGCGGCACGCCGACCGGTATCGATATCGCCAAGGTGGTGGAGACAGGAACGCTTCCGATCATGGATATCGGCATTGCCGGTGCCGGGGGTGGGCAGATTGGCGCCGGTACGGTGCGAGCGCCGATGGCATGCTTTGAGGCGGCTGCCGAAAAGCAGAGCAATCACCTAAAAGTCGATACAACCTGATCCATGTGAACAGGGGCATGTTGTTGCACTGGCTTATTCCGTCAATTCCTCCAAGCGCTTACGCCGTCAACTACTCTGGGTCATTCAGTGTTGGCGCATTCCACAGAGAGCGTTTCGGCAAGGGAGAATCTTTAGATGTCATCTGCAGATGAAGCATTGTCACCCGTAGTGTCCCATGTCGATGCGATCGTGGTTGGTGCCGGATTCATGGGTGTCTATACGCTCTATCGATTCCTGAAACAGGGCAAGTCCGTAAGATTGTTTGAAAAAGGCAGTGGTGTTGGCGGCACGTGGTTCTGGAACAGCTATCCTGGCGCCCGGTGCGACGTCGAGAGCATGGAGTACTCCTATCAATTCGACGATGCGCTGCAGCAGGAGTGGGAATGGACTGAGCGCTACGCCAGCCAGCCCGAGATTCGCCGTTACATCGAGCACGTTGTCGACCGCTTCGACCTTGCCGGAAACATGCAGTTCGACACTGCGGTCACGTCGGTCATCTTCGATGATGAAACCGGGCATTGGATCATCGAAACGGACAATGGAGACCGGGTATCTGCCACGTACTGCGTGCTCGCAACCGGTTGCCTATCGCAACCAATCATGCCGAACATCGAAGGGCTCGAGTCATTCAGCGGCCGCATGGAGCACACTGGACTGTGGCCGGATGAGGATATCGACTTCACCGGTCTGCGCGTCGGCATAATCGGTACTGGCTCTTCGGGGGCCCAGTGCCTGCCAGAGATCTCCAAGACGGCAGCGCAGGTCAAGGTCTTTCAGCGTACGCCGGCATACTGTGTGCCGTCTCAAAACCGCCCACTGGACCCTGACGTTCAAGCCTATATGAAGCAGAACTACAAGAAGATCCGCGACAAGGCGTGGACGACGCGGGCGGGTATCCGATACGGGCTGACTGACCGCATGGCATTGGAAATGCCACCTGAAGAGCGGGAGCGATACTTCGAGGCGAGCTGGCAGAGAGGCGGGATCGGATTCACCGCGACATTCTTCGACCTATTCGACTCATTAGAGGCGAACGAAACGGCCTGCGTATTTGTGCGCAAGAAAATCCACGAAATCGTGGACGACCCCGTTACGGCCGAAAAGCTCTGTCCTCACGATGTCATCGGGTGCCGCAGGTTGGTCGTGGTCAACGACTACTACGAGAGTTTCAATAGGCCCAACGTTGAGCTCATCGATGTCAGCGAGAAACCCATTGAGAGGATTGCGCCCGGCGGAGTCGTTGTTGGCGACGAGACCCACGAACTCGACATCATTGTCCTTGCAACCGGATTCGACGCGATCACTGGGGCGTTGACCCGCATCGACATCCGCGGGCGAAACGGTGTCGTCCTTAAGGAGAGGATGCTCTCCGACCCGAAGGCGCTCATGGGGATGATGTTCTCCGACTTTCCAAACCTGTTTACGGCTAACGGACCGGGTGCCGTCGCCGCGCTGAGCAACATGGTGCCGATGATCGAGTTCAGCGTTGATTGGATGATGGATTGCATTGCATATCTGGAGCGCGACGGCAAAAAGACGATCGAGCCGAAACATGACGCTGAAGATGCCTGGGCGAAACACGTAGACGACATGGCAACCGCCAGTCTCTACGTGTCTTGCTCCTCCTACTATCTAGGAGACAACGTTCCCGGTAAGCCGCGAAAGTTTCTACTGTTCCAAGGTGTTCCCGAATATGTCGAAATGTGCACAGCGCTCGCGAACGAGGGCTATAAGGCCTTCAATGTCGAATGATGACGGTGTTGTGTTGGTGACACTGAGTTTGCACGGTCGCTATTCCTAAGGTGTGTGACTTTCGCTGATCCAGCGAGAAACTTCCCTGTTTGGCACAATGACTTCATTGTTCCGCGCCACACGGAATTCGCTTTAAGACGCTGAAGTCGCGGCAAGAACTCTAGCTATAACTCGATAATCTTACCAAGATCGCAAAACTTCCCTGTATTTTCCCCGTCAACGGTGAAGTCTGGGCAGATATGGGTTCGCAGCAGACTGCCCGGACCACCACAGCTTTCCATAACGCAGATTATGACGCTGACTGTGACTTGTACGATAGCGAAGAGCAGCCAATCGGGTGCGATCCTGGGTGTCTCTTGGCCCTGTCTTTTGGGCAGTTTGATGGTCCGGTCTGCATTGGCCTCCATCGACGTTGCCTGTTATCTCGCTTGTAGAGTTCGAGCATCGTTGGACTTGTCGGTGCAGAGGCCGTGGTTCCAATCTTGATGGTTCCGCGCCGTTGCCGCCGTTGTTCAACCCTTTGGGTCGATCTAGTTGGTCGGCTTATCACCGACGGGGAGGGGGCGGCCGGCACAGACGTCCACATAGCGGGTGACGGCGCCTTCCATGCCGTAGATCAAGGCGTCCGCCGTCAGGCAGTGACCGATTGACACTTCC
>JANQLP010000025.1 GCA_028280515.1 Hyphomicrobiales bacterium
CCCATCCCGAACTCGGCCGTGAAAACCCTCAGCGCCGATGGTACTGCGTCTTAAGGCGCGGGAGAGTAGGTCGCCGCCAGGCCTGCAAAGAACAGAAAAGAACAGAACCTCAAAACACGACAGAAAACGCGCAGACACCGCGCAGACACCGCGCAGACACCGCGCAGGCAAACTTCCCTCTTCACCGCCAAAGCCGCCGATCCGGCCCGCCCACCATCCAAGGCGCCCGGCTACGCGCGCTCAAAATTACCGCGGGGTGGAGCAGCCCGGTAGCTCGTCAGGCTCATAACCTGAAGGTCGCAGGTTCAAATCCTGCCCCCGCAACCAAAACTATCCCAACGAAAACAAGCGATTAGCCCCGCCAACGCGGGGCTTTTTGCTGTCCGGCGACCTCCCACCAGATGGCGCAGAAAACCGCGTGAGCGGACAACGACCTAAGCATTCACGCTTCGAGGCCGGCCTTCTCGAGGCACTTGATCGAGCGGTCGAGGTCTTCGGGACGTTGAATGAGCTCAGAGAGCTTTGGCAACTCACGCCGTCGTCTACAACACCTTCAGCGTGCAGCATCATTTGGTCTCACGAATGGCACTCTGCCAGTTTCGGGACAAGGCCTTGAGCGCATGGCAGATCGATCGGGAACGCACTTGAAATCTGGCGACCCTCGGCCGTGGCGACTTGATCGACGACCTCGTTGCAAATGCCGCTCGTCAACCTGACGACACCTGCGCTAAGTTGGCGACAGCTCCATAGCAAGACCGGAAAGGTGTAATGGGTCGATTGTTCCTGCGTCTTGGCCCGATACGGGCATTGGCCTTGATCCTTGTTCCGGTTGTGGCCGCCTCCGCCGCGGGGTGGTGGGCCTTTGGCGATGCGCGGGATCACGGAGACGCGTCGCAGGGGGGGCGTTTCGCGCTCCTGTCGACCTACGATCCGGAGCAGGTCTATACCCCCGACGAGCGGTGGCAGAAGGTGGCGGATCCGGAGGCCATGGGGTGGTCCTCGACCCGGCTCGCCGAAGCGCGCAGATACTCAGAGTCCTTGGACACCAGCGGCGTGGTAATCGTCGATAATGGCGTGGTCGTCGAAGCCTGGGGCAACCTAGGCAAGCGCTACCAAAGCCGGTCCATGCGCAAGAGTTACCTCAGCGTGCTCTTCGGCGTGGCGGTCGCCGATGGCCGAATACGACTGTCCGATACGCTTGAGCAGCTCGGCATCGATGACGAACCGCCTCTGACCGCCGAAGAACGCAAAGCCACGGTCGCCGACCTGCTCACCGCCCGCTCGGGCGTCTACCACGCGGCGAATTTCGAGAGCAGAAGTATGCGCCGCAAGCGCCCGGATCGTGGAAGCCATCCGCCCGGGACGTTCTGGTACTACAACAACTGGGACTTCAATGCCCTGGGCACCATCTTCGAGCGCGCGACCGGCGAAGGCATATTCGACGCATTTCAGCGGCATATCGCCGCGCCGCTGCAGATGCAGGACTATCGGGTCGCGGACACGAGGTACCACGAAGGCAAACACTCCATACATCCAGCCTACCGTTTCCGCATGAGCCCCCTCGATCTGGCTCGCCTTGGATTGCTGTACTTGCGCCGCGGCGATTGGAACGGGCGCCAGGTGATCCCGGCCTCATGGGTCGAGGACAGCACGCGGGCCCATGTGGATACCGGGCGTATCGGGTTCTATGCGGGCTACGGGTATATGTGGTGGGTGGGCGCCGACGGCTATGCCGCCGTGGGTTCGGACGGCCAGCGCATGTTTGTCATGCCCGAGAGGGGCCTCGTGGTGGTCCACGTCGTCGACTCCGACGACAAGGAGCTAAAGGTCCGGAGCAAGGCGATCCGCCCTCTACTCCATAAGATCATCGACGCCAAAGAGGCAGGGTAGGGGCGCGAGAGCCTCGTACGACCTGGCGCGAGGTTCGGCGTCGTAGGCAATTGCCGTCACGGTCAGACCCGCTTGGCGCTGGCCTAGGCCGTTCCGGCGTCTCGGAAATCGCGGCTCCGGGCGCTGTCCTCGTCGATTGCCGCCCAGGTCGGCAGGACAGCGCGCTTTGGCGTGGGCGCCGCGCCTGGCCGGCCAGGGCCGGAGCGGCCCTGATCAGGCCGATGCCAGCGTGCGGGCCTGAGTTTCGGAGGCGGTCACGCGAAGGCGAGCGTAAGTGTCGTTGAGCGCCATACGCTTACCATCCTCACCGGAAATCGACGCGAGCCGACCGAGCGTCCGCCACGCTGCTTTCCCAGACATGAACTTGGGCTGGTAGTCCAACCGTGGATCCCTGTTTTGGACATAAACTGGAAAGATATCGACCTCGGTGTGATCGTCGATGAATCGAACACAAAGCAATAGTGACTCGGCGCGACTATTCCCGGAACCGAAGGCGAAGTTGCCGACGCTATAGAAGATCGGCCGCCCCCGATACACTTCCAGAGGTTGGATGATGTGCGGGTGGTGGCCGATGACGATGTCCGCGCCGCAATCGATAAAGTGACGCGCCTTCATGCGGTCGCTGTCCGAGGGCTGGCGCTCATATGGTACGCCCCAGTGAACCTTTACGGCCACTCGGTCCGCGTGCTGCCTGAGTTGCTTGATGTCGCGTTCAACCAGTTCCGGAAGATCTCTGGCGCTCCCAGGCAGATTGCCGACCGCAGCGGTCCGACGGTTCCAGTAATAGCCCAAAAGTCCAATCCGCCCGCCACGTGTCTCGAAGATAGCCGCATTGTGCGCGGTCGACTCATCGGGGCCGCCGCCAATGGTTTCGATGCCTTGGCGTGCCAACGTCGCGAGCGTCTCGCGGACACCCTCGCGACCGCAATCGAGCAGGTGATTGTTCGCGATCGTCATCGCGTTGAACCCCGCCCGGCGCAGTGCCGGCGCGAACTTCGGGTCCACTTTGTAGGAGAAATTTCTCGTTGTGCTTTCTTGCTCTGCGATTTCAGCGAAGGGGCCCTCGAGGTTTCCGGCGAGCACAGCGGCCCGTTGCAGAACCGGTTTCACCCAAGCGAAGGCGTAGTCTTGGCCGTATTTGCTGATCCTGTGCCGCATGCGCATGCCGGTCATCACATCGCCGACCGCCGCCAGGTCATAGTACCCATCGGCAGTTTCACGCAGGCGAACCTCAATGTCGTCGGGATGAATCAGTTCGTCATCCCCGGGTATGATCGCTTCGGGAAACCGTTCGTAGATTTTCTCCACGTGTGTGCGGACGTCGGGCGTTTTGGCCAGTGAAACGGACAGGGCCGGAACGCTCGGTTCCGCCAACCTTCTGCGGGTGTCGTCACAGAACCCTATTCCGCGGCGTTCCATGACAGTGACGATGCTATCCGAGTACTTACCGCCGAATCTCGTCGCATCGGCGTGGAGGAGGCAGGCGGCGAATACGGAAAAACCATCTCGGAGAAGTCGAGTCTCGTCGACGTCGGGCCGGTAAGGATCACTACGGAGGCGACGGAATTCGAGCAGCGCAGCCAGGACAAGCAGATCGCAGATCGAATCCCCTTGCGGTTCCAGCAGCTGTCGAAGATCCCAGAGCGTGGCTGCCAGAATGGTTCCATTCCGACGGGGCTTTGCATCATTCGCGTGATCGAAGTCGGCCATCGTCACGCCCGTGGTCAAACTGCGGGGGTGGATGGATTGGGCGTCGTGCCGGCGATGCCCGCACAAGATGTGAGGCGTGCCAAGCAATGCTGCGGCCCAGTAGTCGCTGATGGCGGAATCCGTAGTCGTCTTGACGTTGTTCTGGCGGTTCGGCGCCCGGAGTGCGCTGGCCCTGAAGTCGGCGGTATGACGCGCTATATGATGACCGTACTGGCGATAAATCAGCCCTGCATTGTGGGCGGCATTGCTGCTGTAAGGTTCTCCTGCTACGCGCGGCAGCCAACCTTCTCTCGTCGTCCATAAGCCGGGCCCAAGACGCATCTCGCCCCAGCGGAACGTTTCCCGGTGTGCCTCTTCGTCTGAATCGCGCTTCGTCGGCAAACGGTAGTGCCCGCCCCGGACCGGCAGCCATTTCACGCCGTCACTGTCGGGCACGGCATCGCGCCAGTTACTTGGCCGCGTGGCGACATCGTGGGCGTTGACGGATGCACGCACCTTGGGGAGCGGCTTTTCGCCGAGACGCGCCAGCAATGTATCCACCCGTTCGGCGATCCGAGTGATGTGATAGTACGCGTTGACTTCGCCGAAGTGACTGGCCGCGATGTAACGGGCCCGATCCAGCGGCTTGGGCGGCCCACGCTTATCAAGTCGGCCGCCGCCGGCGGCGGGGTCGTAAAGGAAGTTGCCTTCGGAGTCCGGGCTCGCACCGCCTATCGCCACTGACAGGAATCCGGGGGCGTCGTTGTCCGGTTCGTTGATCCGACCCTCATTTACGACCTCGACATAGCGGCCGTTTAGCCCTGTCCCGGTTGACGACGGGGCATTCAGGTGCAGGAGTGGCACCGTCGCCATTCTCACCCGTATACCCGTGAACTCGCTCTCGCTTGGCTCCGAGATGTACACCTGTCCCAGTATCATGAGAGCCGCCCAGGAATTGGAAGAACGCTGCCAATCAGGATTTCTTGCTCGGACGCAACCCCGGCTGCGTCAAACTCAAGACATGCGTTTTCGAAAGTCGCTGACTTGAGTGTTCCGAGGCGAATGTCCATTCGAAGACGCGTCATGATCTCACCTGGGTTGGCCGCTATTGCCGGGGACGGATCTCAGGCCAGGTTGGTCGAACCGCAAGGCGGATGCGATTTCTTCCCCGGTGCGGCCCATGGCATGGGCCAGAGCCACGGCGAACAGGTGAGTCTGAAGAAGCCTGCTCGAGGCGCTGTCCGCAAGGGCCGGAACGGTAGCCACAGGGACTGAGAGGACGGTGCCACCACCGTCCGTGAGAACGATGAATTGCTTGCCGTAGTCCCGTGCTATCGTCGCCGTCGCGCCGCCAGCCGCCTGCCATTGGCGGAGGGCAGCTTTGTCGGCGTTCACGGAGACCATGACCAGCCGCTCCGGATCCAGGTCGCAGACCACGCTCAGCGCGAGTTCGCTCTCGGCATCGACAACAAGTTTGCCGCGCGTCGCCCTGATCGCGACTTCCAGTCCCTGTCGAACCTCCTCGATGTCGTCGTCACTTCCCGTGTCTATGATCGCCGCCACGTCGCAGCTATCGTGAACGAGGCCCTGTCTCTTGGCCTGAAGCGGCGAAACAGCGCTGACGACGGCTTCGACGTAGGGATGGCGGAGCAGGAACTGGGTGGCTTGCCGCCGCGTCGCTTCCTCAGGGCCCGCTGGTTCCCCATCGACGAACGCGCCGTCGCGGCTCAACAGCCCCACGGTGATCCCCGCCGACCGGAGGAGGTCGTCCAGGGCATGGGCAATCCTGGAACCCGGCCCGCGCTTGCCG
>JANQLP010000055.1 GCA_028280515.1 Hyphomicrobiales bacterium
TCTGGTTAGCAAATATCGCCGCAAAATCTTCAACGATGGATCATTCAGTTACTTTCAGGAGCTGATGAAGAAACTTCGGGATGATCTTCCGGAAGTACAGATCTTGTCGATGAATCACGACAAGGATCATATTCATTTGTTGATCTCTATTCCGCCGAAGTTTCGCGTCAGCGACGTCGTTAGGTACATAAAATCGCAGAGTGGGCGTTTGATGAAGCGGCGATATTTGTACATGCGCAAAGCGTACTATGGTTCAGATGGGATCTGGTCAGACGGCTACTTTGTGAGCACTGTAGGCGTCAATGAGCAGGTGATTAAGAAGTACATAGAACATCAAGGAAAAGAGGATAGCGGGCAAGCGCAGCTTGACCTGTCGTGACCGAAGGTCACGCGCGAAGCGGTGATACCACGGGGCTTGCCCCGTGGAGCTTCACTGCTGGTATGTCGAATATTGCTGGTATGTCGAATGAAGGCTCATGCTTTCGCACCTATGTCATGAAGAATTGGACCGGTACGACGAATCGGAGGCGCTCTTTCCGAATATCGTCAGGTATGGGCGGAAGAGGCTGGGCTCGTTCCAGCATGGCAAGGGCGGCCTCATCGAGCAGACGGTGTCCGGAACTTTCTTGGATACGCGACTCTATGACCGAGCCGTCCCGCTCCATGACGATATAAAGCAGAACGACACCTTGTTGTCGGTGTCGTTGGGCGGCACGAGGGTACTCTTTGTGGCGTTCGAGCCAAGCAAGCAGGATCGCGCCGTAATCGGCCTTTGCGCCCGGTCGTCCGCCAGCGGCGGCGTCCGCCGCGTTGCTGCCGGCTTCCGCGGTTTCCTGTGCGCCGGCTTTACCGCCCGAACCTGGCGCCGACGGTTCGGTTGCGGCCAGTTGCACTGCGGTTGGCTGGTCTGACGCTGCCGTGTCCGGTTTATTTTCGACGGCGGGTTCCGGAGCGGGCGTGGGCTTTGCTTTGGCACATTGCAACTTAGGTGGGGAAGGTTTGGGTTTCGGCCTTGGGGGCACTACAACGGACATTGTTTCCGTTGTCTGTGTTTCCTCGACGGATGTTGCCTGATCGACGAACTGCGTCGCTTCGGCCGTTGGCGCTTCTTCGACAGCGTCGGTTGGCGGTTCTGCTTCCGTTATGTCGGCAATGGGCTCGATTTCTGGTTTGGCTTCCTCGGTTGGCTGCTCCTCCGCTGTTTCGGCAGCAGGAGCCTCGGCTGCGACACTGCCGGGCGCGCCGCCGGCCACGCCGAGCGCGATCTCTATGCCGCCGATCCCCGGCGCCTTTGCCCCCGCATCGGCCCGTTGCCACAACATAGCAGCGGCGACACCAACGTGAATTGCGATCGCCAGGACAACCGCGGTCATCCAATGCCGGCTTCCCATCCGCATCAGGCAGCCTCATTGACTGCGGCCGGTATCGTCAGGAGCTTTAGACGCTCCACGCCAGCTTTGCGCAGAATTTCCATGATTGTGATGACTTGCACCGAGTCTGTACCGCTGTCGGCTTTCAGCCATACTTGCAGGTGAGTGTTACCGCTCAGTCTTTTCGCGACAGTTTCCTCAAGGAAGGCTCGGTCGATCCGTTCGCCGTCGAAGGCAAGATCGCCATTGGCGCCGATCACGATCACCAGTTCGCGCGTGTCGATCATCCCTTCGCTGGCCGAACGCGGCGGCGTGACTTTGATCGGATCGGTTGCGGCCAGTTTGCCCGCCAGCATGAAGAAGATCAGCAGCAGGAAGACTACGTTGATCAGGGGCAGGATGCGTTCGTCGTCGCTTTTTGGCCTGGGTGGTTGAAAGCGCATCTCTCACCCTCCGCCGTCGCGGATCAAAGACATATCCGCAACGCCGATCGCTTTCAGCCGGTCGAGCACATCGACCGTGCGCTGCAAGGGAACACCTTCGGACGGTTTGATCAGCACGCGTTGATCGGGCTTGACGGTCAAGCGTTTGCCGATGCGGCCGGCCAGGGCATCGAGGGTTACCGGCTCGGCGGCAAGCCGTATACTGTCGGGCTTGATCTCTATGAGGAGCGCACCTTCGGTGGACGCGGCTGCGCTAGATGCTTGAACCGGTGCGTCGAGGTCGATCGCGCGCCAGTCGAGGAAACTTGACGCCAGCATGAAGAAGATCAGCAGGATGAACACCACGTCTATCAGCGGCGTAAGGCTGATGAGCGGGCGCTTGCGCGCCGGCTTACTCAGCAGCGGCGGGAAGGTTGCTCCGGTCACGGTGCTCGTCTTTCTGTTTTATATCTTCTCGGTTGAGGGCGTCCTCCGATAGATCCTCGGTGAAGACCTGGGTGACGAGGTTGTCCATTTCATGCGCGAGCCCGTCGACCCGGCGCTCCAGCCAGTTAAGTATGGCGACAACGGGAATGGCGACAGCGAGACCCACGGCGGTGGTCAGGAGCGCCTGCCAGATGCCGCCCGACAGAATGGCCGGATTGACCTGGTTGCCCGCCGCTTCGAGCTGGCGAAACGCTTCGATCATCCCAAGCACCGTGCCGAA
>JANQLP010000083.1 GCA_028280515.1 Hyphomicrobiales bacterium
GGCGACCGAGACGACCAGCATGCGGATGACCGGATCCGTGCGCAGCTTGTCCCATGCGCCCGACAGCGTCATCAGGCCGTTGATCATGCCGCCCCAGGACGGCATCCACAGCATCACTGAGAAGGTCATCCCCAGCGTCTGTGCCCAGTCGGGCAGGGCGGTGTAGTGCAGATGGTGCGGTCCGGCCCAGATGTAGAGGAAGATCAGCGACCAGAAGTGAACGATGGAAAGCCGGTAGGAGTAAACCGGGCGTTCGGCGCGCTTCGGCACGAAATAGTACATCATGCCGAGGAACCCGGCGGTCAGGAAGAAGCCGACCGCGTTGTGGCCGTACCACCATTGGGTCATGGCGTCCTGCACGCCGCCGAACACCACGTAGCTCTTGGAGCCGAGGAACGACACCGGCAGCGCGGTGTTGTTGACCACATGCAACATGGCCACCGTGGCGATGAAGGCCAGGTAGAACCAGTTGGCGACATAGATGTGCGGCTCCTTGCGCCGCGCCAGAGTTCCCAGGAAAATCAGGAGATAGACGACCCAGACGACCGTCAGCCAGAGATCCACGTACCATTCCGGTTCGGCATATTCCTTCGACTGGGTGACGCCGAGCACGTAGCCCGAGGCGGCCAGAACGAGGAACAGCTGATAGCCCCAGATCACGAACCAGGGCGACCAGCGACCGGCAAGGCGTGCACGGCACGTGCGCTGGACGACGTAGAAGGACGTCGCCAGCAACGCGTTGCCACCGAATGCGAAGATCACTGCCGAGGTGTGGACCGGGCGCAGCCGCGCGAAGCTGGTCCACGGCATATCGAAATTCAGGACCGGGTAGGCGAGCTGCCAGGCAATTATGTCGCCGACCAGAAATCCGATGACGCCCCAGAAGATGGTGGCGATGGTGGCAACCTTTACGGGCCCGTCGAAGTAGCCCGTGTCCGGACTGTCCTTGCCGTCATCAAACGTGTGCCTGATGAGGTAGATGGCGGCGATGGCCGACGCTGCGGCGAAAATCCAGCCGTGGAATGCGATCACCTCGTCCCGTCCCGCAATCGCGTAGACAAGGCCGATAATGATACAGCCGACTGATGCCACGAGAGCAAGAACGTCCGAAAACGCGCCCCATGCAATCGTCTTTGTATTGGATTTCATCGCTTTGGCCCCCGGCCACCTTATTTTCACTTGTCGATCCGATTGAATCACATCGAATCGAATCCCTGCACGGTACAGATCGAATCCGCGCCGCCATTATGCGGACTGAATGAACCAACTGCCAGTGGCCGGCTTTGATCTGCGTCAATTTCAATCAGCGTCAATTGGTGTCGACCGGTCTGGCATGGTGATTGAATGCGGCCGCATCCGCGGATTATACGCCGCGGCCCGGTGTTTGTACCGGCAAACGGCGCACACAGACGCGATCGACAGGCTGCCCGTGCGCCGGCGTATTTGCGAGTCCCAGGCAAATTGAACATCGGCAATTGTTAAGACGGGGCGGCTGAACCTCTGTTTCGGCTCGGGTTGTGCACCGAAGAATCTGCACAGGTGCGGCAAATCACCCACAATGCGTTCGCCCGCGCATACGCGTGCAGATCGTTTTTTCCGGCGTCCGCTTTTGCCGACGGCATAGGCGCTGACGATTATGACGGCTATGGCGGCAGGGTTCGCGTGCGCGTACCGCTCAACTGACGAACCGCCGGCGTTTCAGTCTTTCAGGCTGACAATATAGGAAATCACGTCGTTCAGATCGCCGGGCGCGAGCAAGATGTGCGGCATGTGCTCATGCTCGCTCTGCATCCACGCGCCGATCGCCATGGCCGACATTCCGGGGGTGTTTGCGATCTCCTTGAAGGTCTTCACCCCGGACCGCGGCGAGAGCCCCGCTTCGTCGGCGACCAGATGACACTCCGCGCAGACCTTCCGCGCAAAGTCCAGGCCGTGCTCCGGCGTGCCCTGTTCCTGGGCGGCGGCGCTCATGGGCAGAAGTGTGACGGCGAGGGCCAGCGAAAGTCTGAGCGTCATGGAATGTGCTCCTGCAAGTCTGCGTTTGCGATGAAGATGCGGGCCGTGCCGCGGCGCGTCCTTGATCTGGCGCAAGGCCATGTCAGGTCAATGTGACGGCGTTGCGGCCCCCAAGCCGAAACGGCACGAACACGACGCCGACCGCACGTCGGAAACGGGACTCTGATGGGTGTCAGAGGGCCGGCCGGCGGTCCGCCCAGGGCCGTGCCTCCTCGATCGCCGCGGCGGCGGCGAACACGTCCTCCTCGTTGAGCGCGCCGGCGACGATCTGCAGGCCGACGGGCAACCCGTCCTCGGTGAAGCCCGCGGGCACGGTCGCCGCCGGGGTGCCAGTCAGGTTGAAGGGATAGTTGTAACGCACCCAGCCGACGATATCCGCGTCCGGGTCCTGCGGCGGCGCGTTGAGGCCGGTGTCGAACGGCGGTACGGGAAGGGTCGGCGAGAGCAGCAGGTCGTAACCTTCGAAGAGCGCGCGCATCCGCTCGCGGAACTCGTAGCGCTCGAATATCTTGGTGTAGTGGTCCGCGAGCGACTGCTGGAGCGCGCGCGTCAGGGTGGCGGCCACGGCCGGGTCGAGCAGGCCGGGATCGCTGTCCAGCACCGCACGCAGCCGTCCGCCGACGCCGGGATAGAACTCCGTCATCCAGATATCCTCCGGGTCCTCGGGAATGACCGTTTCGACGAGCTCCACCTCGCAGCCCTGCGCTTCCAGCGCCTTCACAGCCTCCTCGCACAGCGCGACGACCTCGCGGTCGGGCTTGGCATAGCCGAGGGTCGGCGACCAGGCGGCGCGCAGGCCCTTGACCGGCTTGTCGCAGGCGGCGAGGAAATCCGGCACCGGACCCGCGACGGCGAACGGGTCGCGCGCGTCGAAACCCGCCGTCACGCTCAAAAGCAAGGCACTATCACGCACCGTGCGCGACATCGGTCCGATATGCGCAAGGGTGGTGGTGGCGGACGCGGGGAACGCCGGAATACGCGCAAACTGCGGCTTGATGGCAAACAGTCCGCAGAGCGAGCCGGGAATGCGCACCGAGCCGCCGCCGTCGGTGCCGAGCCCGAACGCGGTGACGCCCGCGGCGATGCTGGCGCCGGCGCCGGCGCTCGATCCGCCCGGGGTTTTGTGGGTGTTCCACGGATTGCATGTGATGCCGGTGAGCGGACTGTCGCCGACCGCCTTGCAGCCGAACTCGCTGGTGGTGGTCTTGCCGCCGATGCAGGCGCCCGCCTCGCGCAGGCGCGCCACGCTCGGCGCGTCGGCGGTGGCCACGTGCTCCGCCATGGCGCGCGAGCCGAAGGTGAACTTGACCCCGCCCATGGCGATCAGGTCCTTGACCGAGACGGGAAGGCCGTGCAGCGCGCCGAGTTCGCCCCCGTTCATGATCGCGTCTTCCGCGGCGCGGGCCGCCTCGCGCGCCACCTCCTCGGTGAGCGTCACGAAGGCGTTGAGCTCGCCTTCGACGGCGTGCAGGCGCTGCAGCGACGCCTCGACCGCGTCGACCGGTGAGATTTCCTTGGCGGCGATGCAGCGTTTGAGCTCGAGTGCGCTCATCCAGCTGATCTCCGTCGCCATCGAGCTGAATTCCTCGGCCATGGTTCCCCCCTGAAGTGTGCCGTGTGGCACCACCCTAGCGCGGGCTTCGGTCCCGCGTCATCCGGCGTCTGGGTGGAACTGCTTTGCGCCAAGCCGTCCCGTCATCCCGGCGCACGCCGGGATCCAGTATTGTAGGTCTGGTGCGGTTGCTCTGGATTCCGGCTTTCGCCGGAATGACGAATATCATTCCGGTTCAAATCCGATTGACGTTTGGTCATGGGGTTCGGACTGCCCACACGTCCGATGGTCTCCGCGATGCGATCGGAACTCCCGCATTTGAGCTCCCCTCGTCATCCCGGCGCACGCCGGGATCCAGTCTTTGCGGAAGGGCCGCAAGCTCGGATGTTCTGGAGTCCGGTCGGCGCCGCTTTCTACGACAGCGCGGCGGACCAGGCGCGGACCTGCTCGTGATGCGGTGCCCAGTGCCGCCACACGCTCTCCGCCCAGGCGCGCACGAGCCGCCCGTGCTCGGCCGCGTCTTCGGCGGACACCACGTCGTTGATCGTCAGCGCGCCGTCGTCGGGCGGTGGCGGGTCGAGCCAGACGAATGCGCGGTTCGACGCGCTGGCCTTGCGCGCCGCAACAATCTGCGCGGGGCTGAAATCCAGTTCGAGCGCCTGATATAGCGCGACCAGATGGACGCCGACCGACTGGATGGAGCGGCGCTCCGGCTTGCCGGGATGCTGCGCCGCATAGGCATCGACCGTGAGCTGGTGTACCGCGAAGTAGCGTGCGTCGCTGTATTCCCTGGCCAGCACCTCGCCATAAACCGCCCAGCAGCCCGGTGAGGCGCCGAGATAGGCGTGGCCCGGCAGATCGCTCACGGGCACGCGCGCGCCGCAGTCGGGGCAGATTTCCATCCCGGCGGAAGTATCGGAGTTTTGCGGCATGTATTAAGGTATTAAGGGGACAGTTTACTTAATTCCCGGTCTGACTGGCGCAGTTGTCCGCAACGTAGATTGAATTAAGTAAACTGTCCCCTTAATACGAAAAGGCTCTAGGGTCAGCGCGCCGCCATCTCAAGTGGTTTCGCGGTCTCGTAGCTCCGCCCGTGCGCCTGCCACAGCGCGTGCACCTCGTCCCAGTCGGGCACTTCGGTGGTCTCGAACCCGAAGGTCTTGCCCTCCGCGATCTCTGCAAAGGCGCGGATCGCCCTGGCGTGGGCGCCGCGATAGAGAAACCGGCGCATGGCCTTTTCGTCTTCCCACACGGTGATGGTGTGGCGCACGCCGTCGATGGTCTTCACGTCCGTGTGCAGGTTGCCCGGTGCCCGGCGCGCCTGCCACAGCGACGGCGCGGCATGGCGGAAGAAACGGAAGATGTGCCACGGGCTCTTGAGGCGCAGCCCCGTGATCGACACATAGACCTTTGCGGATGTGGTCGCCTTGGCCATTGGTAGGACTTTTAACTCGGCCGCGCCACGTCGAACATCACCTCGTTGCGGCGCAGGAAGCCCGGCGTGAACGGGTCATTGTAATAGGCATAGGTCGGCGGGCCCTGGGGCTCCAGCCCGCGCGACTTCATCCATTCGCGAAGGGCAGCTTCCTTCTCGGCAAGGAGCGCGTCGTTCGCCACGCCGGAGAAGCGCACCGCCGCCACCCGCCGCGCCGGCACGTCGAGCAGCTTCACGTCCGCATTGGCCGGTTTCGGCAGGGCGTCCAGCGTGTATTGCGACGGCATGATGAAGCGCACCGTCCAGGCGTCGTTCTCGCCCCGCGTCTGGGTCACGGGCGCGGTCATGGCGATGGTCTCGCGCTTCTGCTGCGTGACGGGCGCCGTCATGGCGATCTGGTCGCCGGCGCGCTCCTTGGCGAAGATGTAGGCGGCAAGCGGCCCGAAGCCCTTGTTGACGGCCGTATCCCGGTCGCCCGTGCGCGTCACCTCCGCCACCACCAGCGGGGGATAGTTGCGCACCTCGAAACTGCCGTCGGTCACCAGCGCGCGGTAGGCGGGCCTTTCCACATTGTTGGTGTAGAGGATCCAGCCGCCATAGGCGCTGAGCGCCAGACCCGCCACCAGCGCAATCGCAACGGCAATCTTCATTCCGGCCACCTCTTTCTCGCAGGATCAGACCAGTTTTACGCTGATTGCGGTACGGGGAGGGGTGGGGTGTGGATCACCTGGTAAGGGGACGCTGTCCTCACTCCTCCTTCCGCGTAAACGGCACGAAGCGGACGAGGCCGTGGTGGCGGGTTTCGGTTTTGTCGGCTGACGTCTTTTCGACCACCGTCATGCGCTGGGTCGCGCCCGGCGGGCCGACGGGCATGACGAGTTTTCCGCCCACCTTGAGCTGTTCCAGCAGGGGCGGGGGCACGTGGCCGAGCGCGGCGGTCACCACGACGGCGTCGAACGGACCGCAGTCGGGCCAGCCCTTGTAGCCGTCGCCGACGCGCACGCGCACATTGTCGTAGCCGAGTTCCTTCAGCCGTTCCGCCGCCTCTTCGCCCAGGGGCTCCACGATCTCGATGGTGCACACCTCTTTCACAAGGTACGCGAGAACCGCTGCCTGGTAGCCTGAGCCGGTGCCGATCTCCAGCACCGTGTCGCCGGGCTCCACGTCCGCCAGATGGGTCATCAGCGCGACGATGAAGGGTTGCGAGATGGTCTGGGCGTGGCCGATGGGCAGGGGCCGGTCGGCATAGGCGAAGGCGCGCATGCGCTCGGGCACGAACAGGTGGCGCTTTGTCTTCTTCATGGCGTCCAGCACGGCATCGGGAAAGCCGCCGGGGCCGACCATCTCCTCATCCAGGCGGGCATAGTCGCGGATGGTCTCGACCATGGATGCGCGGTCGTCCTGGCGCACGTCGGCGAGCGCCCAGGGCGGGGCGGCGATGAGTGCCAGCGCGAGAAGGGACCGGATCCGCATGAGGCGAAGTCTGCGAAGCGGCGGGCTTCGCGTCAACACGGCGGGGTGCGGCGGTTTACCATCCCGGCTAACCATGCGGCAAAAAACCCCACAAAATCCGTGGCTTTTCCGATTGTGAGATGGGAAGAATCCCCGTCCAATATGTTCCGTGGGCTGAAAACTTGATCGGGGCTGAGTATGCGTAACCTGTCAAACTCCCGAGGCAATTTTCTCGCTGTGGTTGTAGCCACGGCTTTTTTCACGCTGGCACCCGCCGCACATGCGGTCGACTACGGGCCGCACTACGGCATCAACTACGGCAAGAAGCTGCCCAACGGGAAGATCTGCCGCGTGGTGCTCGGCGAGATCCACTACCATGCCGGCAACGCGGCGGACCGCAACAAGGCCCGTTCGCAGCGCAAGGCCATCAAGGCCTGGCGCGATTTCACGGTCTTCGAGTACGGGACGAAATACGGAAACTGGGGCAAGGCGCGCAAACGGACCATGCGCTGCAGCTGGGACCGCGACAAGCGCGTCTGGTGGTGCCGCGCCCAGGCGCAGCCCTGCATGCGCTGAGCGCACCTGTTGCACCCGCTTGAGCCGGGAGCCGTCTAGTCGCCGTCCATCCTCAGCGCCGCGATAAACGCGTCCTGCGGAATTTCCACCTTGCCGAACTGGCGCATGCGCTTCTTGCCCGCCTTCTGTTTCTCCAGAAGCTTGCGCTTGCGGCTCACGTCGCCGCCGTAGCACTTGGCGGTCACGTCCTTGCGCAGGGCGCCGATGGTTTCCCGCGCGATGATCTTGCCGCCGAGTGCGGCCTGGATCGGGATCTTGAACAGATGCCGGGGGATGAGGTCCTTGAGCCGTTCGCAGAGCGCACGCCCGCGCGATTCCGCCCGGTCGCGGTGCACGACCATGGAGAGCGCGTCCACCGGCTCGCCGTTGACGAGGATCGACATCTTCACCAGATCGCCGGTCTCATAGCCGGTGAGCGTGTAGTCGAACGAGGCGTAGCCGCGCGAGACCGATTTCAGCCGGTCGTAAAAGTCGAACACCACCTCGTTGAGCGGC
This sequence comes from Hyphomicrobiales bacterium, assembly GCA_028280515.1. Taxonomy (GTDB): domain Bacteria; phylum Pseudomonadota; class Alphaproteobacteria; order Rhizobiales; family Methyloligellaceae; genus UBA2767. Next base: position 7,527 of record JANQLP010000083.1, read on the forward strand.
AGCTCGTAGACCGCCATGGCGCGGGTGCCCGCATAGGTCAGCTCCTTCTGCCGCCCGCGCCGGTCCTCGCACAGCTTCAGCACCGCGCCCAGATACTCGTCCGGCACCAGGATCGTCGCCGAAATCCACGGCTCCTCCATATGGTCGATCTGCACCGGGTCGGGCATGTCGGCGGGGTTGTGCAGCTCCATTTCGGTGCCGTCGGTCAGGAAGAGTTTGTAAATCACGGACGGCGCGGTGGTGACGAGGTCGATGTCGAACTCGCGCTCCAGCCGTTCGCGGATGATCTCAAGGTGCAGCAGCCCGAGAAAGCCGCAGCGAAACCCGAAGCCGAGCGCGGCGGAGGTTTCCATCTCGTAGGTGAAGCTCGCATCGTTGAGGCGCAGCCGCGCCACCGCCTCGCGCAGATCCTCAAAGTCGGCCGAGTCGGCCGGAAACAGGCCGCAGAACACGACCGGCTGGGCCGGCTGGAAGCCGGGCAGGGCCTCGGCACACGGGTTCTTCTCGTCCGTGACCGTGTCGCCGACGCGGGTGTCGGCCACCTCCTTGATGGCGGCGGTGAAGAAGCCGATCTCGCCGGCGGTCAGCGCGCCCGTCATGTCCTGCTTGGGCCGGAAGATGCCGACGCGGTCGATCAGGTGCGTGGCGCCGGTGGACATGAGCTTGACCTTCTGGCCTTTTTTGAGCGCGCCGTCGATGACGCGCACGAGGACCACGACGCCGAGATAGGGGTCGTACCAGCTGTCCACCAGCATGGCCTTGAGGGGGGCGTCGGGATCGCCTTTCGGCGGCGGCAGGCGCGTGACGATCGCCTCCAGCACGTCCTCGATGCCCTGTCCCGTCTTGGCGGAAATCTCCAGCGCGTCCGTGGCGTCGAGGCCGATCACGTCCTCGACCTGCTGGCGGATGCGGTCGGGCTCGGCCGCGGGCAGGTCGATCTTGTTGAGCACGGGCACGATCTCGTGGTCGACCTCCAGCGCGTGATAGACGTTGGCCAGCGTCTGCGCCTCCACGCCCTGGCTCGCGTCCACCACCAGCAGCGACCCCTCGCACGCGGCCAGCGAGCGGTTCACCTCATAGGCGAAATCCACATGGCCCGGCGTGTCGATGAGGTTCAGCTCATAGGTCTCGCCGTCCTGCGCCGTATAGTTCAGGCGCACGGTCTGCGCCTTGATGGTGATGCCGCGTTCGCGCTCCAGCTCCATGGAGTCGAGCACCTGCTCCTTCATCTCCCGGTCGGAAAGCCCGCCGCAATACTGGATCATGCGGTCGGCAAGCGTCGACTTGCCGTGATCGATGTGGGCAATGATCGAGAAATTGCGGATGCGCGACAGCGGTGTTGCGTTGCCAGTGCTCATGGCACGCGCTTGTAGAGCTTTTCCGCCGCAATGGAAACCGTTGCGGGCGAGACTTGTGTCAGCTTATTGCGCCAGGCCCAACGTAAAACGGCCGGGCGCGTGGCCCGGCCGTTTCATCTTCCCCGATCCAAGGGACGCCGTTACGCTGCTGCCACCTTCTCAAGGAAATCGTCGACCGTATTGCGCAGCCGGTCGGCCTGGTCGGCCACGCTCGTGGAGGCGTGCTCGACATGGGCGGCCGATTGGGTCGTCTCTGAAACCGACGCGCTGAGGCCGTTCATGTTGTCGGAAACGGTGCGCGCGCTGGTCGCGGCCTGATGGACGCTCGAATTGATCTCGCTCGTCGCCGCGTTCTGCTGCTCGACCGAGGTGTTGATCGACGCGGTGTATTTGCTGATCGTGTCCATCGTCGTGGAAATCGCCTCGATGGCGCCGACCGCATCGCCGGTCGACGACTGGATTTCCGAGATCTGCGATGAAATCTCCTCCGTCGCCTTGGCGGTCTGGTTGGCGAGGGTCTTGACCTCCGAGGCCACGACCGCAAAGCCCTTGCCCGCATCGCCGGCCCGCGCGGCCTCGATGGTGGCGTTGAGCGCCAGCAGGTTGGTCTGTTCGGCGATGTCCTGGATCATGGTGACGATGTCGCCGATCTTGTCTGCCGCCGACGCCAGGCTTGACACCTTCTCGGTGGTCGCCTTGACGTTCTCGCCGGCCTCGCTGACGACGCCCGCCGCGTCTTCGACCTGACGGGTGATCTCGGCAATGGAGGTCGAAAGCTCCTCCGTCGCCGTGGCCACGTTCTGTACGCTGCCGAAGGCTTCCTGCGAGGCATCGGTGGCGCCGCTCGCCTTGGAGGTCGTGTCCTCGGCGATGCTCGTCAGAAGTTGCGCGGTGGTCTGCATCTCGTCGACGTTGCCCGAGACCGATGTCAGCACGTCGCCGATGGCGATACGGAACTCCGAGACCAGTTCGTCCACACGCTTCTGGCGCCGCTCGCGCTCAAGCTGTTCCTTCTCGCTCACAGAGGCGAGACGCGCACGCTCACGCGCATTCTCGCGGAACACTTCGACCGCACGCGCCATGTCGCCGATCTCGTCGTTCTTGGTCGAGGGCGGGAAGTCGGTTTCGATGTCGCCCTTGGCCAGGGTTTGCATGTTGTCGATGAGCCGTTCCAGCCGCAGGGTCAGGCCGCGGTGAACGACGAACAGCGCGATGAACAGCGCAATGGCGAGCGAGACGATGCCGACGCCGATCATCAGCGACTGGTTCGTCGCGATCAGTGTGTGGACCTGTGCGGCGCTTTCCTGCGCCTGTCTGCGCTGCGCTCCAACCATGGAGTCGATCGAGCTGCTGAGCTGATTGGTCAGGAAGAACATGTCCTCGACAATGAACTTGGATTTGCCCGCCGCTTCGAGCTCGCCACGCCGGTCCGCCAGCAGGCCGCTTTGCGGGTCGGCGAAGGCGGTGATCACGAACAGCTTCGCCTTGAGATTGTCATCCCCAAGCGTGCCGATGGACTTCTCAAACTTCGCCGCAACCGTGTTGAGCCGGTCCTGCAAAGGAATGATGTCGTTTTCATCGTCGGTCAGCGCGCCCTTGACCATCAGGGCGACCAGCTGATGGAAATTTGAATCCGCTTCCAGGCCCGCCCGCAGCGTCGCGAGCTTGTCGCCCAACTCCACGATTGCAGCCGGGCTTCCGAACTCGCCGATCTTCTCACCGGCAATCGCCACGTCGAAATAGGCGTCGTCGATGAGTGGAACGAAGGCACGCGAAATCTCGCCATGTTCGCGAAACAGCTCTGAGAGGTTCTCCGAGCGCCGCGTGCTGGCCGAAAGCTGCGCGCGCGTCGACTCGTCCAACTGACCGAGGCTGTTCTCCAGCGCGCTGACGCTGGACAGCAGGTCGTTGGCCTCCGATGAACTCGGGTTCTCCTTCAGCAGGTTGTCCGTGCTCGATTTGATTGATTCGACGATTTTCTTCAAATCGCCGAATGCGCTTGAGCGGTCGAACTCGTCCTGCGCCTTGGAAATCTCAACCGCCGCCGTCGCGATCTGGTTGCTCTGCACCGCCAGCTTCGAGGCATCGGCCACGGCGGCAATGCGTTTCTGCGCCAGTTCGTCGAAATCCGAGCGGATGCTGGACAGCGAGAAAAAGCCGGAGCCGGCGGAGATGATCGTGAGTAGCGTCAGGACGCCGAGCGCGATCATAAGCTTGTATCTGATGCCGAGCGATGCGCCGAACCCGGCAAACATGCTGCTGCCGTTCAGGGCGAAGATGCTCGGCTTCTTGGCGCTTTCGGCCGGCGCTTCGGGCTTGCCGGCGGTTTCTGTGTCATTGGACATCGGCTTGATCCTTGTTCGAATTCGGTTGACCAGGTGCGTGATGTGCCGTGGGCCGGCTTACATCGTCAGCTTTGCGACCGGCCGAAACGTGCCGTCCGCGTTGATCTGGGTCATGAACACCTGGTCCATGCCCTGGTTGTCCTTGGGGCCGAAGTTCAAGGTCACGCCGCCGAGGTCGTACGTCCCGGTTTTCCAGATCGTTTTCATGAAGCTGTCGCGGGTCACCTCGCCCTTCATGTTTTTCAGGGTCATGACTGCGAGCTTGCCGACCATGTAGCCTTCGAGCGAGACGAAACCGGGCTCGGCGTTCGCGTCGTGCGCTTTCAGCGCGGCCTGATAGCTCTTCACGAGCGGAATCGAGGTTTCCCACGGGAACGGGACAACCTGGGAAATGATGACGTCCGTGCCGTCGGGGCCAAGCTCCTTGGCCAGCGCCTTCGAACCGACGAACGAGATGTTCACAAAGGCCGGATTGAAATCGATCGAGCGGGCCACCTTGATGAATTTTGCGATCGGCTTGTAGGCCCCGACCATGACCACCGCCTGGGGACGCTTGCGGCGGATGTCGATCAGCGCCGACTTCACCGCGGTCGTGTTGCGGATATAGGTGCCTTTGGCGACCAGCTCCATGTTGCGCTTTTTCAGGGCCGCGGTGACGCCCTTGAGGCCGACACGGCCGAACGCGTCATCCTGATAGAGCAGTGCGATACGCGTATGTCCGAGATCCTCCGTCAGATGCTTGATCCAGGCCTCGGTCTCCGCGGCATAGGTTGCCCGCACGTTCGCGATATTGCCGAGCTCGTGATTGCGCAGGAATCCCGCGCCTGTGAACGGTCCGATGAACGGTACCTTGGCCTTGGTGGCCATCGGCTGGGTGGCCTTGGACGTGGGCGTACCAACCGGCCCGATCAGGGCGAAGACCTTGTCGGTGTTCATCAGCCGTTTTACGGCTTCCATCGACGCCTCGGGCTCATAGCTGTCATTATAGCTCTTGAGCTCGAGCTTTCGGCCGTTCACGCCGCCCGCCCGGTTCGCCTCTGCAAAGGCGGCCTGAATGCCAAGCTGCATGCCCTTGCCAAGCGCTGCGGCCGGACCTTCCAATGCGGCAGCCTGGCCGAACAGGATCTTGTCATTCGTGACCCCGTTTTCGGCCTGGGCGGAAACGGTCAGAAACGCCGCCGCAGTCGCGGACGCTACAGTTGCAATCAAGGTTCTCGGAATATTGGTACGCATCACATGTCTCGCAGGTTGGTTCCCCCTGAAGACACATTGATTTAGTCGCGTAAACAAAATATTTCTGATCTACAGTATTGCGAAAACTGAGTGGATATTTCTACTCAAACGAGTATTTTAAGTTGTATTGATATCCAAGAAATCAATCTAAGGTTGTAATATGCGTTGGGGTGTGGCGATCCGGTGTGTTTTGGGGCATCCGGGCGTCGCCGCCATGCCGGACGCGGCGGCATGAGATGATCCGAGGGCGAAAATTGCCGGGATTCATCCACAGCCCGGTGCCATGGCTCTTAAATTCGGTGTCGCTACACCTTAGATAAGTATAAGAAAAACCACCTGTCCCGTCGCCCGCCGGGACCTTCTCCGGAGGCCTATATGCTTGGTTTTGACATTTTCGTCCTGGTTGTTGTCGCGCTGATCGTCCTGACGATCATTGCAGGCGTGAAGACCGTTCCACAGGGCTATAACTACACCATCGAACGTTTCGGACGGTACACACGCGCGCTTTCGCCGGGGCTTGGCATCATCGTCCCGTTCATTGACCGTGTCGGCAGCAAGATGAACATGATGGAGCAGGTGCTAAATGTGCCGAGCCAGGCGGTCATCACACGCGACAACGCCATGGTTCAGGTCGACGGCGTGACGTTCTTCCAGGTCATGGACGCGGCGCAGGCGAGCTACGAGGTCAACAATCTTGAAAACGCGATCCTCAACCTGACCCTGACCAACATCCGGACGGTGATGGGATCGATGGTGCTCGACGAGTTGCTGTCGAAACGCGACGATATCAACCAGCGTTTGCTGTCGGTGGTCGACGAGGCGACGCGGGCGTGGGGTGTAAAGGTCACGCGCATCGAAATCAAGGACATCAATCCGCCGAATGATCTGGTGGACGCGATGGCGCGGCAGATGAAGGCGGAGCGCGACAAACGCGCTGAAATCCTGCTCGCCGAGGGTGAGCGGCAGTCGGAAATCCTGAAAGCCGAGGGCGACAAGCAGGCGCAGATTCTTGCCGCCGAGGGCCGCCGCGAAGCGGCGTTCCGGGATGCGGAGGCGCGCGAGCGTGAAGCAGAGGCCGAAGCCAAGGCGACGGAGATGGTCTCGACGGCGATCGCCGCGGGCAACGTGCAGGCGATCAACTATTTCGTGGCCAACAATTATGTCGATGCGCTGAAGGATCTGGCGAAGGCGCCCAACCAGAAGGTTCTGATGCTTCCCGTCGAAGCGTCCTCGGTCATCGGCTCGATTGCCGGTCTTGCCGAAATCAGCCGCGAGGCTTTCAAGGATGGCTCGGACAGCGCGCCGCGCGGCCGTGGCGGTTCGGTCCCGAACACCTGACGGAGCAGGGAGAGATCATATGGACGACGTCTCCTCGATCTTTGTTGCACTTGGCCCCTGGAACTGGCTGATCCTCGGCGGTTTGTTGTTCGCGCTGGAGTTGGTCGCACCGGGCGCCTTCATGATCTGGTTCGGCATGGCGGCGGGCCTTGTCGGGCTTGTCGCGATTATCTTCGACATTTCATGGCAGACGCAGCTCGTCATGTTCGCCGCCCTGTCGGTGGCCGCCGTGATCATCGCGCGCAAATATCTCCGGACCGGTTCGGACGATCAGCAGGCGCGCCCGTTGCTCAACCGCCGCGCGCACCAGCTTGTCGGCAAGACATACGTGGTCGCGGAAGCCATCGAGAACGGGTCCGGAAAGGTCCGTGTCGGCGACACGCTCTGGCGGGCGGAAGGTCCCGACGCCAAACAGGGCGACAGGGTCACTGTCAAGGGGGCGGACGGAACCACGCTGCTCGTTGAGCCGAGTTGATCGAAAGGCCTCTAACGCCCGGACCTTGCCCGTTGCGGCTTGTGGTCCACGGGGAAGGGCGGCGCTTCCGCCATAACGAGAATGGAAATCCGTCGGTTGGATGCGAGAAACGGGTCCTCGGGGAACAGAGGCTCCGCGTCCGCGCGGCCCGTCACCGAATGGAACCGGTCATGCGGCAGCCCGTTCGCAGCAAGAATGCGCCGCGCGCTCATGGCCCTGTCGGCTGAAAGATCCCACAGGGAGTAACCCGGATTGGTGTAGAGGCGCGATGCGTCCGTGTGTCCGGTGATCTGTATCCGGTTCGGCAATCCCTTCAGCACCGGGCCCATTTTCGCCAGGAGCTTCCGTGTTCGGTCATATGGCTTGGCGGAGCCTTGCGGAAACATCGACTGGCCTTCCTGGTCGACGAGCTGGATGTGCAATCCTTCCGGCGTTTCCTCCACCAGCAGGTTGTCGGACAGTTCGGCAATCTCAGGCAGCTCGCGCCAGGCCTGACGCAACGAGGCCGCGGCCACGGCGAAATGGCGCGGGCGTTCGATCTCGGTGCGTTCGATGTCGTGGGTGTTCGCCTCAGGTCCCTGTTGCTTGCGCTCGTCGTGCAGCGTATCGGCGTATTCGGAATCCATTTCCTTGGGAACCGGCGAGACGTGCTTGACATAGTTGCGCACGGGCGATCCCTCGCGCTCGATCATCCCGGCGCGGCGCTCCACATACTTGATGCCGAAGGCCTCGCGCATCGAGCCCGCGACGACCTGCAGCTTTTCCTTGTCCTGGATCGAGAACGAGATGATGAGGACGAAAAAGCACACCAGGATTGACATCAGATCGGCAAAGGTGACGAGCCAATCCGGCACTCCGGGTCTGTGTAATTTGCGTCTGCCTGCCATCTGGCGCGTCGTCGATCAGGTCGCAGCGGGCTGTGCCTGAGGCCCTACGTCCGCCATCTGCGCACGTGCCTTTTCGGGCAGATAGGCCACCAGCATTTCGCGGATCAGGTTCGGGTTCTTGCCGGCGGCAAGTTGCATCACGCCGTCGATGGTGAGTGTCGCGCTCACATCGGTCATCTTGCCTTTGGTTGAGAGTTTGTCGGAGATCGGCAGCGCAATCAGGTTGGCGATCACCGCGCCATAGAGCGTGGTCAGCAGGGCAACCGCCATCGCTGGACCGATGGTGGACGGGTCCTCCATGTTGCTCAGCATCTGCACCAGGCCGACGATCGTCCCGATCATGCCGAAGGCGGGTGCCGCGTCGCCGATTGCCTTGTAGATGCGCTGTCCCTCATCGAGGCGCTCGAGCAACTGGTCGCGCTCCAGTTCGAGCGATTCCTGAATGAATTTGGGGTCGTAGCCATCAGCCACATATTGCGCGCCCTTCTTCAGGAACGGGTCGTCGATTTCCAGATTGTCGAGTGCCAGCGGACCTTCACGGCGGACGATCTCGGCAAGCTCGGCAATCTTGTCGATCATGACCTTCGGATCGCTGTGCTTGTGTGTGAACGCGACCTTGCCGCCCAGCACGAGCGCCTGAAAGACGTTCTTGAGGGGAAAGCGGATGACCGTCGCGGCGAAACCGCCGCCAATCACGATCAGGACCGACGGCAGGTTCATGAAGCTCCCGACATCGCCGCCGATCAGGATGGCAATCGCCACGACGGTGCTTCCGGCAAGAATACCGGCGATTGTTGCAATATCCATGGGTTCCCCCGAACGCTCCTCGCGACCGGTCCACCGGTCATGACCTTGTTCAGACTGCGAGGAGAAGTTTAGGGCGGAACACCCTAACTATTCGCTAAACGGGATTGGTTTTCAGCGCTTTGAAGACGGGCGAAGCAAGTAACGCTTCGTTCACCATGGCCGTCGCAAGCCCGCGGATTTCATGACTATCCGGACGGTCTCGGTGCGCGGAAGGCGAGCGGAACGTGCGTCCGCACCGTCCCGTCCTCCGGTTGCGGCGTCATCCGGTAACGCATGCTTAACCATGGTGAGAAGAGGTTGTGGCGTCCGACAAGTTCTCCCGATCCTTGCAGAACGGCTGGGCCATAGCGCCTAGGGCGGTGCGGGCACCGTTCATGACAATGCGTGCGAGAGGTCCTGAGGGTTTCATTGTTGTCTCGACAATTCGCGAGGCAACCGCGGCGACGGCACGGGCCGTACAACTGCTCAGAAAACTGACGATTACGAGCAGGGCGAGACCGCACAGGACAAGCCGGTCAAATGTGCTTGCGTTGTTCATCCAGTCCCCGCCGGGTGCTGGCGCACCCATTTGCCAACATCCGTCAAGTATTGGGGCGGTCCGATTAACGTTTGATTAAGGCTAAGGCGCGCGTGCCATCAGGCAACGCCGGAGCGCAGCAGGTCGTGCACGTGAATGAGCCCGACCGGTCTGTCGTCCTTTGTGACGAACAGCGCGGTGATGCTCTTGGAGTTGATGACCTCGAGCGCAGTGCTTGCGAGGGTGTCCGGCGCAACCGTCTTCGGGTTCTCGGTCATGATATCGCCGGCGCGCGCGGCGAGCAGTTCGGGTCCCATATGACGGCGCAGGTCGCCGTCGGTGATGATGCCCGCAAGACGGCCCTGCTCATCGACAATTCCAAGGCACCCCAGGCTTTTTTCCGTCATCGTCACCAGCGCTTCGCCCATCGGCGTGTTCGCGTTCGTGAGTGGGAGTTCCGATTCGGTGTGCATGAGGTCGGATACGAATTTGAGACTGGCACCCAGTTGGCCACCGGGATGCAGCACCTTGAAATCACCGGCCGAAAATCCCTTGCTTTCGAGCAGGGCGATCGCCAGGCAGTCACCCAGGGCCAGCTGCATGAGCGTCGAGGTGGTCGGTGCGAGTCCGTGTGGACAGGCTTCCTTCGATTTCGGCAGAACGAGCGCGACGTTAGAGGCGTTTGCCAGAGTGCTGCCGGCGCGCGAGGTCAACGAAATGATCGGCACCGCAAACCGGCCCGCATAGGTGATCAGGCTTGAGAACTCCGCCGTTTCGCCCGACCACGAGAAGGCCAAAATGACGTCCTCCCGGGTAATCATGCCGAGGTCGCCATGGCTGGCTTCGCTCGGATGGACAAAGAAAGCCGGCGTACCGGTCGATGCCAGGGTCGCCGCCACCTTTTGCGCCACATGGCCGCTCTTGCCGATGCCGCTGACAATCACCCGGCCCGGTGCGCTCCGGATCAGCTCGACGGCATCCGCAAACCCCGCCGCGAGGCCGTCGCTGAGGGCCTCTTCAAGAGCCTGAAGGCCGTTGCTCTCAAGCTCAAGCGTTCGCCGTGCGGACTCAAGAAAGCCGCTCATCGTCTCATCGGTTGGATGTCCGGAAGAGTCGTCCCGTACGGAAACAGCCATAGGCATTTCAACCCGAATACGCGCGTTTGATTCTGAGCCGCACAATACGTGTTCAGCCCCATTGACGCGAGTCGGATTTGTGACGCGGGAGCGGCAGATGCGCGCGGTTTCGGGAAATTATGGTAAACGCCTCCTTAACCGTGTTCCCCTTACTCTCTCACCAACGACAGGTTTGCGTGCCTGCGCGGGTCCCCACTGGCGCCCGCGACTTTCTGCTGTTCGAGGTGGTATCCCTTGCCGCGCCAGACACGATCCTTGGCTCTATTGCTCGCGTTTCTGGCGCTGCCGGCTGCAGCCGGATTGGCTCTGACGCCGGCGTGGAGCCAGTCGGCGGACCCTGACGATAACGATCCTTTCCCGGAGCCGCTGACCGATGTCCGGACACCCGGGGCCGACGAGGCAACAGGATTGCGCGGCCGGCTCGACCCGCTCGTCGCGGATCCGATCCTGCTCCGCCGGCAAGAGGAGGAGCGATCGACGGACAGGTTCCTGCGCGGCACGACGGTGCCGGAAGATGCGAGCCGCAGACGGCCCGCCGGCCCTCTTTCGGGTGAGGACCGCGACGACGGCTCTGTGGAGACGACCGCGGACGATCAGGCAGCTTCTCGTGAGGCAGCGCGCGACGCGCAAGAGGAGGAAGTAGACCCCTACGCGCCGATCGGCGTCCGGTTCGGCAGTTTCCTCCTGTTTCCTGAATTGGGGGTTGAGAGGGTGTATGAAGACAACGTCTTTCTGTCCTCGACCAATCCGCGCGGGGACTGGAGGTATGAGCTCTCGCCCAGCCTTGAGATCCAGTCCGACTGGAGCCGCCATTCGCTTGTCGGAACTGTGAGCGCCATACGCAGCTACCACGACGAATTTGATGGTGAGAACGACAAGGACTTCGCTGCCGCACTCACCGGCCGGCTGGATGTTCGAAGCACGACAAACCTCGTCGGGAGCGTGAGCTACACGGAGGAACCGGAGGACCGCTCATCGAACGACTTTCCGCTCGATGCGGCGGACCGTGCCCTGACCCGCACTAAAGCGGCATCGCTCGAGGCGAACCACACCTTCAATCGCGTCACGGTCACGCTGCGCGGAGAGCTGGAATCGGAGGATTTCGATGACGCGACGGCGGAAGACGGGTCGCTCATCAACAATGATGACCGGGACTTCACCGAGCGGCGCGTCACGGCACGTATTGCCTACGAGTTGCAGCCCGGGGTCGCAGCGTTTGTGGAGGGCAGCACGAACGACCGCGATTTCGTCGAAGCGATAGACGACAATGGACTTTTGAACGGCTCGTCAGGCTATGATGTGCAGGCCGGTCTCTCGTTCCTCCTCTCCGGCAAACTAACCGGTGAGGCGAGCGTGGGATATGCGGTTCAGACGCCGGAGGAGCCGAGCCAGATTGATGTGGACGGCCTCATCTTCAATGCAGGCCTCGAATGGCAGGCGACCGCGCTCACCGCATTTCGCCTCGATGCGTCATCGGAAGTGGACGAAACGACGGATGCCGGATCGGCCGGTTCGATCATTCGCACCGTTGCGGTTTCGGTCGAGCATCGCCTGCGCCGCAACATCGTGCTCGGCGCCTCGGTCGAATACGAGAATGAGAAGTTCGCGGGCACCGACGAGCGGGACGAGGAATGGCTCTATGCCGTGGCGGCGGAGTATTTCCTGAACCCCTCGGCCGCGCTCACCTTCGCATATGAGCATGCAAGGGACATCGGCAGCGCGCCGGACGACGGCTACACCGCCAATGAAGTCCGCTTTGGCGTGCGCGTGCGGCGTTGAGCGCCGTTCAGTTCAATTTCCTGATTTCCTGGAGCAGGGCAGGCCTGAGGTCTGCGCGCTGAAGCGCGAACGCGATGTTGGCGGCGAGAAACCCGGCCTTTGATCCGCAGTCGAAGCTCTTCCCTTCATAGCTGACCGCGGTGAAGAGCTGGCGTTCGAGCAGGGCGATCATGGCGTCGGTGATCTGTATCTCCCCGCCGGCGCCACGCTCCTGAGCCTCAAGGATGTCGAATATCTCGGGCTGCAACAGATAGCGCCCCATGATGATGAGGTTCGAGGGCGCCGTCCCCGGCGCCGGTTTCTCGACCATGCCCTTGATCCTGCGGCTTGATCCTGCGCCATCCTCGATATCGACAATGCCGTACTGATGGGTGAGGTCCTCCGGCACCTCCTCCACCGCGATGACGTTGCCGCCCGTTGTCGCGTAGACGTCCATAAGCTGGGCGAGGCATGTCCGGCCGTTCGATTGCACCAGAACGTCGGGAAGCAGCAGCGCGAAGGGTTCATTGCCGACGAGGTCACGGGCACACCACACGGCGTGGCCGAGGCCGAGCGGGGCCTGCTGGCGCGTGAAACTGGTCTGTCCCGGTCCCGGCAGACCGGCCTTGAGTGCGGCGAGTTCGTCCGTCTTTCCGCGTTTCTCCAGCTCCTGCTCAAGCTCGACCTGCCTGTCGAAATGATCCTCGATCACCCCCTTGTTTCGACCGGTGACGAAGATGAAGTGCTCGATGCCGGCGGCGCGGGCCTCATCGACGACGTGCTGGATGACCGGCTTGTCGACGACGGTCAGCATTTCCTTTGGCATGGCCTTGGTGGCCGGCAGGAATCGGGTGCCAAGCCCCGCCACGGGAAACACGGCCTTTCGGATCGGTGCGGTCATCGGTTCACCATTTGGTTACCACGTTTTGAGAGAACGCAGCCCACTTACCCTCGCTAAACCTCTGTGTCCTATCACCATGAGATTGCGAAATGCTTATCCGTGAACGCATGGCGGTTTCATGAGTGTTCTTGTCACAGGTGGCGCGGGCTACATCGGCAGCCACATGGTGCGCGAGCTGATGGACGCAGGCGAAAGCCTCGTCGTGCTGGACAACCTTTCCACCGGACGGCGCTGGGCCGTTCCGGGGGACATCCCCCTGATTGTCGGCGACGTTGGAGACAACGAACACGTTCAGTCCGTAATCGATACCTACGGGATCGATGCGATCATCCATTTCGCCGGCTCAATCGTGGTGCCGGAATCGATCGCCGATCCGCTCGGCTATTACCGCAACAACACGGCCAAGTCGCGCGACCTGATGGCGTGCGCGATCGAGTGCGGAGTGAAGCACTTCATCTTTTCCTCCACGGCGGCCGTTTACGGCATGCCGGATCAGAATCCGATTTCGGAAGATGCGCCGCTGGCGCCGATATCGCCGTACGGGTCGTCCAAGATGATGACCGAGTTGATGCTGCGGGACGCGGCGGTGGCGCATGATTTCAGCTATATCGCGCTGCGCTACTTCAACGTTGCCGGTGCCGATCCCCTGGGCCGGTGCGGGCAGTCGACACCGAACGCGACGCATTTGATCAAAGTGGCGGTTCAGGCCGCGCTCGGGCAACGACCGTTTCTCGAGGTCTACGGCACGGACTATCCCACGCCGGACGGCACGGGCGTGCGCGACTACATTCACGTCACCGATCTGGTGCGCGCGCATTCGGCGGCCTTGCGGCATTTGCGGGCCGGCGGCAAATCGCAGGTCCTCAATTGCGGGTATGGGCGCGGGTTCTCGGTTCTGGAAGTTATCGAGGCCGTCAAAAAAGTCTCCGGGACGAACTTCGTCGTCAAGGATCGTGCCCGCAGGCCCGGCGATCCGGCTGCGCTCGTTGCCGACGGGCGCCGCCTGCCGGTCGCCCTCGATTGGCAACCCGAATATGACGATCTGGATATGATCGTTCATCACGCATATGAGTGGGAACGCCACCTCACCGAGCTGAAAGAAGCCTCCTGATCGGCCCTGATCTGCTGCGGAAGTTTCACACAACCCAACCCGATCAAGGGTTGAAATAAACCACGGCCTCGATACTTTTCTCCTCCAGCAATCGCGCGGGAGGAAGGGCGGTCCGCTTCACGGCACCGCATCTTGAAAGATCATGAGGCCGGTACGGTTCACATTCTTGGCGGCGTGCGCGTTCGCGTGTCTTGTTCTTGTGCCCCTGGTGCCGGCGGAAGCATCGCCGGCGTACCGGGCGGCGGTCGCCAAGCGTTTTGATGTCTGGGTCGGCGAGTTGCGCGCCGAAGCGATCACCAGAGGCGTGTCCGCCGAGACCTTTGACCGCGCAATGAAGGGCGTGACGCTCGACTGGAAACTGCCTGACCTGATCCCGCTGGATCTCGGCGAAGGACAGCCGCAACGGCCCAAAGCTGAAGTCTCGAAACGTCAGAAGCAGCAGGCGGAATTCGACCGGCCTGCCCGTTACTTTCCGGCAAAAGGCCTGAACTGGGTCACCAAGAACGGCCGCACGAAACTCGCCAGGTGGAAGGACACGCTTGCGGCGATCGAAGAGAAGTACGGCGTTGAAGGCCATGTGGTGCTGGCGATCTGGGGCCGCGAGACCGCTTTCGGAAAGGCGAAGATACCGCACTATGCGGTGCGGGCGCTGGCAACGCAGGCCTTCATGGGGCGGCGGCAGGAGATGTTCCATGAGGAGTTGCTCATCGCGCTGGACATTCTCGAGGAAGGTCACGTCACGCCGCAGCGGATGCGCAGTTCCTGGGCCGGCGCCATGGGTCATACGCAGTTCCTGCCGAGCCATTTCCGCGATTACGCGGTGGACTTCAACGGGGACGGACGGCGCGACATCTGGGGCACGATCCCGGATGCGCTGGCGTCGACGGCAAATTTCCTTGCCCAGAAGGGCTGGCAGACAGGCAAGACCTGGGGTTACGAGGTGCGCCTGCCCAAGGACTTCGACTGCACACTTGAGGGCATCGCCAATGCGCGGACGATCCAGGAGTGGGTCGATCTCGGCGTGACGCGCACGTTCGACCGCCAGTTCCTGGGCGAGCGGCTGAAGGAAAAAACCCATCTCGTGGCGCCCGCTGGGACGCTTGGACCGGCCTTTCTCGTGCTCGAGAATTTCGAGGTGTTCCGGTCCTACAACAAGGCCGACCTCTATGCGCTTTACGTGGGGCATGTGGCGGACCGGATTCTGTTCGCCGGCAGCTTCGAGGGCGGCTGGTCGCGTGTTCAGAGTTTCAGCCGGAAAGAGATGAAGCGGCTGCAAACGACCCTGGCGAAGAACGAATTCGATGTCGGGAAGATCGACGGGCTGATCGGTTCCCGCACGCGCTCCGCGGTCGGAAAATGGCAGAAACAACTCGGCCACAAGGTCACGTGCTATCCGCCGCGATCGCTGCTCAAGCTGACCGACCCGCTGCCGTCCGAAAGCGGCTCCGGTTAGGCCACATGTGCCGCGAAAGATGGCCGCTCACGGTCAGGGGCAGACATATGTCCGTGCAGACTCCCAAGGCCTTTGGCGTGACGATAATGGTCGCGGCAACGCTCTCGCTCGCTTCATGCGCGGGCGGCAACCGGCCCGCCCCGGGCGAGGCGCAGGGCGTTCAGCGCGTGACGCTCACGCCGGCGCAATCCCAGCTTGTCGAGAGCGGTGTGAAGCAGATGGTGGAGAGCCAGACCACCAAGCTAAGCGCCGTGACGGCAACGCAGCTGCCGGAAAAACCCGGCATTCACGTGTGTGGCTTTGTCTCCAAGAACCAGCCCGACGGAACGCCCGGACCGGATCAACCCTTCTACTTGGAGTTGCGCGATGTGGACGGCAAGCCGGCGACGGAGCGCGGCCAGGTGGGCAGCGATCCATCAAGACTGTCCAAGGTGAATTTCGTCTGCCGGCACAACAGATGAGAGAACAGGGCTCACAGCTCGCCGTCTGTACCCGTGTCGGCAAATTCCGCCATCACGCGTTCATCCGTATAGCGTTCGAGCGAGAACCGGTGCGCCAGGGCCGGAAGGTCTGATCCCGTCACCCACGCCGCGCACAGTTCCGCCGCGGCGCAGGCCATCATCGTCCCGTAACCCGACAGTCCTGCAATCATGAACGCGCCCGGCGGACCCACCGGCCCGATGAGCGGCCAGTTCTCCGGCGTCCGGGTGTAGTATCCACCATAGTGCGAGAGGTTGCGGGGCATGTCTTCGCAATAGGCGGCGAGACCGGGAACCAGGCGTGCCGCGCCGCGCATGACGATCTCCGGAAAGGTATCCGCGCCGGTTGGATGCCGGACCGGCGGTTCGGCGGTCTTGTTCGTCGCCCAGCCCAGTTTCACCCAGCGGCTCGCCTCACCACCCTCCGGGCGGACGTGGACGCCGCCCGGCTGCTCCTGCGCCAATGGCGCGGTCTCCGGATCCTCCCGGAGCAGTTCGCGTACCTCGTCCGGCCAGTCGAGCGGACCGGCGTCCTGATCGATGGTGAAGGGCGCGTTGCGGGGCACAACGCCGTGGACGTCTTCAAAGGCAATCTTCTGCTGGAAAACGCAGTCGATCGGCAGGTCTACGCCGAGCATGCGACCGACCCGTTTGGCGAAGGGACCCGCAGCGTTGATAAAGATATCCGCTTCGATGAGCTTCGCCTCTCCGGCAGACGATGCGGTGATCTCCAACCGGCGCCCGTTCTCGGCGATACCCTCAATCTCGAGCGGTGCCAGCCCAACACCGCGGGCCTTGGCCGCGTTCAACATGAACTGGCCCATCTGCTGCGAGTCGATATCGCCGGCCCGGCGCACCAGGGTTACGGCGCGGACGTCCGGGTTCAGATGCGGAAAGCGGGCCCGGATTGCCTCCCGGTGCAGAAGAATGTCGGCGCCGTTGTCGGCATCGGGTATCGGCTTGCCGTGATCGTGAACCCGGACGTCGCCAGCCTTCCCGTGACCGTAGACCCGTTCGATTTCGCCGATCATGGCGTCCGTATCCTGCCTGCGCGTCACATAGGCGTATCCGCCCCGGGACATCCGGAAATGTGTGTTGCCGTCGCCGGCGAGGTCGCGCATCAGCGCGATGCTGCGGTCGGCGAATGCGGCAAGCTCCGGTTGCGGCCACCAGTTGCGGTAGTTCTCGCCCGACGCGGCACTGGTCAGGCTCATGGGTGCCACGGGATCGACGATCAGAATGTCGCGCCGCCCATGCACCACCGCCAGCCAGTAGGCGGTCGCGAGGCCGGCGATGCCCGCACCGCAGATGACGATTGATTTTTGTTCCCGGGTTGCCATTTGTGCCCCATCCGCGTTGCCCCGAAATGGACTGGTAACCTCGTTATGAAATGATTCGACGTAAAGACATGCGATGCGGAATTACAATGCGGATCATCATATTCATCACATCTCTCCTCGTTTTTGTCCCGTCTTTCGGCGTTGGCCCGGCTCAGGCGCAGAACGCGGCATTCGAACGCTGGGTGCAGTCCTTATGGCCTGAGGCGCGAAAAAAGGGCGTCTCGCAGGCAACGTTTCGACGTGCATTCAAGGGCGTGACGCCGGATCCGGAGGTGCTCAGGAAGGCCGAGCATCAGCCGGAGTTCACCAGACCGGTCTGGAAGTATCTGGCATCGGCCGTATCCCAAAGGCGCATCGAAAACGGACGCGAGATGCTGCGCAAACACGGCGCATTGCTGGCCAGGATCGAGGAGCGATACGGTGTCGACCGCCATGTCGTCGTCGCCATCTGGGGCATGGAATCCAGCTACGGCCAGTTCAAGGGCACAAAGCGCGTCATCCGTTCGCTTGCGACGCTCGCCTATCAGGGCTCCCGCCGGAAGTTCGGCCGCTCGCAGCTTCTCGCCGCGCTGCAGATTCTCGAACGCGGCGATATTCACCCGGCCAAGATGACCGGTTCCTGGGCCGGCGCCATGGGCCATACCCAGTTTATCCCGACGACCTACAACGCGCACGCGGTTGATTTCGATGGCGACGGCCGCCGCAATATCTGGGAGTCGCACGCGGATGCGCTGGGCTCGACCGCGAACTATCTGAGGGTTTCGAAGTGGCGCCCCGGCGAGACGTGGGGCTATGAGGTGTACCTGCCGGGGAACTTCGACTATGCGCTCACCGGACGGAAGACCGTGAAGACGCTGGCGCAATGGGGCGCGCTGGGTGTGCAGCGGGCCAAGGGCAAGACCTTCCCACGGCCGAACGACCGCGCGTCGATCATACTTCCCACCGGGTCGAAAGGTCCCGCTTTCGTGGTCATCAACAATTTTCGCTCGATCCTGCGCTACAACAACGCGATCTCCTATGCCCTTGCGGTCGGGCATCTGGCGGACCGCATCCGTGATCCGTCGATGGGCGGGTTCTCACGACCCTGGCCGGTCGACTATCTCCCCCTTGCCCGGTCCGAGCGCTTCCAGCTTCAGAGGCTGCTCGTGGCACGCGGGTTCATGCGGGGGGAGGCCGACGGTATCCTCGGTTCGCAAACCCGAGCGGCGGTGCGCGCCTATCAGCGTGCCAACGGCCTGGCCGTCGACGGTTATCCGAGCGTTGTGGTTCTGCGGCACTTGCAGAGGGGCGGTTAGCGTTGCAATCTGCAATCTACTGAACCGACGCGCGTACGACGCGCCATGAGAACGCCATATAGCGCCATATCATGCTGCCAGCACGGCACACGCATTCATGGTCTGGAACGCATTGTGCGTCACCAATGGGTGGCCATAAGCGCAGGCGGGCGAGCGGCGTTTCCGTAGTGCGGTTTGCGAGCCATGAAGCTATGGTTGGCCGGCCGGAAGCCGGAGAAGACATGTCAGGATCTGCGTTTTTCCGATCTCGGGCCATGCTCGGTCATGTCCACCGCGCGGTGCTTGCGCTCGCCTTGGCGGTGCTCGCGATCGCGCCACTGGCGCCGGCGGCCCTGGCGCAGGGGCTGAGCCACCTTTCCAACAGTTACATCACGCCGTTCCCTGAACAGAACCGTTACCGTGTCTATGTGTTCGGCGACTCGCTCGGCGACGGCTTGTGGCAGGGGCTCTACCGGGCCTTCAACCCGGAAGGCAATATCGACGTCGTCAAAAAATCGCGCGTGTCGACCGGTTTCGTTCGGACGGATCGTTTCGACTGGAACAAGCGCCTGACGCGCATCCTGGCCGCGGAGAGAGTGCATATCGCCGTTGTCATGGTCGGTGCAAACGACGTGCAGTCAATCCGGGTGACAAACAACAATAAGAGACAGTCGTACAAGATCGGCACGCCCGAGTGGCGTGACGTCTATTCGCAGCGCGTTGACCAGTTCATCAAGAGCCTGAAGGGGTCCAAGGCGGCCGTTTACTGGGTTGGCCTGCCCATCATGCGGTCGGCCAAGCACAACAACCACATGCAGGTGATGAACGAGATTTTCCGCGAGCGTGCGTTCATCAACGGCGTGAAGTTCGTGGACACCTGGAATGGTTTCGCCGATCAGTTCGGCCGCTACAGCGCCTTCGGCCCGGACCTGTCCGGTCAGGTCGGACGGCTGCGTGCGGGTGACGGCGTTCACTTCACGGTTCGCGGCTACCGCAAACTGGCACATTTCGTGGAGCGCGAGATCAGGCGCGACATGCGTCAGGCGCGCTCCGAACGCGACATCCCGCTTGCCGGAAACGAGGAGGAGCAGGCGCGGGCCATCCGCCGTCAGCGTGCGCCCTCCGCGCAGCGCCAGGCGCGCAACAAGCCGCAGGCGGCCAAGCCGAAAAGGCCGGTGGGCCGGATAACGCCGCAGGCCGCGGCCCGCAAGGCGGCAAAGACCAAGCGCATCACAAAGGTCAAGCCGAGCGCGGCGCAGGAAAACATCGTGGCGCTTCCGTCGGCCGACGGCGTGATCGACGGTATCGAGTTGCCGCGCCCGAAGATTTCCCAGGCGGCGCTGGCGGCTGTCACCGCCCGCTACACACCGCAAAGCGAGTTGATTGCGCTGGAGACCGAAGAGGGCGTGACGGCGCTTGCGTCGATTTCACCCATCAGCGACACCAATCTCGCGGAAGCCTTGCGGCGCCTGCCGCTGTCCCAGCGGCCCTACTACCGCGTGCTGATTAAAGGCGAGGAGCTGAAGCCGAAAGAAGGGCGCGCGGACGACTTCGCGTGGCCGGGAAGCTGATCGCCGAGAGGACAGAACCGGCCCTTTAACCGACCTCGGGGCCGTTCAAGAGATCTCTCGAACGGATTGTGCCTGAGCCCGAGGCGCCAGGTCCTGCGCGCGTCAATGCAACGCTCGGCACGTCCCGTGGCTGCAAGGCCGGATTGCGGTATCAGGCGCCGGGATCGGGCGGCAGCCGGCGTTTGTTCTTCCCCTGCATCTGGCCGGTGAAGTCGCGCAATTGCCGCTCGGCGGTCGCAAAGGCGTCGCGAATGGCCACGTAAATGTCTTCATGCGCGTGGTTCTGTTCGCGTTCGTTGCTGACCACCAGTTCGGACTTCCGCGGCACGCCCATCTCGATTTTCACGTGGTAAATCTTGCCTTTGTGGTGGTGGCGGTGGGGCGCCTCGATGACCACGCGGCAACTGGTGAGATGGTGGAAATACTGTTCGAGCTTCGCCGCTTTCTCGCGCACGCGGTCTTCAATCGCCTTGGACGGCTCCATGTTCCGGAAACTGACTTGCAGGGGGATATCCATGAGTCGCTCTCACTCCTTGTCTACCGTACAAGGAAAGCATAACGCTCTGGCCCGGATCAATTTTTGACCTCGGTCAACGACAGCCGCGCTAACGGGGCAGGTCGCTTGAGCCCATCAGAAACGCGTCGATGGCGTGCGCCGCCTGGCGGCCTTCACGTATCGCCCAGACGACGAGCGATTGCCCGCGGCGCATGTCGCCGGCGGCGAAAACCTTCCCGCGCGATGTGCTGTAGTCCATGTCGTTGGCAAGCACGTTTCCACGTCCGTCGAGGTCGAGCCCGAGCTGTGTGATCATGCCGTCGTGGACTGGGTGCACAAAACCCATGGCCAGCAGCACAAGGTCCGCTTTAAGCTCGAAGTCGCTGCCCTCAACCCTCTGCATGTCACCGTCGACACGGACGCAGTGCAGTTTTTCGACCGTTCCGTTGCTTCCCGTGAGCTTGGTGGTCATGACGCTCCAATCGCGTTCCGCGCCTTCCGCCTGACTGGAGGATGTGCGGAGCTTGAGTGGCCAATGCGGCCAGGTCAGCGCCTTGTCCTCATGCTCCGGCGGTTTGGAGAGAATCTCAAGCTGTGCCACGGACAGCGCGCCTTGCCGGAACGAGGTGCCGATGCAGTCCGATCCCGTATCGCCGCCGCCTATCACCACCACGTGTTTCCCGTCGGCGGTGATCTCCTCGATGTCGCCGAGTGGTTCACCCGATACCCGCCGGTTCTGCTGCGGCAGGAAGTTCATGGCGAAATGGATGCCGTCCAGTTCCCGGCCTTCGACGGGCAGGTCCCGCGGCGCCTCCGATCCGCCCGCGAGCAGCAACGCATCGTGGGTCTCTTCCAGCTCCTCCACGCTTGTGTCCGAGCCGACATGGCAGTTGGTGTGGAAGGTGACGCCTTCCGCCTCCATCTGTTCGACGCGGACATCGATGATGCCCTTCTCCATCTTGAAGTCGGGAATACCGTAGCGCAGCAGGCCGCCGGGCTTGGCGTGTTTCTCAAACACATGCACGTCATGGCCGGCACGCGCGAGCTGCTGCGCCGCCGCCAGACCGGCTGGTCCGGAGCCGACGATCGCCACGCGCTTGCCGGTCTTGACGTCCGGCGGCTGCGGGGCAATCCAGCCGTGCTCGAATGCCTTGTCGGCAATGGCGCACTCGATGGTCTTGATGGTGACGGGCACATCCTCGATGTTGAGCGTGCATGCCTCTTCGCAGGGGGCGGGACAGACCCGGCCCGTGACTTCCGGGAAATTGTTGGTCGAATGGAGGTCGCGCGACGCCTCTTCCCAGTCCGAATGGTAGACGAGGTCGTTCCAGTCCGGGATCTGGTTGTTCACCGGACAGCCCGTATGGCAGTAGGGGATGCCGCAGTCCATGCAGCGCGCGGCCTGCCGTTTGACGCCGGGATCGTCGAGCGGAATGATGAATTCCTTGAAATGGCGCACGCGTTCGCCAGCCGGACGATAGGTCCGCTCCTGGCGGTCGATTTCGAGAAACCCGGTTACCTTGCCCATGGCCAACCCCTAGTCGCTTCCCGGCAAGCCGATCTCGAGCACGTCGAGACCGGTCTTGTCCGTCTTGCGGTGCTTCGACATCTCGGCAAGGGCCCGGCGGTACTCGACCGGCATGATTTTCACGAACTTGCCGAGCATATTCCCCCAATCCTCCAGGATTTCCTGTGCCTGACGCGACCCCGTATAGTGGAGATGGTTCTCGATCAGCTTGTGCAGACGCTCGTCGTCATTGCGCGTCATGTCGCCCATCACATCCACCAGACCATGGGTTTCCAGATCGGCGCCCTGCATGACCAGCCGCTCCATACGGTCGCCTTCGGCGGTTATCGGCTCAAGGTCGACCATTGCCATGTTGCAGCGCCGCTTGAAGTCGCCGTCGAGGTCCAGAACATAGGCGATGCCGCCCGACATGCCGGCGGCAAAATTGCGCCCGGTCGGTCCGATGACGACAACCACGCCGCCCGTCATATATTCGCAGCCGTGATCGCCCGTGCCCTCGACGACGGCGATGGCGCCCGAGTTGCGCACGGCGAAGCGCTCACCGGCAATGCCGCGGAAATAGCACTCGCCGGCGATTGCGCCGTACAACACCGTGTTGCCGACGATAATGCTCTGTTCGGGAACGATGCCGCTGTTCGCAGGCGGGCGCACCACAATACGGCCGCCGGAAAGGCCCTTGCCCACATAGTCGTTGCCCTCGCCTTCCAGATCGAGCGTCACACCGGCGGCGAGCCACGCCCCGAAACTCTGTCCGGCCGTGCCTTTGAGGCTGACATGGATCGTGTCGTCCGGCAGCCCCTTGTGCCCGTAGCGTTTCGCGACCTCGCCGGACAGCATGGCGCCGCTGGTCCGGTCGGTGTTGTGTATCGGCTCCTCGATGCGCACCGCCTTGCCGTTCTCCAGCGCATCCTGCGCCTGTGCGATCAGGCGGCGGTCGAGAATGTCGTGGATGTGGTGGGTCTGGCGTTCGCTATTGTAGATCGCCACGTCGTCCGGCACGTCCGGCTTGTGGAACAGTCTGGTGAAGTCGAGCCCCTTGGCCTTCCAGTGCTCGATTGCCTCCTGTTTGTCCAGGTTCTCGGTGCGGCCGATGAGCTCATTGAACGTCCTGAAACCCATCTCCGCCATCAGCTCGCGCACTTCCTCGGCGACGAAGAAGAAATAGTTGATGACGTGCTCGGGCGCGCCGGTGAAGCGCTTGCGCAGCACCGGGTCCTGAGTGGCGATGCCGACAGGGCAGGTGTTCAGGTGACACTTGCGCATCATCAGGCAGCCCGCTGCGATCAGCGGAGCGGTCGAGAAGCCGAATTCGTCGGCGCCCAGAAGCCCGCCGACGACCACGTCGCGCCCGGTGCGGATGCCGCCATCGACCTGCACCGCGATGCGTCCGCGCAGGCGGTTTTCAACCAGCGTCTGCTGCGTCTCGGCAAGGCCGATCTCCCACGGGCTTCCCGCGTGCTTGATCGAGGTGAGGGGACTTGCACCCGTACCGCCTTCGAAACCGGCAATGGTAACATGGTCGGCGCGTGCCTTGGACACGCCCGCGGCCACGGTGCCGACGCCGACCTCTGCGACGAGTTTCACCGACACGTCCCCGTCCGGGTTGACGTTCTTGAGGTCGTAGATCAGCTGCGCCAGATCCTCGATGGAATAGATGTCGTGATGCGGCGGCGGCGAGATCAGGCCGACGCCGGGCGTCGAGTGGCGGACCTTGGCGATGACCGCATCCACCTTGTGGCCCGGGAGCTGGCCGCCTTCGCCGGGCTTGGCCCCCTGCGCCATCTTTATCTGCATCATGTCCGAATTGACCAGATATTCGGTCGTGACGCCGAAGCGCCCGGACGCCACCTGCTTGATGGCCGAGCGCATGGAGTCGCCGTTCTTCATCGGAGCGAACCGGTCGGATTCCTCACCGCCCTCACCGGTATTCGATTTGCCGCCGATGCGGTTCATGGCAAGGGCAAGCGTCGTGTGCGCCTCGCGGCTGATGGAGCCGAAGGACATGGCGCCGGTTGCAAAGCGCTTCACGATCTCCGCCGCGGGCTCGACCTCATCGAGCGGCACCGGCTTACGGCCCATTTCCTCCGCGCTCTTGAGGCGGAACAGACCGCGCATGGTCAGATACTCGCGGTCCTGCTCATTGATGCGCGCCGCGTACTCACGGTACTTCTCCGGCAGGCTGCCGCGCACGGCGTGCTGCAGGTCGGCGACCACGTCCGGCGTCCAGGTGTGCGCCTCGCCGCGGATGCGGAAGGCGTATTCCCCGCCCACGTCCAGCGCGTTGCGATAGACGGGTGCATCGGAAAAGGCGAGCCGGTGGCGTTCGACGGTTTCACGGGCGATCTCGGCGAGGCCGACGCCTTCGACCTGGCTGTGGGTGCCTGTGAAGTACTCCTCGACGAAATCCGTATGCAGGCCGACCGCATCGAAAATCTGCGCGCCGCAATAGGACTGGTAGGTCGAAATGCCCATCTTGGACATCACCTTCAGGATGCCCTTGTCGATGGCCTTGATGTAGTTGGTGATGATCTGGTCTTCGGTCAGGTCCTCTTCGAACTCATCTCCCATGTCCCGCAAGGTGTCGAATGCGAGGTAGGGATTGATGGCTTCCGCGCCGTAGCCCGCGAGGGTGCAGAACTGATGCACCTCGTGCGCCTCGCCGGTTTCCACGACAAGACCGACCGATGTGCGCAGGCCCTTGCGGATCAGGTGATGATGAACCGCGGACGTCGCCAGCAGCGAGGGGATCGGAATCGCATCCGCGCTCACGCCCCGGTCCGACAGGATGATGATGTTATAGCCGTCACGGACCGCTGTTTCGGCGTCCTCGCAGAGCTTGGTGAGCGCGGGCTCCAGGCCGTCCGCACCGGCCTCACTCGGATAAATGATCTCCAGCGTGATGGTGCGGAAGTCGTTTTCCTCGATCTCTCCGATCTGACGGATCTTCTCGAGCCGCCCATTGTCGAGGATCGGCTGGGACACCTCGAGGCGCTTCAGTTTCGACGTTCCCTCCAGGTCGAGCAGGTTCGGGCGCGGTCCGATGAAGCTGACGAGCGACATCACCAGTTCCTCGCGGATCGGGTCGATCGGCGGGTTCGTCACCTGCGCGAAATTCTGCTTGAAATAGGTGTGCAGCAGCTTGGGGCGGTTCGACAGTGCCGAAATCGGCGTATCCGTCCCCATGGACCCGATGGCTTCCTGGCCGATGTGAGCCATGGGCGCCATCAGGAACTTCAGGCTTTCCTGCGTGTAACCGAACGCCTGCTGGCGGTCGAGCAGGCTCACATTGGTGCGCGGGGCGGCTTCTTCCGCGTCGGGAAGCTCGCGCACCAGGATCTGTCCCTGGTCGAGCCACGCCTGGTAGGGATGGGAATCGGCCAGTTCCGCCTTGATCTCCTCATCGGAGATGATGCGCCCCTCCTGCAGGTCGATCAGCAGCATCTTGCCGGGCTGCAGGCGCCACTTGTGGATGATCTTGTCTTCCGGCACCTCGAGCACGCCCGCCTCCGACGCCATCACCACGAAATCGCCGCTGGTGACGAGGTAGCGCGCCGGGCGCAGGCCGTTGCGGTCGAGGGTCGCGCCGATCTGCAGCCCGTCGGTGAAGGCCACGCCCGCGGGGCCGTCCCACGGCTCCATCAGCGCGGCGTGGTACTCGTAAAAGGCGCGCCGCTTCTCATCCATCAGCGGGTTTCCGGCCCACGCCTCGGGGATGAGCATCATCGCCGCGTGGGCAAGCGAGTAGCCGCCCTGAACCAGAAATTCGAGCGCGTTGTCGAAGCACGCCGTGTCCGACTGGCCTTCATATGAAATCGGCCAGAGCTTGGAGATGTCGTCGCCGAACAACGGCGAGGAGACGCTCGCCTGTCGCGCCGCCATCCAGTTGACGTTGCCGCGCAGCGTGTTGATCTCGCCATTGTGGGCGATCATGCGGAACGGGTGCGCTAGCTTCCATGACGGGAAGGTGTTGGTCGAGAAGCGCTGGTGGACGAGGGCAAGTGCGGAAACGAAGCGCTCGTCGGACAGGTCATCGTAGTAGGGGCCGAGCTGGTCGGCGAGGAACATCCCCTTGTAGACGATCGTGCGGCACGACATGGAGACGATGTAGAAGCCGTTGTCGCGTCCCTCGGTCTCCGCGAACACGGTGTTCGAGATGACCTTGCGGAGCAGATAGAGATGACGCTCGAACGTGGCGTCGTCGGTGCTGTCCTTGCGCCGGGCAATGAACACCTGATCGTGCTTGGGTTCGGTATCGATGACCGTCTTCGAGAGACAGCTGTTGTCGACAGGCACTTCCCGCCAACCGAGCACCTCGTGGCCTTCGTCCTGTGCGGCGCGCTCGACGATTTCCCGGCAGTGGGCCCGCAGTGCGTCATCTTGCGGCATGAAAATGTGCGCCACGCCATAGTGTCCGGGTTCGGGCAACTCAAATCCGAGATCGGCGCAAACCGCCACGAAGAACTCATGCGGGATCTGCACCAGCATGCCCGCGCCGTCTCCCGCGCGCGGGTCCGCGCCGACCGCGCCGCGATGCTCGAGGTTTTCGAGAATCTCGATGCCCTTGACGACGATGTCGTGGGATTTTTTGTTTTTCATGTGGGCGATGAAGCCAACGCCGCACGCATCATGATCCAGGGCCGGATCGTAAAGGCCCTGCCGTGATTGCGCCGGTGCTGGTTTCGTTTCCCTCGTCATCCCGTTCCTCTCCTACCTCGAATTCGCTAGGTGCCCCCCGGCGCAGCCTCCCCGCATCTCTGTACCGGCGTCGGGGCCGGAGAGGTGGGTATCGCGATCGCTTGTGGGGCCGTTCATGCCGGCTGTTTCGAGCCAGCGGCTGACATGCGGGCCAGTTCACATGGGCTGCATGTCACCCCCAAGACGGAACATCCATGGTCAGGCAAGATTGCGCGAACCGCGCAGAAATTCGCCGCTTCACGACCGGGTTCCGGGCGCAAAGGGACAGCAACACTGTCCTAATGCCGCGCCAAAATGCCAGATTTGGCGCCAAATCACAAGCACAAGCATACGACGTTCTTCCGAGGATGGCATATCCACCGGCTGAGAATGGTCTGTGACCGGCCTCACACAAACGTGATACTGTCGCAGAAACTGATCGCAAACTGTCGTCGTTTCGGCCATATAGGTTCGATAAAATATTTCGGCCTATTCACCAAGTAAGCAGGAGGAAGACTTCTATGGAAAGCAAAACACGGAAGATGACCAGTCTGGCCATCGCCAGCGCATTTGCAGCTTCGGTCGCCGCTGTTGGTGCAACCCCGGCGGTTGCCGCAGACGACATGGTGAAGTGTTACGGCATCGCCAAGAAGGGTGAGAATGACTGCAAGGCCGGGCCGGGCACGTCGTGTTCGGGATCGTCCACGGTCGACTATCAGGGTAATGCCTGGAAGCTCGTCAAAAAGGGCACCTGCACACAAGTCTCCACACCGTTTGGCCCGGGCAGCCTGACCTGCCTCGCGACGCGGCCGACCGGCCAAAACTATCAGTGCGGATAGGCTGACATCCGGTGAGCCGGATCGAAAATACAGATGGTTCCAACCCGATCCCGGCCCGTGCCGGGGTCGGGCTGAAACCGGAGCACTACGCGGAGATTCTCGATACCCGGCCGGCCATCGGCTGGTTCGAGGTGCACGCGGAAAACTACATGGGCGCGGGTGGCGCGCCGCACCATTTTCTGACCGCGATTCGCGAGCACTACCCTCTTTCCGTTCATGGTGTCGGCCTGTCGATCGGTGCCGATGCGCCTCTCGATACGGACCATCTCAATTCCCTGAAACAGGTTTGCGACCGTTACGAGCCGGGCCTCGTGTCCGAACATCTGGCATGGTCGACCCATGACGGTGTCTATCTGAACGATCTTCTGCCCGTGCCGTACAATGCCGAGACGCTGGGGCGTGTGTGCGAGCATATCGACCAGGTCCAGGAGGTGCTTCGGCGGCGCATGCTTCTTGAGAATCCGTCTACGTACATCAGGTTCGACGGCAGCGAGATGAGCGAACTCGACTTCCTGGCGGCGATTGTCGGGCGCACCGGTTGCGGCCTTCTGCTGGACGTGAACAATGTCCAAGTGTCGGCGACGAACCACGCCTATGACGCGGTGGCCTATATCGACGCGTTTCCGCACCAGCATGTTGGCGAGATCCATCTCGGCGGCCACGCGGACGACGAGGGAGACGACGGCGAACCCCTGCTGATCGACGATCACGGCAGCGCGGTGGCCGATATCGTGTGGAACCTGTACGCCCACACGATTTCGCGCTGCGGGCCGGTTCCGACGCTCATCGAGTGGGACAACGACGTTCCGGCCTGGGCGGTCCTGATGGACGAGGCAGCGCGCGCCGACATAGTCCTTTCTGAAACGTCCGTGCAGCATGTCGCGGCTGAGTGACACCCAGACCGGATTCGCGCACGCGGTGTTCAATGCCGACGCCGCGGTGCCCGAGGGTATCGTCAGCCACCTGCGCCGACAGCCTCGCAAGAGATTCGGGGTCTACCGAAACAATGTCTATGTCAGCCTGATCAGTGTGCTCGAAGGGCGCTTTCCGGTGGTTTCGCGCCTGCTGGGCGAGGACTTTTTCAAGGCCACGGCGCGTGTGTTCGTCGAACACCATCCGCCAACGTCACCGGTCCTGATGCGTTACGGCGGTGGATTTTCCGAATTTCTCGAGACCTTCGAGCCGGTGGCCGACCTGCCATGGCTTGCCGACGTGGCCCGGCTCGAATGGGCCTGGAACCTGGCGTATCACGCGGCCGACAAGGACCCGGTCGCACCCGAAGCTCTTGCAGCCATTGAACCCGCGAGTGCCGGTTCACTCGTCTTCGAGCTGCATCCCGCCGTTCAGCTTGTCCGTTCCGCCTTTCCGGTGGTGTCGATCTGGAGTGAACACAGCAAGGACGGTGAACCGGAACATATCGATGCTGGCGCGGGCGGCGAAGATGGGCTTATTGTCAGGCCCGGCATTGCCGTTGAGGTGCGCCACCTGCCGCGGGGCGGCGCGGCGTTCATTTCGGCACTTGCCGGCGGCAAGACGCTTGGGGAAGCAGCGGAAGTGGCGCTTGACGAAGAAGCATCGTTCGATCTGCAGGCAAATCTGGCAGGTCTGATCGCCAGCGGCGCGATTGCCGGGCTGAGACCGGCCTGAACAGGCGACAATGAGGGGGCACCAAAATGAGCAATCAATCCGGACTTGGCGGACTGATCATATCCGTCATCGACCTTTTCAAGAGGACACCGCACGACCTGATCGCGCTTCTTTCGCGGTTCGTCGTCGGCATGGTGTTCTGGCAGTCGGGCCTGACGAAGATCGACGGTTTCTCCATCAAGGCGTCGACCTTTTTCCTGTTCGCCAATGATTTCAAGCTGCCGTTTCTTCCGCCCGACGTGGCCGCGTACATGGCGACGGCCGCGGAGCTCGCATGCCCGATCCTGCTCTGGCTCGGGTTTGGCACCCGGTTTGCGGCGCTCGCGCTTCTGATCATGACCCTGGTGATTCAGATCTTCGTGTTTCCGGGATCCTACGTCACGCACGGATTGTGGGCGATCGGTCTGCTCTATCTGATAAAATATGGCCCAGGCGTCCTGTCGGTCGATCATTTCATTGCCAGGTCCCGCGGCGTGTCGGACTGAGCGTCCGCGCCCTGTCGCCTGAAACGTAGCGGTGTGTCCAAGCAAATCCGGCCATACGGAACGTGGGCCTCGCCCATATCGGCTGAGCGGGTTGCCGGGGCGTCGACGCGGTTCGGAACGCTGCAGGCGGATGCGGGCGCGGTGTACTGGTCGGAAAGTCGTCCCGATGAAGGGGCGCGCGGCGTCGTTGTGCGGGCCGATGCGGACGGGCAGGTTCAGGACGTGCTCGCTCCGCCTCATTCAGCACGGTCGAAGGTGCATGAATATGGCGGCGGCGAGTTCCTGGCCGCGGGTGGCCGTGTTTTCATCGTCGAGGCCGACAGCCAGGACGTCTTTGAGGTGACACCTGACGGCGTGCCGCAACGCATCACCGATGAGGCGAATACACGTTTCACGGATCTGGTGCTCGATCCCGGCCGGCGGCGGCTCATTGCTGTCGCCGAGCGGCATCAGCCGGGCGCGCATGAGCCTGAAAACGTGCTGGCGGCGATTTCCCTGACCGCAGCCGATGTTTCCGGCGCCGTCACGACGCTTGTATCGGGCGCGGATTTCTACGCCTCGCCGCGCATCGCTCCGGATGGCACGAAGCTGGCGTGGCTTTCATGGAACCTGCCGGACATGCCGTGGGAGAGCGCCACCCTGTTTGTCGCCGATATCGAGCGCAATGGCGCACTCGGGCCGGCCCGACGGATTGCCGGCGGTGAGGGAAGCGCAGTGTTCCAGCCCGAATGGGGCGGGGATGGCCGGCTCTACTTCGTCAGCGATGCAAGCGGTTGGGGGCGACTGTGCACATGGGACGGCAATCAGGTCCTTGAGGTTGCGGCGCGCGACGCCGAGCTACTGCGGCCGCAATGGGTGTTCCGGATGCAGTCCTACGCGCTCTTGGGGGACGGGACCGCCGCCGCGGCGTTCATCGAGGATGGCGAGACGAAACCCGGTCTCGTTGATCTGACGACGGGAGACATTGAACCGCTTCGCACGGGCCTGCGGTCCGTCGATGCGCTCGCGCCCTATGCGGGAGGCGTGGCACTCATCGGCGCCAGCGATGTGGCCGCGCCCGCCGTGGTCTCGGTCGCGCGTGCAGGCGAGGTGCGTCCACTGCGTGGCCCGCGCGGGAACGCGCTCTCTCCTGCGGATGTTTCGGTCGGCGAAATGCTGAAGTTCAAGGGCGGGGATGGTGCGCTCCATGCCCTGTTTTATCCGCCCACCAGTTCGAAATATGTCTCCCTCCCGGACGAGTGTCCGCCGATGATCGTGCTCGTGCATGGTGGGCCGACGGGCATGGCGGACCGGGGGCTGAAGCTCAAGACGCAATACTGGACGAGTCGCGGGTTTGCCGTGTGCGATCTCGACTATTCGGGCAGCGCAGGCTACGGGCGTGCCTACCGCGAACGGCTGAACGGCCGGTGGGGTGTGCGCGATGTGGAGGATGTCGCCGCGCTCACGGCGTACGTGTCCGAAACGAACCGTGCCGACCCGGACCGCCTGCTCATCTCGGGCGGCAGCGCGGGCGGGTACACCGTGCTCATGGCACTGGTGAAGCTCGATATCTTCGCCGCCGGTGCCTGCAGCTATGCGGTTGCCGACCTGGCCCAGCTTCAACGCACCACGCACAAGTTCGAAGCGGGTTATCTGTACGGCTTGACCGGCACCACGCCCGAGACGTGCGATGCGGTGTTTGCCGAGCGCTCGCCGATCAACCATGCCGGCGAAATCTCGTCACCTGTCATCTTCTTTCAGGGGCTGGAGGACCTGGTGGTGCTCCCGGAGCAATCCCGCGCCATGGCGGAGACGTTGCGGGCACGTGGCGTGCCCGTTGCGTACAGAGAGTACGAAGCGGAGGGGCATGGCTTCCGGCGTGCCGAAACCATCGTCGATGTTCTGCGGAGCGAGTATGCGTTTTACGCACACATTCTCGGGCTCCAGCCGGCCGAGGACCTTCCCGCCGTTGATCTGCAAAATCCGAAGAGTTGATGCAAACGAGAGCGGGTGCTCCCGACGAAGAGAACACCCGCTCGTTCAGGATGTGAGAGAGATTGCGAAGTCCTGGATCACGATCGCCTCAGATGGTCTTCCCTGAGGCGATGAACGTGATCGCCGTCTATAGCTGGAGCGGGGTCGCACGGAAAACCGGACTCCACTTTTCCTGATCCCGCTCTAGACTTCGGCCTGGTTCTCGATGACTTTGGCCTTTGCGCCGCCGTTGATCTCTACGGAGCGCGGCTTCATCGTCTCCGGCAATTCGCGAACAAGGTCGATATGGAGCAACCCGTTCTCGAGGTTGGCGCCCTTGACCTCGACGTGGTCGGCAAGCTGGAAACGGCGCTCAAATGCGCGTGTCGCTATGCCACGATGCAGATAGTCGGTCTCTTCCGACTTTTCGCCGCGCTCGCCGCGCACGGTCACCGCGTTTTCCTTGACTTCGATATTGAGATCACCCTCGGCGAAGCCCGCAACCGCCATGGAAATGCGGTATTCGTTTTCGCCGCGCCGTTCGATGTTGTACGGCGGGTAGGTCGGGGTGTCGCCATCAACCGACGCGAGCGAGTCGAAGACGGACGCAAGCCGGTCAAAACCAACGGTTGAACGATAAAGGGGTGTCAGGTCGAAATGCCTCATCACACATTCTCCTTCTGAAGCAACATGCGTTCAGGGCCCGCCTTCCTGGCCAGGCCCAATCTGATATGTTGCGCACCCTCAATAGGCGTGCGCATGCTACGGATATAGGATGAATCCTGACCGATTCAAGAGGGTGTAACCGTTTGAGTTACATAGATTTAATGTCGAACCTTGTGGCCAGGCGCGGGCTTGATATAACAGGCCGCACCGCTTCCCGTCCCAACCGGCGTTCACGCCGATTGTCGAAAGATGCTGCCGCTCCCATGACGCTCGTTGGCATCCCGCGCAATCCCGTCCCGGCGGGAGCCGAAACTGGCGTGATCACCGGGTACGATGGCACCGAACTGCGATATGCGCTCTGGAAACCGCCGGTCCAGGGCCGCAGGGGAACCGTTTGCCTGTTCGGCGGCAGGACGGAGTTTATCGAGAAATACTTTGAGACGGTCTCGGACCTGCGCCAGCGCGGTTTCGCCGTTGCAACGATGGACTGGCGCGGGCAAGGTGGGTCTGCGCGCGCATTGCGAAATCCGTTGAAAGGGCATGTCGAGGATTTTGCGCAGTACGAACGCGACCTCTCGCAGTTCGTGAGCGAAATCGTGTTGCCGGACTGCCCGCCGCCCTATTACGCGCTTGCCCATTCCATGGGCGGGAACATTCTCATCCGGGCCGCCTGCATGCGCGATTGCTGGTTCGACAGGATTGTGCTGTCGGCTCCAATGGTCGGTCTTGCCGGACCCGCATCGTCGCTCAGTGTGACCAGTGCGGTCTCACAGCTTGCGGTGTTTTTCGGGCTGGGAGACATCTACGTTCCGGGAGGGTCGAACACAGTCGCCGAGGCCGGTCCCTTCGAAGGCAATCGGCTGACGTCGGACAGGCGCCGCTACGACCGCAATCGCCTGATACTGGAGGCGGCGCCGCAACTCGGACTGGCGTCACCGACCTTCGCATGGCTGCGCGCGGCGACCGCTTCGATGCAGGAGATCAACGCCTTCGGTTTTCCGCCCAACGTGCATGTGCCGATCCTCATGATTGCGGCTGGCGAGGACCGGGTGGTGTCGAACAAGGCGATTGACGAACTCGCACTTCAACTCAAGGCCGGCGACCGGATTGTAATCGACGGCGCGCGTCACGACCTGCTGCAGGAACGCGAAGCGATCCGCGAGCAGGTCTGGGCGGCATTCGACGCCTTTGTTCCCGGAGGGAAATGACCCGGATTTGGTCGCAAAGGCTCTAGCCTGAGAGCACCTCCAGAACCCTCTCCCGCAGCTCCGGGTCGCCGCATGCGACGGCGTGGCCGCCGCCGGCCGCATCGCCCCCATCCCATCCGGTCACGCATCCACCGGCACGCTCGATGATCGGGATCAGCGGTGCGATGTCGTGGGCGGCGAGCCCGGACTCCACAATGAGATCGATGTGTCCTGCGGCGAGCAGACAGTACGCGTAGCAGTCTCCGCCGAACCAGCGCATTCGCACCTGTGTACTGAGATCGTCGAACCGGCTCTTGTCTTGAGGTGTCGCAAACAGGTCCGGGCTGGGCGTCGTCAGAATGGCATCGCCGAGGGTCCGGCATGACCGGGTTGTGATTGCATGCTTGCCGTCGCGGCCGCGGTAGAACGCCGCGTCCGTCCCGCTCCAGAAGCGCTCGCCGGTGAATGGCTGGTTCATCAGCCCGAGGAGCGGCGCGCCGTTGTGTGTCAAACCGATCAGCGTTCCCCATGTCGGCATTCCGGCAATGAAGGGCCGTGTTCCATCGATGGGATCGACGATCCAGCAGAACTCCGCGTCCGTGACGTCTCCCCCGAACTCCTCGCCGGCAACCGCGTGCTCCGGCCAGGTGTTTGCAACTTCTGCGCGAATCACCTGCTCGACATCGCGATCAGCCACTGTGACCGGGTCATATCCGTTGCCATCGGACTTGTCTTCTATCGAATATTTTTTGCGAAAATACTCTAAAACAGTCGTGCCTGAGACGTCGGCCAACCGATGTGCGAAAGCCAGGAAGGCGTCGAATTCATCCGGTTCGATACTGCTCATTGCGATGGCTTTGCGTTAGTCATTTCAGACGGTTACTGGCTGTCAGAGATCACTCGGCCGCGGCAGATATGGTCGAGTGTTGTCGCGTCTTTTGTACACATTGCGCCAACTGTGGCAAATCCGCACCAATTCAACGCATTATTTCTTAATTTCCATTAACGATCTTGAAATTTGTGCGCCGCAATGACATATTGTTGCAACGCGGTAAGGCATCACGTTATGCCGTACCGCTGCCCTCTTTGGGCGTTTCCTCCCTTAGACTTGGGCCGCCCGGCATGCTCTGGCGGCCCTTTTTTCTTTTATGGCAAAGCGCGCGTGCCGCCGGTCATTCGGCTGCAATGCGCGGCGTGTCGAACAGTGACCATGCGATTTCGATCATGGTCTGGGTGAGGTGCTCCAGGTCGCGGCGGACCTTGGCGAAGTTGGCGTTCCGTTTATATGTGGTCTCGTCCATGTAAAGCGCGCGATTGACCTCGATCTGCAGCGCGTGATGCCCTCGCGACGGGCGGCCGTAGTGTTCGGTGATGAACCCGCCCGCATAGGGTTTGTTGAATGCCACCACATATCCCATTGCCTTGAGTTGCTCCGCCACGAGACGGGTGAACTCCGGACTGCAGGATGTCGAGAAGCGGTCGCCAAGGACGAAGTCCGGACGGACGCCGTCCGCCTCGTACAGCGGGTTCGACGGCATGGAGTGGCAGTCGATCAGAACCGAAATGCCGAATTTGCGCGTGCATGCATCCATGAGTTCGCTGAGGCCGGCGTGATACGGCTTGTAGAGTTCGCTGATCCGCGTCAGCGCGACGCCGAGGCTCAGCGGCTCCCGGTAAATCTCTTCGGCGTCGGCGACGACCCGGGCAATGGTGCCGAGCCCGCCGACGACGCGAACGGACTGGGTGTTCGCGTAACGCGGAAGGGATTCCGCGATCAATGCCGGGTCCAGCTCGTAAGGTTCGCGATTGACGTCGAGATAGGCACGCGGGAAATGAGCGTGCATCAGGGGTGCACCGTGCGTGACGACCGGGGCGAACAGCTGCTCGACGAACGTGTCTTCCGAGCGACGAAGGTCCGGCAGGTCCAGGCGCGACGAATCCAGGAACTCTTCAAGATAGACGCGCCCGCTATGCGGAGAATTGAAGATCAGCGGGGCCTTGTATGACGACGGTTCGAGAACTTCGAAGGGAGGATCAAACTCGTCTCTGATCACCGCCGTGTCGCGTTTACTCATGGCGAACCGGTTTCCTGCCTTGTTGAACAATCCCCTG
The DNA here is from genome assembly GCA_028280515.1 of Hyphomicrobiales bacterium. GTDB lineage: Bacteria > Pseudomonadota > Alphaproteobacteria > Rhizobiales > Methyloligellaceae > UBA2767. The sequence goes on from JANQLP010000083.1 coordinate 43,097, forward strand.
ATCACGAGCTCCCCCCGTCGAATCCTTGTGTGGAATGTGCCAAGGCTGGTTGTAGGAGTCCAGCGGAGCGATTTGCTTTCTCGCGTGTCTTCTGCATGGTGGGTCGGATCTGTTTTGGCCCTCGCTCCGCGGCAATGGTATGTACTGGGCTTGGATTGTGCGTCTCCCTGCGTGAAGCCGGGACGCATCACAGACCGGCCGCGTTTACGAATTGCCTACGAAATTACCGTGTAATGAGCGCTAATCGGCTAAAAGGGCGGTGATATGACAGTCAACGAACTTCAAAACGGCCAGCTGCGCCGCATTCTGCTCGCGGAAGACGACGAGGACATGCGCAAGTTTCTCGTCAAGGCCTTGCAGAACGCGGGATATGAGGTGACGTCGTTCGGCAATGGCGCGGAAGCATACGAGCGCCTGAAGGAGGAGCCGTTTACGTTGCTCCTCACCGATATCGTCATGCCCGAGATGGATGGTATCGAACTGGCCAGGCGGGCGGCCGACCTCGATCCCGAATTGAAGATCATGTTCATCACCGGCTTCGCGGCGGTTGCGCTCAATCCCGACAGCCAGGCGCCGAAAGACGCCACGGTCCTTTCAAAGCCGTTTCATCTGCGCGATCTGGTCTCGGAAATCGAGCGTCTGCTCGAGAGCTGAAGCGGATTTGCGGCCTGTATGGCGCCGGTCGCTTGCTTCGCTCCGCCAATCCCGATATATGACGAAAGAGCATCCGGTCGTGCACGGCGAAAGCCTGAGCCGCCGCCATGCGACGGGCGATTAGCTCAGTTGGGAGAGCGCTTCGGTGACATCGAAGAGGTCGCAAGTTCAAGCCTTGCATCGCCCACCATCTTCCCGGATTTAGAGCACGATCCGAAAAGCGGGAACCGGTTTTCGGATAAATTGTGCGTAAAAATCAAAAGTCAGAGTGAAATCTCGTTTCCGCGAAAACTGATTTCTCTCTAGGACGCCTGTTTCCGCTTCGCGACCGGTTCTGTACGCCGCCGGTTTTTGCGCGCGGCGGTCCGCTTCGCCTGGGCTGGACGTTTGGCGGATGCTGTGCGCTTTGCCGGTGCCGGAGCTTTGGCCGGGGCCGGCGCGGGTTGTTCCGCCGCGAACCATTTGTCGGTCACGGTGAGGAGGGCCGGCAGAAACACCATGGCACCGAGAAACGCGGTGACCAGGACGACGGACGAAATCTGCCCATAGAGCTGGACCATCGGAAGTTCGCTGATGATCGTGATGCCCACGCCGCTGATCAGGATGATCGTCGCCACCATCAGAACAGGCCCCACCGCCATCAAGGTGCTTTGAACGGCCTCGTCGATGTTGGGTGTACGCTCTCGTTCCAGCCGATAGCGGTTAAGGACGTGGATCGTGCTGTCGACGGCAATGCCGAAGGCGACGGTGAAAGCCACCACGGTGGTGAACTGCAGGCCGTGACGGTTGAGATACAGAAACGTTCCGCCGGCCGCGATGGGCAGCAGGTTCGGTGCAATCGACACGAGCCCGTAACGAAATGAACGCAGGGCGAAACCGATCAGAATGATGATCACGCCGATGGCCATGGCGAGGCTCTGATTGAGCTTGCCGATCATTTCGGTGCTGGAGGTGGCGGACAGGGGCGTGAGGCCGGTTACGTCGAATTTGACGCCCGGATTTTCGCTGCGCAACGTGTCCAGCCGGCCCTCCAGCTCGTTAAGGATCGGAATGAGCTGTGATGAATCCATGGCCGGGAACTGGGCGGTGAGCAGTGCGGAGTTGAACTCCTTGGAGGTCAGCCGCCTGCTGAGCGGCGAGTTGGCCTTCTCGAGAAAATTGAACACATCGCTGCGCGAGCCCGTTCCGCCTGCCATCCATTCCTCGACATCGCGCATCGAACTCACCGACTGGAATTGGGGCTCGGCCTTGAGGGCGTCGTGCGCGGCACGGATGACTTTCAGGGTCTCGGGCGAGTGCAGCTCGTGCGCGCCCGGCCAGCGGATGAGGAGGTGCAGGCTGTTCGAGCCGCCGAGATAGGCATCGATATCTTCGATCGCCGCGAAGGCCGCGTTTCCTTCGGGCAGATTCTCCTGATAGCTGTAGCGCGGCGTATTCTGGGCGTAGAGGAGGCCGGCCACCACGGTTACGACGACGCCCGTGCCGGCGACTGCATAGGGTGCTGAGGAGATCATACGGGCAACCGAACCGCTGATCGACATGGTCGCACGTCCGAACCAGTATTCACCCTGGCCCGCAGGCCGTTTGCGCGGGGTCCGGGCCAGGAAGATGGCGGACATGGCCGGAACGAGGGCAATCGTCGCGCAATAGGCGATGGCCGTACCGAGCGCCGCCGTCAGCCCGAACCGTGAAATGAACTCGTGCGGCACCAGCGTCAGCGAAAGAAGTGCAAGAGTGGTTGTCACCGAGGTCAGCACGCATGCCGGCCCGACCTCCAGAACGGCCGTGTCGATGGCCTCGCCGAGTTCCTGTCCGGCGGCAATGTTCCGCCGCACCCCGAACAACAGGTGCAACGCGTCCGAAAAGACCAGCACGATAACCAGCACCGGGATGATGTTGGTCAGGACATTCACTTCCTGCCCGACGATCGCCATGCTGCCAGCCAGCCAGATCACGGCGATCGCGGCCGGGGCGCCGGCCATTGCGACATAGGCCCAGCGCCGGAAGAAGAACCAGCACAGCCCGAGACACACGATCAGTCCGGCGAGGGCGAACCGGCCCTGGTCGCGGACCAGGGCACCGATGATCTCGACGCGCAGGGCGGAGAGGCCGGTAATCCTCAGCTTCAGGTCCGTTCCTTCAAAGACCGTTTCTGCGGTCTCGTTGATCTCGTCGATGAGGCTCTCCAGGTCCTCCACACCGCGGTCTTCGGGCTTGAGCGCGACGACAATGAGGGCGCGCTTGGCGTCCTCGGACAGGAGCTTGTCGGCGACGAGGGGGTGTGTCTCGACTTTCTTGCGCAAGGCCTCCACGTCCGTGCCGGCCGTTATCTCCGCCGGAAAGAGCGATTCCGCGTTGCCATTTTCATCCGGCGGATAGCGGGCCGAAAAGATCGAGAGCACGAAGTCGACGTCCGGTATGAGGCCGAGGTCGAGATGCAGGAAACGCAGTGCACTGAGCGCCTTCGGCTCGAATATGTTGTTCCCGTCGACGACCAGCAGAACATCGCGTCCGGAAGCGGGGTATTGCTTGCCCACGTCCTCAAGGACTGCAAAGCCTTCCGACTGGGAGCGGAAAATCTCGCGTATGTCGCTGGAGAATTCCAGCCGGGCCGCGAAGAACAGGAAAATCGGCAGCGTGAGCGCGAAGAACAGCAGCGTGGCCTTCGGGTGGCGCGCAGTCAGAAGACCAAGTTTCTCAAGGCCAAAGCCAGCGGTCATGTCTGGATTATCCTCGCGTCTCTCGGGATGTTTCGTGAAGCTACGTCGATGCGAACAATCGGCATCGGTTCACTCGGCGGCCGCACGCCGTTTCCGGCGGTCGCACCATCAATCGTCAATGGCCACCAAAAGGTGGCGTTTCTCTAGCAGCCCGGTACCCAGAGGCCAAGTTTAAAGATGGAAAGTAAAGTGCCGGTGAACCGCCTTAATTATCATCACATATTAGTCAAAATGTGAGCATTCCGCCTGTTGACTCGCATACAGCTCTCGCGGAGAGTTAGGCCCGGGCAAGTTGCCGGGCACGCCGACGTGTCAGTCAAAGCTGCTTGTCGGGCCTGTGACCCGGGGGTTTGGGCCCAAAATGTGACGTTTTTTTGTATGTGTCATCTTTAGGGAGGAGTACTCATGAAACTCTGTTTGCTTGGGGCAACTGCTGCTCTGGCAATGATTGGTGCGACGGCCGCGAGTGCCGGCACGCTGGACGACGTGAAAGCGCGCGGCGAGCTGGTATGTGTCGTGAACACCGGCCTGCCGGGATTTTCGTTTACGGACGAAGCCGGTAAATGGCAGGGTTTTGACGTTGACCATTGCCGCGCGGTGGCTGCCGCCATTTTCGGCGATGCGAACAAGGTCAAATACAAGCCCGCAACCGGTAAAACCCGTTTCACCATTCTGAACTCCGGTGAAGGCGACGTCATTTTCCGCAACACGACCTGGACGTTCGTGCGGGACGTCGACGTCAAGCTCGCCTTCCAGGGGATCAACTATTATGACGGTCAGGGCTTCATGGTTCCGAAGAAGCTGGGCGTCAAAAGCGCGAAGGAACTCGACGGCGCCTCGGTCTGCATTCAGACGGGCACGACGACGGAGTTGAACCTGGCCGACTTCTTCCGCTCCAACAAGATCAAGTACGAGCCGGTTCCGATCGAGTCGAACGAAGAAGCGCGCACGAATTATCTCGCCGGGCGCTGCGACGTTTACACGACGGACGCCTCGGGCCTCGCGGCCACGCGCGCGACCTTCAAGGATCCGGAGAACCACGTGATCCTGCCGGAGATCATCTCCAAGGAGCCGCTTGGTCCGGCCACGCGCCATGGCGATGACCAGTGGAGCGACATCATCCGCTGGACGACCAACGCGCTCGTCGCCGCCGAGGAACTCGGCATCACGCAGAAGAACGTCGACGAGTTGGCGGCCAAGCCGACCGACAATCCGGAGATCAACCGTCTGCTGGGCTCGGAAGGCAATCTCGGCGGCATG
>JANQLP010000110.1 GCA_028280515.1 Hyphomicrobiales bacterium
GAGCGGCACGACGATGGCGAAGTCCTTGCCGTTGACCTGCTTGTCGCGCAGGCCGAACTGCACCGCCTGGGTCAGCGAGTTGACCATGTCGCGGCCGTAATGGTTCAGGACCAGCACGTCGGCGCCGGAGTTCAGCACCGGCGTGATGTACTGCGAGAAATCGCCGGCGCCGAGCGGCGTGCGCACCGCGGCCGACGTCTGCCAGCCGAGCTCCTCGGAATACTTGATGATCGAGCCTTCCTGGCTCCAGCCCCAGGTATAGTCGGCCGTCAGGTGATAGGCGACGCGGTCGGAGCCGAACGCGTTCTTCAGCACCGGCCCCAGCGCCGCGCCCGACATCTCGGTGTTGAAGAAGTGGCGGAAGCCGTTGGCGCGCTTGTCCTTGCCGGTGGTGTCGTTCGAATGCGTCAGGCCGGCCATGAAGATGACGCCGGCGTCCTGGCACAGGCCCTGGACGGCGATCGCCACGCCCGACGACGAGCCGCCGGTGATCATGACGGCGCCGTCCTTCTCGATCATGCGCTTGGCACTGGCCCGGGCGGCGTCGGACTTGGTTTGGGTGTCGCCGGTGACGAACTCGACCTTCTTGCCGTTGATGCCCTTGCCGGTCAGCGCCTTCGACGAGAAGGTGTTCAGCATGCCGCCGTCGCCCTCGCCGTTGATATGCTCGACGGCGAGCTGGTAGGCGCGCAGCTCGTCGGCGCCCTCGTCGGCATAGGCGCCGGTCTGCGGCACGTTGAAGCCGAGCGTGACCGTCGCGCCCTTGGGCTCGTTGGTATAGCTCGCGGCCCAGGCGCCGCTGGTGAAGATGGTCGGCGCGGCGAGGCCGACGCCCATCGCGGCGGAGCTCTTCAGCAGACCGCGACGACTGATATCCCACTTGCTCATGAATGTTCTCCCTTGATGCGTTTGCCGTTGTTGTGTCGTTGTTGGCGCCGAAGGCGGAAGCCGGGCTTCACGATGCCGTTTCGGCCTTGGGCGAATTCGATCGGCCCTGGCAACAGGCTGGGTTAATTTTGTCAAACTGACAATAACTAATTGAATTTCATTAACTTTTTTGTCAAAATTCTTCCATGAAACGCGAACGTTCTGTAAATCATTGACAGGCCGGGGCGGCAAGTGGCTGCGACGACACAGGTTTCCGGGATCGACCGGTCGATCCTGGGCACGCGCATCCGCCAGCGCCGGCGCGAGATCGGCCTGACCCAGGTCGCGCTGGCCGAGCGGATCGGGATTTCGGCCTCGTACCTGAACCTGATCGAGCTGAACAAGCGGCGGATCGCCGGCACGCTGCTGCGCCGGACCGCGGCGGCGCTCCAGGTCGCGCTCGACGACCTGGACGGCGCGGCGGAACGCCGGCTGCTGGAGTCGCTGACCGAGATCGCCCACCTGCCCTCGCTGGACGGTCTCGGCATCGAGGACGGGCGCACCGGCGAGCTGATCGGGCGCTTCCCGGGCTGGGCCCGGGGGCTGGCGGCGCTGGCCCGCTCGGAACGCGCGGCGACGGCGCTGGCGCAGACCCTGACCGACCGGCTGTCGAACGACCCGTTCCTGGGCGAGACGGTGCACCGCATGCTGACCCGCATCGCCGCCATCCGCTCGGCGGCCGAGATCCTGACCGAGTATCCCGACGCGCCGGCCGAGCGCCGCGACCGGTTCCACCGCATCATCCACGAGGAGAGCCGGGCGCTGTCGGACGTGGGCGAGGCGCTGGCCGCCTATCTGGACAAGGCCGACGCGCCGGACCGCAGGCTGACGCCGCTGGACGAGGTGGAAGCGCTGTTCGACGCGCGCGAGAACCATTTCGGCGAGATCGAGACGGCGGCGGCGGCGCTGGCGCGGGAGATCGGCCCCGGGCACGCCGGCGGGCGGCGCGACGCGGCCCGCGCGCTGGTGGCGGCGCGGCTGCGCGAGCCGATCGACGACATCATCGCGCGCCAGCCGCAGGTCGAGACCGCGGCCGCCCGCGAGCGCGCGCGGCGGGCGCTCGCGGCCTATGCCGTGGACGCGATCCTGATGCCCATGGACGCGTTCGCCGCGCGGGCGGCCGAGCTGCGGTTCGACATCGAGGCGCTGGCGGCGGCCTTCGCCGCCGACGTGACGGCCGTCTGTCACCGGCTGACGGCGCTGCCGCGGGCCGACGGCCGGCCGCGCTTCGGCTATTACCGGGCCAATGCCGCCGGCACGCTGATCGAGATGCTGGGGCTGGACGGGCTGGCGGTGCCGCGCTACGCGGCGGCCTGCCCGCTGTGGGTGCTCTATGGCGCGCAGCAGTCGCCCGAGACCGTGGTCCGCCAGCGCGTGCAGTTCCCGACCGGCGCGCGCTTCGTCTTCGTCGGCCGCGCCCGCAACGCCGGCGAGACCGGCTTCGGCCAGCCGCGCCACTACGTGACCGACATGCTGGCGATGAGCGAGGACGACGCCCGGCACACGGTCTACGCGCCGACGCCCTCGGCGCCGGTCGAGCCGGTCGGCCCGAGCTGCCGCCTCTGTCCCCGCCAGAGCTGCCGGCACCGGGTCGAGGACCCGCTGGCCGAATAGCGCCGGCCGCCGCGCGGCCGGCCGGCGGCAGGCCCGGACCGGCGCCCGGCAATTCCCGATTGCGGCGGCGCCTCAGGTAACGTCTAATCGTTGCCGACGTTCACGCAAGACGGTTCGTCAACGGGAGGACATTTCAGGCCATGCTAAAGCGCGTCCTGCTGGCGGAGGACGAGCCGAACATCGTCGAGCCGCTGACCTTCCTGCTGGAGCGGGCGGGCTTCGAGGTGCTGGTGGAGACGGACGGGCGGCAGGCGCTCGACGCGGCGCTGGCGCGGGCGCCCGATGTGATGATCCTGGACGTGATGCTGCCGGAGCTCGACGGCTACGAGGTCCTGCGTCGCCTGCGCGCCGACCGGCGGGCCGAGCGCCTGCCGGTGCTGGTGCTGACGGCCAAGGGCCAGCGCGAGGACCGCGAGACGGCGCTGGACTGCGGCGCCGACCGCTTCATCACCAAGCCCTTCGCCAACGCCGAGGTAGTCGAGGCGGTGGAGCAGTTGGCGGGGCGGTGACGCGGGCTGGCCGGCCGCTCGTTCACGATGGTCCGTTGTCGTCCGTGGCCTGACCGCCGCGGCCGGCGAAGCGCCATGCCAGGGTTTCGGTCGCGTGGAACGGGACGACGCGGACGCCGTCGCCGGTCATCAGCTCGGGCACCTGCTGTGGTGCCCGGCGCAGCGTGACGGTTCCCTCGTTGAGCGGCAGACCGTAGAAACGCGGGCCGGACACCGACGCGAAGGCTTCCAGCCGGTCGAGCGCGCCTTCTTCGTCGAACGTCTGGGCATAGCTTTCGAGCGCCGTCGGCGCGCTGAAGATACCGGCGCAGCCGCAGGCGCTCTCCTTCTCGTGCTTCTGATGCGGCGCCGAGTCGGTGCCGAGAAAGAATTTGGGGTCGCCCGACGTCGCCGCCTTGCGCAGCGCCTCCTTGTGACGGCGGCGCTTGGCGACCGGCAGGCAGTAGGCATGCGGGCGAAGCCCGCCCTCGAAGAGGGCGTTACGGTCGAGACGCAGGTGGTGCGCGGTGATCGTCGCCGCCAGGTTGGCGCCCGCCGCCGCCACGAACCGCACCGAGTCCTCGGTGGTGATGTGCTCCAGCACCACCTTCAGGCCGGGGAAGTCGGCCAGCACCGGCGCCAGCACCGTTTCGAGGAACACGGCCTCGCGGTCGAAGATGTCGATATCGGGCGAGACCACCTCGCCATGCACGAGCAGCGGCATGCCGATGGCCTGCATGCGCTCCAGCACGGGCCAAATCCTGCGCACGTCCGTGACCCCGGCCGCCGAATTGGTCGTGGCGCCGGCCGGATAGAGCTTGCACGCCGTGAAGACGCCGTCCCGGAAGCCGGCCGCGATCTCGGCCGGATCGATCTCGTCGGTTAGATACGCCGTCATCAGCGGCACGAAGCGGTGGTCCGCGGGCAGCGCCTCGAGAATGCGGGTTCGATATGCCGCGGCCGCGGCGACCGTCGTCACCGGCGGCACGAGGTTCGGCATCACGATGGCACGGGCGAACTGCCGCGCGGTGTGTTCGGCGGCAAACGCCAGCATGGCGCCATCGCGGAAATGGACGTGCCAGTCGTCCGGCTGACGCAGAACCAGAATGTCATCATCGTCGCGGGGCAGGTCCCGGCCGCCATTGTCGTGCGAATTCACTTGTGCTCCTCATCCCGATACGCGGCGCCGCATACGGCAATGCGATGACGCTGCTCTTACGGTGACAGCGGGCTTAACTCAAGCGATATGCACGCCAGCTCCAATTCGCGCGCCGTCAGCTCGATCATGTCGTGCTTCGGTCGGGTGCCGGGGCCACGGATGCCGGCCGCCGCCGGCATGACGAGGCGTGAGGGAAGGCCGTTAGTGACCTCTTTATGGCCTGAGGCGGGTGGCTCTTGCCAGATTCTTCAGCGGCGGAAACAGCGCACATGGCCGTGCCCGACGCACTCCAACCGGCACCACGACGATCGCTGAGTTCAAGAAACGATGGTAGCGGGGAAGGGGCCTGCCCCTCAACACGCCGATGATGATCCGCAGTGTATAGGATCCTTACTCTTGTTTCGCCGACCCGGATCACTCCTGGAGCCTTAGTACCTCCAGATGTCCGGATCTGGACCTGAACCGGACGCTGTGACGCCGCCTAGGGAACGGCGGGAGATAGCCGTGAACGGTCATTGGCAACGGACGCCGGCAATTGCCGGAAAGAGCCCAAAGCGCGAGATGCTGCATTTTCACCAATGGCGGCTATCTAGAAACTCACTCGAACTCGGGACGCGAAGGTCACACGTGATGTTGCCAAATTTCCGCGTAGGAGATGGTGCCTCGGAGACTGATCTAAGAAAATATACTTGATGACGGCAAGGCACACAGCAGAGCATTGCCATTTAACAACAACCTTTCGTTTACTTTTCGAACAGCGTGCAATTTCGTTTGGATATTGTCCAGAGGTAATCCTTCCTGAATGAACGCGTTTGGCTGGCCGCAATTCACATTTCGCGCGCGTGAGACTATCATTGGTCGAACGAAAGATGATAAGCTGCAACCAGTTCGTTTGGAGCGCGATTGTTTGAGGGGGCACGAGCTTGGACGGATTTCCAGTTTCGTATTTCAAGACAGCGCCGCAGAATTTCGATGCGACGGTTTTTGACACGGACGATCTATCCACGATCCGTGGCGCGTCGTTGACCCTGCTGGCCATGCCTCCCTTGCTCAAGGCGCATCTTGAGACAGAGTTCCCCGATGTGAATTTCAAATGGCTACAGCTTTCGGCCTCCGAACTGGTGTTTGCGTGTACGCAAGAGGACGTTGCCCCGGAGCTGACCGTCGAGGTGCAAGATCCGAAGCCTCCCAGGGGTAAAAACAAGAACAGATGGAACAGAGCACTCAAAGCCGCGGCGGAGACAGCACAGCAGGACTTAACCGATGACTCTCTGCGTCAGGCGGCTGCGGAGTTTCCGGCCAGGCTGGGTGGCGATATCGACGAGGAATTCATTGCCGGCCAGATCCGCGCCCTCGTCGACACCGGCGGGACGACGCGTGCAGGCCGGATAGATGATGGCACGCGGAAGCGCATCCTTGACAGGATCTCAACGTTTCTGGCCGAGGCGCACAGGGATTACCCGTTCGACTTGATGACATGTCAAACCGCCTGCTGGCAACCGGCGAAGTCGGATGTCCGGCTTCATGATGTCTTCGCCGCACTCGACACGCAGCTTTCCCAAAGCCAGTATAGGAGTTTTTCCTTCCCCTCTCCCGCGCCTGCCGGACAGATGGTCTGCGCCCTCACGGGCGTGCTCCCGGCTTCCCGCGAGGAGGTGCCGGGCAAACCGATTTCCGAGAATGCTGGCCGCCGCCGCAAGGTCGGGCGCAAGGGGAAGAAGGGCTTTTACGAGAATGTGCTTGCCCAGGGCCGGACGCTCGCCAAAGACGGTGAGTGGGACGGGAACTCGGCCGTCGAAATCGCGCGGGAGCGTCTACGGGCGCCGCGTGTCAGGGGCTTCACCAGTGATTTTGGCGAGATCGTCGAGGATGCGCCCGGGGAGCTGCCCAAAAGCCTGAAGGGCAAGATCTGCATCTTGAACATGGATGGCAATGCCTTCGGCGCTCTCAGACTTGGGCAGGCGGGCGTTACGGCCTATAGCAGGCTGTCACGCTATCTCGACATTCTGAAGGCGACGCTGCTCGCGGATATCCTGAACTGGGCCGATGAGACCTCTCGGATGCAGCTGAAGGGCAATGTGCGGCTCGAGACTCTGCTTTGGGGAGGCGACGAGTTCACCTTCGTGGTGCCCGCCTGGCTGGGATGGCAATTCGCGATCCAGGTGCAAGAGACGGTCGGGGGATGGAAAGACCTCGACGGCAAGCCGCTGAGCTTCTCCTACGGTCTCGTGTTCGGGCCGCATAACGCGCCAATCCGCGACCTAAAGAATGCTGCCGAGGCGTTGACCGATATGGCCAAGGGCGATCGGCAGGAGGCAATGCTTCAGGCGCTCGCCTATGAGGGTATCGACCGCATCCACATGGCACCGAAGACATTCCGCCGCGATTTGTTCGGCGACGACCTGCCGCAGGAGCGGTTTTCGCTCACCGCCGCACAGGTAGCGGAATTTCCCCGGGAAGCCCGCCGCATTCTGAGCGCGGTGAGCCGCTCGGCACTACACAACGTCTATCACGAGCAAAGCGAAATGCTTGGCAAGAAGACTGTCGATACGGCCCCGGTCGTGGAGGATCTCAAGCGGATCGCCCGGGGTATCTCCGAAGAGGAGTTCGACAAGACTATGGAAACACTGTTCCCGGTCGGGGATTACCCGCTCCTGTTCTTCAGCCAACTTGTGCAGTTGATCGACTACATCGACCCGGCGGAGGGGGAGGCTTAACCTTGTACTGGCGCATCCCGGTCACGTTGAAGCTGCGGGCACCGTGGGTCGTTGCTGGCAGCAAGGCTGCGGGCGCGGCGCTGGATGTCGAATTGGCGCGGAACGATAGGGGGCAGTTCGTCCTGCCCGCCACGCTAATCAAAGGCAATCTGCGGGACGCCTGCGATCAACTCGTCGAGGAAGGGCAAATGGCGCCAGACACACGCGATGTGCTGTTTGGCACCGAGAGCGGCACCCGCAGAAAGAGCTCTCCCACCGATCCTCGGATCGTAGCAAACGAGCCGGAACGGGGTGCGCTGGTGTTCGGCGAGCTTGTGTGCGAAGCGGCGCCCGAAAATCCGCGCGCTAGGACCCAGCGCGTGCAGATCGAGCCCGAGTTCGGAGCGGCCAGAGAGGGGCATCTGCTGTTCATTGAATGCCCCTTCCCCTTCAACGCTGAAGTTGCCTTCAAGGGGAATGTCCTGTTCTGCCCTGCTGAGCGGTTGAGCGTGACGGATGCGGCCAACGCCCTGAAGATGTCACTTGGTCGTTTGTTTGCTATCGGCGGGATGAAGAGCATCGGTTTCGGCAGGGTCATCGGCCAGGACGTGGCGTCGCCAGAGCCGATCTCGGCGGCAACAGTAGCGGCCCCGGCGACGCGGCTCAGGGTGCGCTACGTGATCGACAGGCCATTTGTGGTCGATGCGCGGCATCACAACAGCAACCTCATGATCGGCTCCGAAACTGTGCCCGGCGGCGCGATCAAGGCAGTGCTCGCGCGCGGCTTCGCGATGGTCGGCGTGGAGGCCGGAGAATTCATCTCGGCCCTGCAGATCGGCCACGCCACGCCTGCGGGCAAACGCGCGCTACCGCTGTCGCTCTCGGTGAGCGACGGACGGTTATTTTGCAACCTTGACGGCGCGCCGCGCGATGGCCACCACAAGTTCGCGCTCGACTGGAAGTCGGAAGAACCAGATGTGCGCGAAGCGTTAGGAGAGGGTTGGGAAGCGCCGGACATTACACGCACAGGCAGCACCCGGACGGCGATCGACACCGAAACCCTGTCAGCAGCTTATGAACCCGGTGAGGATGGCGGCGAAGGGGCCGGGAAGCTGTTTTCACAGGTCGCCGTTGTCCCCGGCGAGACATGTTGGGAAGGGGTGATTAGCGCGCCGAACGCGGGCGGCCTTTTTGAGCAGGCATTGGGCATGCTGAAGACAGGCCTGCCCGGGCTAGGCAAGACCGGCGCGGTGATCGAGGCGAAAAGCTGGGAAAGCGACGCGGCGCCTTCCGGGGCGGCGCTCGATACGCTCGATTTGTGCCTGACCTCAGACGCCTGCCTGTTCCCGCCCTACGAGGCAATGCGGCAGCCGCTGGATGCACTCTATCTCCATTACTTCAAAGACCTCGGTTTCGAGCTGCAAAACTGGTTCGCGCTGCAGGTGCTCAAGGGCGGCTATCTCGCGCTGCGCTACCCAGCCCGTGCCGGCAGCTATACGCCTTGGGTGCTGACCCTTGCCGGATCGGTGTTCCGGCTCAAACCGGGAAACGATGCGGATGTTGACGGTATCCTGCACAACGGTCTTCCCCCAGCGAGCGGGCTGGCACGGGAAGACTGGGAGACCTTTCCATTCCTGCGCGAGAACGGTTTCGGGCAGGTTGCCCTGAACATCGTCGACCACGCCGCGCTGAGCCAGGGGGTCAGGATATGATTTTCGCGCGCCGGATTCGGATCTCCGGGCAGATCGAGCTGAAATCAGATCTCCATGTCGGTGGCAGCGATGTTCAATTCGATATCGACAAGGATGGTGAGGAGCGCAGGTTCTCCGCCATCATCCGTCAGCAGGACGGCAAACCGATCATCCCGGCCTCGTCGCTTAAGGGCGTATTGCGGAGCACGCTTGGCAAGGGCGCGCATCGTACCGAGCTGTTCGGCGAGGAGCACAAGGACGGCAGCGGACGCGTGGCGCGGTTGTGGCTCGATCATGCCGTCATGAGCGAGGCGGCGGCAGACCTCGAGGATCTGTCGGACCATCCGGCTGAGGGCGGTGTATTCCGCTCCAAGCATGTCGCCATCGAGCCCGCAACCGGCGCGGCCGCGCCAAACAAACTTTATGATCGCGAAATGGTGGCGGCGGGCGCGACGTTTGCTTTCGAAGCGGTCTGGTTCGAGGAGAAACTGGATCGCCTGGCGCCAGTCTTTGCCTTGCTGCGTGACGGCTGCCAAGTCGGCGGCGGGGTCGCCAAGGGGCGCGGACGGATCACACTGGCCCCTGAAACGCTTGAATTCTTCTTCGTGACCCCCGGCAAGGACGGGCAGCTAGTCGAAAGCGCGCTTGATCGGGGTCGGGTGGACAACTTCCTTGAACTGCTCGCGAAGACGGCATGCCCACGCCCCACGTTGCGCCGCGTTACGCTGACGCTCAAGGGCGAGGGGCCGTACCTCTCCGTCCGCACATCCAATACGGATGAGAGCGGCAACGAGATGCAGCCACTCAGGCGCGCGGGCAAGCCCGTGCTCTGGTCCACCTCCGTGGCCGGGGCATTGCGCGCCCGCGCCCGGTGGCTGGCCGCTTGCAAGGCGACGGAGCGCGTATCGGTGGACGAGCCTGACCGCAAGCGCGGCATGCAGGAACTGCGGACACAGCTGACCGATACCGAACGCCTGTTCGGCGTGACCGGGTGCCGCGGCGCGCTTCGGGTTGCGGCCATACGCTGCGTCGATCCGGGCACGGAAATCAGACTGTCCAACAATGGCATCGACCGTTTCACGGGGGCGACACGCAACACGGTGCTGTTCGGTAAACGCTCCTACTGGAAGCCCGACTTCGAAGTGGATCTCGAAGTCGAGGGGGAGCATGCACTGTTTGACAGTTTGCTCGCGGATTTTGGCAAGGACGACATTCTCGAACTCGGGCACGGCAGCTCGACCGGTTACGGCTGGTTCAAGGTTGAGGTGAGCGATGACGGAGCGTGAACGCTTCATTGACGCCGCAGCGGGAAGACCGGCCCGCAAGGCGCCCTATACCTTTGTTGACAACGGGCGCAGAGTGCTTCCCTCCCCGGTCCCCGATCTCGACCTGTCGCGGCCGGTCGCGGATGCGGTCAGCGGCAGTCTGACGGTTCAGTGGACGACGACGACGCCACTGCTCGTCGGAGGGGGCGATGCCACCGATCTCGAGACTGAGAGGGGCGTTCAGAACGGCCTGCCGCTGAAGATCGAAGAGGATCGCTATGCAATACCGGGCAGCAGTCTCAAGGGACTGATCCGCTCGGTGATGGAAATCCTCACCTATGCGCGGCTGAGCTTTATCGACGATTTCGCGGGCCATACCCACAGTTACACGGACAAGACGTGGCAGGACGTCGTTAAATGGAGCCAAACCGCCGAGCATAAGGGCGGCTGGCTGTTTCACACCGACAAGGGCTACGAACTGATCGAAGCGCAGCAAACAGAGCCAATCTTTTTTGATGACTTCCTGCCGAGCGTTGGCATGGATGTCAGGGCATGGCATCTCAGCACGCTCGACGAGCGTCTGACGGCGATCGCGGGAACGCTCAACGGGCTGCGCAAAGGGACTGATTTCGGCAGCGATGTCGAGGGGACGGCGCAACTCGTCATGTCCGGCCCAACGCCGTCCGAACTGATTGATATCCCGGATCCCAAGAGCCGGGAGTACTTGTTTTTCTGGCCGGATGAGCCCTCGCCGCGTGAAATCGAAACCGATACCGTGCGCCGCTTTCTCCTTTCACTGAACCGCGATACCGACAGGGCGGAGGGCGCGAACTTCCTGGCCTGGACCGCGGATGGCCGGGTCGACGCATTCGAGGCGCGCAGAGGCGAGGCACGGCCGACGCTCAAATTGCAGATCAAGAGCCGCGGCAACATTGCCCGCTACGGCTTGCCGGTGTTCTGGCGCAATCCGCATGGTGTGGATCAGAAGCACAGCAGTAGGCGACCAATTCTCTCACTCACCGCGCTTTTCCGCGTGGCCTATGCGCGCTCGGTGCATGACATGATCGAACGCAGTCAAGATGATCTGCCAGAGGATCAGCTTGACTTTGTCCAGGCGCTGCTGGGATGGGCGCCGCCCGAGGTCTCGGAAAGCGATTTTTTATCAAGCCGCAACGTGGCGCAGAAATCGCTTCGCTCACGAGTGAAATTCGGCTTTGCAATCGCCGAAAACGCACGGCAGCAACGGACATCCAACACATGGGCCGCGACGCGCCCCAAGCCATCCTACTGGCCATATTACCTCAAGGCCGCGAAAGATGCCGCCACGCACCCGATTGACTACAACAACCAAGATGCGGTGCTTGCTGGACGTAAACGCTACCCGGCACGCAACCAGGCCCACCGGCTTCCCAGCGGTGGTCAGAGCCAAGCGGGTGTCGAACGCACCAGAATGGAAAGCAATGTGACCTTCCTTGAGGCCGGTGCCACGTTCACCTCCGACATCCGTATTCACAACGTCACCCCAGTCGAGCTTGGCGCACTGATCTGGGCGATCACCCATGGCGATTTGTCGGGCGCCGAGGGCTATTCACACATGCTTGGGCGGGCCAAGGCCTATGGCTACGGTCAGGTGAGCGCGAAGATCACGGCGCGCAGCCTGTCCCATGCGTGCAAGGCGGGCACCATCACGACGGAGCTGGCCTTGCAGGCCTTTTCCGACTGGATGGCCGAACCGGAACAAATGGGCGCGCGCCCCGAGGAACTGGAACCGATCCAGCGTCTGCGTGCCACCGCCCACGGCGCCACTGGCGAGGCGCTGTCCGAACAGTTGCAATGGCCCCGGGTGCGAAATAGCCCAGAGAGCGAGCAGATACTCGATGCCTATGGAGAGCTAAAGCAGACCGCGCAAACGACCATGTGGAGAGACAAACAGGGGCAACCTCGCTCGGGCTGTGCCGGAAAGCCCGTCGCCGACCACCCCCTTAGCCTGCCCTCCTATCCACGCCAGAACGAGGGCGGGTCGTGACCCAAGACGCACCGGAGCGGGAACAAGATGGCGCGCAGGACACGCCCTCCGGCCAGGGGAGTAAGCCCGAATCCTTGCCCGCAACGAAAATCCTGGTCTCCCGGTTTCGCCAGATCCATCACCTGCCGCTGATCTGGCAGGGCAGAGGCCGTTTCGTGCCCGCTACAATCCGCGAACAGCTGGTGGCTGCTGGCTGGGCGCCGATCGATGATCCGCTCAACGCGCTCTCAGAGGACAGCAAACAGCCTGACCCTGATGTGTTTAACGAATACGTCTATTTCCACGATTTCGCGAGGAAGTTCCTCTATCCGGATGGGGACGCCGCTCCGTTCCAACTTTTTCGGCGCGAGAATCCGGGCGGCATCTCGGCCGAGTTCGGGAATGACTGCGGCTGGCACGGATTCGAGATCGTACGGCTCACCCTGCACCTGTTTCGCACAGGCACGATCGTCATCACGGTGGAAACCCTGCATGATGGCAAAGGCAATCTCACTCTTGCCCAAGTCCAGACCATCATCGATCATTTTCGCCGCAGCTACACACCGTTCTGGAGCAACGGTCAGCCACAGCGCGTGCCGCGCTGCCTGCGTTTGACCTCCGGCAAATCCGCCGGCGAGCAGACCCAGGGCGCGATGGTCGACTTCCTCCACGAAAACCGCGGCACCGGCGCCGACGCACCGCTGCTCGAGCCCTGGAAAAGCTGGGTCGCGCCGCTTAATCAGGCGGACTGGCGCGACCCTTCCGATGAACGCGTGCCGGTCATGAGCTTCATCGCCCTCAAGCAGACAGAAACGACGCCCGGCGACACCATGCTACGGATCAGAGACGGTGACTGGTTCCGGCTCGCCGAGGCCGACGAAACCGGATCGGCGCTGTTCGAGTACAATCCCGATTTCCTCGCGCCACTCCACAATAGGTATTTCTACGACCGCTTCTATCCACATGAACGGACCTATAACTACTACGCCACCCGCCACGTCTTCGGCGGCGCTCATTATTCCATGGTCACGGTCGATAATAGCTTCGCTGTCTTTATGCTGGAGACGCATTTCCGGCGGCACTATGAAAAGCTCGCCCTCATCGCGCGGTTCGAATTCGCCTCGCTCCTGGCGTTCTCCTCGCGGCTGACCGGGCTGGTGGCTGATCTTGAAAGGGGTCAGGAGCATAATGAGTTCCGCGCAAATGTGCTCAAGGTGCACGAGGAGTTCCTCGAATTCACCCACCGGTGCCGCTTCACGGGCATCAGCAGCCAGATTCAGGGCGCCGAAATGTTCGCGCGCTGGCGCGCGTCACTCGGTCTCGACCGGCTCTATGAAGATGTGAAGGCGGAAGTCACCTCGGCCGCCGATTTCGCGCATGCCACCGAGGCCAACACGCGGGCCTTGCAGGCAAATCGACTGGCCGGATTTGGACTCTATGCCGCCGCGATCCTGGCCGCGCCGGGACTAAAAGACTTTGAGTTGGTCAAAAGCGCCACCGGTGCTTTGACCGGCGGCCTACAGAGTTTGGGCTGGGCCAGCGCTGGACCCTGGTGCGAACTGACCGTCCCGTTCGCGGTTACGATCGTGCTGGCCGAAATCATACGCCGCATGCTGCCGGCTGCCATGCCACAATGACGGTTTGTCGGAAACGCGATTAGAGGTCGGCGTTTTCATCAGAAATGCCGAGATCGGGTTCAGATGCAAGGTAAGTCATTGAATTGTTAGAACAAGAGGAGCCTTCGATTTCAGAGCGTTCTAAAATTCCGGACAGAAATGCCTTGGGTTCGGCAAGCTCAAGTATTTTCTCTTGCATATCAATAGTTTCCAGAGACACAGTAGCGGCGGCCTGTCCGCATGACGGCGGATTGAAACATGGCAGCCAGGTAGTCGCCGAGGTTGTCTCCAGTAGCGGCGGCCTGTCCGCATGACGGCGGATTGAAACTCGATCTTGCGATGCAGGTTCATCGGCTGGTGCGCGGCGAGGTAGCGGCGGCCTGTCCGCATGACGGCGGATTGAAACCTCGACCGGGCTGCCGCAGTGGGCGATGACGGTGAGGTAGCGGCGGCCTGTCCGCATGACGGCGGATTGAAACCTCGAAGGTGAACGCCTGCGGGCAGCGGTCCGGTAGCGGCGGCCTGTCCGCATGACGGCGGATTGAAACGGTCCTCGTCGTAGAGGACGAGGTAGTGGTCGGGGTAGCGGCGGCCTGTCCGCATGACGGCGGATTGAAACTTTGCTGCAACACCTGTCACCAGGTACCGCGGTAGCGGCGGCCTGTCCGCATGACGGCGGATTGAAACT
>JANQLP010000130.1 GCA_028280515.1 Hyphomicrobiales bacterium
TGATCCTCCGTTTTTGACCTTGAGCGCCCCGGTCCGAACCGGCTGCACGTCAGCATTCATAATTCGTTGATAGTCGAAATATGATTGAATTGTCGAGAAAGGATATTTCGGTTATAACCGAACTATGATTGAAGGCCCTTACATCGCCGAAGCCGCCGCGCTGATGGGAGACCCGGCGCGCGCCAATATGCTGTCCGCAATGATGGACGGGCGGGCGCGTACGGCGAGCGAACTCGCCTATGTCGCGGGCGTGTCACCGCCGACGGCAAGCGGGCACCTGGCCAAGCTTACGGAAGGCAAGATGGTGGCCGTCGAAAAGCAGGGGCGGCATCGCTACTATCGGCTGGCCGGCAAGGATGTCGCCAACGCACTTGAGGCGTTGATGGTGGTGGCGTCAAGCGGCGCGCGGCGGCACCGGCCGACCGGACCGCGCGACGAACAGATGCGGCTTGCCCGGACGTGTTACGACCATCTGGCAGGGCGCCTCGGTGTCGCTCTGACGGAGGCGCTGATCGACAAGGGCTATCTGACGTCCGACGACGAGGCTTTCCATCTGACGCCCTCGGGCGAGGAGGGGTTGGCACAATTCGGACTCGACATTGACGCGCTGAAGAAAAGCCGCCGGGCGTTTGCCAGCCGGTGCCTCGACTGGAGCGAGCGCACCCCGCACATGGGCGGCGCGCTGGGCGCGGCTCTGCTGGCGCAACTGGAATCGCGAAAATGGATAGCGCGGAAGAAAGACAGCCGCACCGTGGAAGTGACCCGTGCGGGACAGAAGGGCCTTAATCAGAAGTTCGGTATTTCGCTCGACGATTGAGGCTGGTGCGTTCCGGCGCAGTGGCCCGTTACATGGAGGGCTCGTGGCTCGTCCCGGAGCCGGTGCTTAAGCCCGGTGACGTGACTGGCCGCCAAGAAACAGCGTTGAGTGCGGTCGACTATTTGATACGGCCGCAGTCGTTCGGGGCACGCTCGCCTCTGAAACGTGCGCCCATCCAGGCGACGGCCTCACGCGAGGAGCGCCGTGCCGCATAGATGTGCTCCACGCCCTCCATCTCTTTGAAAAGGACCGACGAGCCGCCTTGGCACAGCTTTCTGACATAGGCGTCGGTGATCTTGGGAGACACCGTTGTGTCCGTCGTTCCTTGCGCAATGAACATGGGGATTCGGGGCGGCGTGGGACCGGGTGAATTTCGCGCCATGATCGAGCGCCACGGTTCCGTCTTCGTCGGGTTGATTTTCATGAAGCCGTCGCGCAGGACCCTGTTCGCACGGCGTTCCATGAGGAATTCACTGAGGTCCTGGAGGCAGTCGGTCGCTGTTTCTTCGAAGGCGCGCATCTTCGATGCTTCCACAGTTTTCGATAGCGGTTGATTG
Source organism: Hyphomicrobiales bacterium (assembly GCA_028280515.1). GTDB lineage: Bacteria > Pseudomonadota > Alphaproteobacteria > Rhizobiales > Methyloligellaceae > UBA2767. Next base: position 1,375 of record JANQLP010000130.1, read on the forward strand.
AATATCCGCGACCAGGACCAGATCGCAAGCGAACTCAGATAGGCGCCGGTCGAGGTATTCCTGTTGGCGTCGAACAAGGCGATCAGGTCGGTCGCCGGCGCCGCTGCCGCAATGCCAGCGAGTTCCAGTTCAGGCGCATAGGACGCAGCGATGTGCCCGGCTGCCAGAACCGCGTGGCCGCCCTGTGAATGGCCCCACAGGGCGTACTTTTTGCCTGCGCCGCTGTTCGGGACGTTACGCGCCGCCCGCACCGAATCCAGCAATGCGCGTCCCTCGCTCTCCGAAATCAGATAGGGGTGCGTTCCGGGTGCGCCAAGGCCGGGATAATCGGTCGCGACCACCACATAGCCCGCACGCACCATTTCCGCCATGCCCTCCACGGTCAGGCGAAGGTTCTGCACCAGTGTCGGGGCGCAGCGTGTCGCGACCCCGGTCGTCGGATGGGCCCAGGCGACGATGGGCCGGTCGCCTCCCGGAGCCGGTTCGGGCGGGAAGAAGATGGCGCCGGAGACGGCGATCGGTTCGCCGTTCAGCCCCCGCGACCGATAGAGAATCCGAAAGGTGCGCATGTGGGGCACGTCCCACCCGACCGGTGGCGCCCAAATCCTGATGACCGTGCCGGGCGGGCCATTGAGTTCCTCTTTGGACACATTGTAGCGGGTATCGACCGGGGGTGCGTTAAAGGCACGGGCGGGATCCAGGCCCGATTGAATGATGATGCCTGCGATCAATACGAGCAGTGCATGCAGGATACGGGTCGGTGCAACACACATGGGGCGGCCTTTCACGCAATACCTCCAAGGACTGCCGGATCATAACCGGGACACCGATGCGTTCAAGCTGCCAATGGCTTCATTCCACTGGCGCTTTCCCCACAAGTGACGGTAATGTGCCGGGCCCGAAGGAGATGACGTTGGACGCCCGCGTTCCCATAGGATACAGCGCCTGCCCACATGACTGTCCGTCGACCTGTGCGCTTGAGGTCGAATTGCTCGACGATGCGCGCATCGGACGTGTGCGCGGCGCCAAGGACAACAGCTACACCGCGGGCGTGATCTGCGCCAAGGTCGCGCGTTATGCGGAGCGCGTCCATCATCCCGACCGGCTGACGATGCCGCTGAGGCGAAAGGGCGAGAAGGGCGCCGGCGACTTCGAGCCGATCAGCTGGGACGATGCGCTCGCCATCACCGCGGAGAAGATGCTGGAGGCGGAAGCCACACATGGCGCCGAGGCCGTGTGGCCCTATTATTTCGCCGGGACCATGGGGCTCGTGATGCGCGACGGTATCAACCGCCTGCGCCACGCCAAGCGCTATTCCCGCCAGCATACGACGATCTGCACGACTCTGCCGCAAACAGGTTTTTTCGCCGGGGTCGGCGCGCTCATGGGACCGGACCCGAGGGAGATGGCGAAGGCCGATCTGGTCGTGTTGTGGGGCACCAACGCGGTCAGCACGCAAGTGAACGTGATGACCCATGCGACGCGGGCCCGCAAGGAGCGCGGCGCGAAGATTGCCGTCGTCGACGTCTACGACAATCCGACCATGCAACAGGCGGATGTGCGTGTCATCGTGCGGCCGGGGAGCGACGGCGCGCTCGCCTGCGCGGTCATGCACGTGCTCTTTCGAGACGGGTTTGCGGATCGGGATTTCCTCGACGCATCAACGGACTGCCCGCGCGACTTCGAAGAACACCTCAAGAACAAGACGCCGGATTGGGCCAGTGCGATCACCGGGCTTCCGGCGGAGGAAATCGAAGCCTTTGCAAAGCTGATCGGCGAGACGCCGCGCAGCTTCTTCAGGCTGGGCTACGGCTTTGCCCGCTCGCGCAACGGATCGGTCAACATGCATGCGGTCAGTTGTATACCGACCGTGACCGGCGCGTGGGCGCATGAAGGCGGCGGTGCGTTCTATTCGAACAAGGATATCTATCACTGGGACAAGACCATGATCGAAGGGCTCGACGCCGTCGACCCGTCGGTCCGGGCGCTCGACCAGTCCCGTATCGGACCGGTCCTGCTGGGCGATGCGAGCGACATTGGCGACGGACCGCCGGTCACGGCACTGTTCATCCAGAATATGAATCCCGTTGCCGTCGCGCCCGAGCAGCGCAAGGTCCGGCAGGGGTTCGCCCGCGAGGATCTGTTCGTTTGCGTGCACGAGCAGTTCATGACCGAAACCGCGGAAATGGCCGACATCGTCCTGCCGGCCACGATGTTTCTGGAGCACGACGACTTCTATCAGGGTGGCGGGCATCAGCACATTCTGCTCGGCCCGAAGCTCATTGATCCGCCCGGCGAATGCCGCTCCAACCACGAGGTGATCTGCGATCTGGCACGCCTCGTGGGGGCGGAGCACCCGGGTTTCGATATGTCCGCACGGGAGCTGATCGATCACACGCTCCAGGTATCCGGCTGGGGCACCCTTCAAGAGCTGGAGGCGAAGAAGTGGATCGACTGCCAGCCGGACTTCGAGACATCCCACTTCCGTAACGGTTTCGGTTGGCCGGACGGCAGGTTCCGGTTCAGACCGAAGTGGACGGACGACCCCATCTCGACTGTCGGCTTCATGGGGCCGGCGGACCGGCTGCCGGAGTTTCCGGACCATTGGGAGGTGACACGTGCTGCCGGCGACACCCACCCGTTTCGCCTGGTGACCGCACCGGCCCGCAACTACCTCCATTCAAGCTTTACCGAGACGCCGACATCTCAAGCCAAGGAAGGCACGCCCGCCGCGATGATCCATCCGGACGATTTACAGGACCTCGCAATCGCCGACGGTGCGCGGATCGAGATGGGCAACGAGTATGGCGAAATCCGGCTCACCGCGCGCGCCTTCTCCGGCTTGCAGCGCGGCGTGGTGATCGTCGAAGCGATTCCGAAAAACGGCAAATTCGAAGGCGGCGAGGGGATCAACACGCTGACCGGCGCTGATGCCCCGGCGCCGTTCGGCGGCGGCGCGTTCCACGACAATCATGTTTGGATAAAACCCATATAGGAAAAGAGGGAAACTCATGGCGAAAGGTGTGACCTATCTCAATCCGCCCAGTGCGCGGAGAATCACCAAGCTGTATTCGCACGTTGCACGGGTAAAGGCCGGGGAACTTGCCTTTCTCGCCGGACAGGTGGCGCCGGGCGGCGGCAATCTCGAGGCGCAGTTCAAGTCGATCATGAACGGCATAGGCGACATGCTGGAAGATCTCGGGACGGACTTCAATTCGGTCGTCAAATTCACGACATTTGTCGTCGGCGGGGAGAATGTGAACATGTTCAGGGACGTGCGAGACGCTGTCCTGCCATCCCTGTTCGATGGCCCTCTCTATCCGCCGAACACGCTTGTCGTCGTCGAACGGCTCGGCGATCCCGACTGGCTGATCGAGATCGAAGCCGTGGTGCGCATGCCGGACTGATCGCGCATCGGCGGATCCAGCACCGATTTCGGAAGACAGGTCCATGGCGAAACCCAAGGTCGTGGTGTGGCGGCCGATGTACGATCAGATCGGCCACAAACTGCTTGAGGAGGCCGGCGCGGACTTGGTCGTGGTCGATACGACCGATGCCCAGGCTGTGATGGCGGAACTCCCCGACGCGAAGGCCATCTGGGTCAGAACGCCTGAGCGCATCACCGCCGACATGATGGATGCGGCGCCCGAGCTTGTCGTCATCTCGACGTCGGGCTTCGGCACGGACAATGTCGACATTCCGGCCGCGACCGAGCGCGGCATTCTTGTGGTGAACAATATCGGGTTCGGCCGAAAGCCGGTGTCGGAACATACGGTGATGTTGCTGCTCGCGGTGATGAACCGGCTGACCTGGGGCGACCGGTCCACCCGTGATGCATCAGGCTGGTCGGCCCGGACCAATGTGAGCTTCCGCGAGCTGGAGGGTTCAATGGTTGGTATCGTCGGCCTCGGCTATATCGGGTCCGAGCTCGCGCGGAAGCTGCATCATGGTTTTCGCTGCACGGTTCTCGGCTACGATCCGCATGTCAATCCGCGCATACCGCTTGCCGCAGGCGCGCGAACAGTCGACCGGCTCGATGATCTGCTGAAACAGGTGAGTGTTCTGTGCATCTGCGCCGAACTCAACGACGAGACGCGGAACATGATCTCGGAACGCGAGCTCGCGCTGTTGCCCAAGGGCTCGGTGGTCGTGAACACGGCGCGCGGTCAGATCGTCGATCTCGATGCCCTGTCCGACGCGCTCGGCTCAGGCCACGTCTTCGGCGCCGGCATCGACACCACATACCCCGAACCATTGCCGTCCTCGCATCCGATTTTCGCGCAGGAGAATGTGATTTTCACGCCGCATACGGCGGGATTGACATCGGAAACGGCGACAGAGCAGACCCGTTTCTCCGTCTCGCAGATCATGGATGTGGTCAGCGGCCGCGCGCCGACCTTTCCGGTGAACCCGGACGCGTGGGACGGGAAGGCATCCCGGCAGCCAAAGTGAGGTGTTTCCGTTCGGCTAGCTCAGTTCGCGTATACGGAACGGCAGGCCGCCCTTCGGGCACAGGGTGACGGTCGACTGGATCTTCGCCGGCACATCGCCCACATATTCCGGCTGAAACCGCCGCAACAGTGTGACCAGGGCGAGCATGTTCTCGATCTGCGACAGCGCCCCACCAATGCAGGCGCGTTTTCCGGCCGCGAACGGCAGATAGGAGTATTTGGTGCGCTTCTTCATCCGTTCCGGTGAAAAGCGCTCGGGCCGGAACACTTCCGGCTCGTTCCAGTATTTCGGGCTGTGGTGGGCCAGATAGGTGCACATGACGATCTTGTCGCCCTTGTGGATCTCGTGGCCCTCGATCACATCGTCGCCGGCGGCAACCCGGATCAGCGCCCAGATGGGCGGGTAGAGGCGCATGGTCTCCTGAATCACCTGGCGGGTATAGGCGAGTTGTGCCACCTGATCCCAGGTCGGTTCGTTGTCGCCGCAGATTTCATTCGCCTCGGCGCGAATTTTATCCGCCGCCTCAGGGTGTTGCGACAGGAGATAGAGACACCATGCGAGGGTGAGGGCGGTCGTTTCCGTCCCCGCCCAGAGATACTGCTTCATCTCGTCGACGACCTGCTGGTGGTCGAACTCCGGGAAGTCCGGATCGGCCTCGGCTTCCAGGATCATGTTCAGCAGTGTTTTCTCGCGGTGTTCGATGATCGGCGCGTCCAGAACCGAATCCGGTACCGCACCCCAGTGTTTCATCGCCTGTGCCGCCTTCGCGTCATCGACTTCTTCAAGCTCGCCGGTGACCTTCTTCTGACGGATTTCCTTGTGGTTCATGACGTCGGTGTAGGTCTTCACCATGCCGAACACGAAATGCGGATTGAACGGCATTTGGCGGTCGAACAGCGCCTTGCACACCATGTCCGCGGCCAGCGTCCAGGTCTGCTCGACCATCTCGACCGTTTCGCCGGACTTGGCATATTCTGCCCAGATGTCGGACTTGGTCCGGATCGCGTCCATCAGGAACGGAAAATAGGCTTCGAACATCTGCGGGTGGAAAGCCGCCTGCTGCGGCCTGCGGATCTTCTGCCACAGGGCCCCGTCGATGGTGATCATGCTCCGGCCGAACACCGGGCGCATACCGTCGAAATACTTGGTGTAATTGTCCGCATTCTCGACCAGGACGCGCTTGAAGTGCTCGACGTCGGACAGCAGGATAATGCGCTGGTTCTTCAGGTTGACCGGAACGATGCCGCCATACTTCTTCGACAGATTCATCAGAATCTGCATCGGATTGTCCTGATTCATCAGCGGAGTCAGCTTGAACCAGATGCTCTGCTCATCGCCGAGCCCGTGCGAATGGGAATATGCGACTGACATTGAATTGCCCCTGAATCGTTTCAGGTCTGCCGACCTGGTGCCCGCCTGTGCTTCGAAAAAAGGTTGTTTGCGGTCCGCCGATTCGACTGTCTGTTTGGCGACCCGCTGTACTAGCACCAGTGCTTCGATAAATCCACCAGAGTGATGGTGTTAGGGTTAGCGTGGTGCAGTGCACCATGGCGATGCGGCCTAATGCCGCCTCATTCGATCCACGGCGAAATATAGGGTCCCTGAACCGTTGGACAAGACCTGAACACCACCCGTTCGTTCTCAACCTCTGCCTCGCCGGACGCGACCAGCTTCAGGGCCAGCGGGTAAAGCTTGTGCTCGGCCTCAAGAACGCGGGCCGCCAGCTCGTCGGGCGTATCCTCGGGAAGGACAGGAACGGCGGCCTGGGCGACGATCGGCCCGGAATCCATCTCCGTGCGCATAAAATGCACCGTGCACCCACTCAGGCGCACGCCCGCCTCGATCGCACGTTCATGGGTGTGCAATCCCTTGAATGCGGGCAGAAGAGAGGGATGAATGTTGAGCTGGCGGTTGCGCCATGCCTCGACGAAGCCCTCGGTCAGCAGCCGCATGAAGCCGGCGTTGCACACCAGATCAACCCCGGCATCGCGCAAAGCCGCATCGAGGTCGCGTTCAAACGCCTCCCGTGTTTCGTAGGCCTTGTGATCGATTGTCGTGGTCGCCACGCCGGCGTTGGCGGCGCGTTCCAATCCGGGGGCGTTTGGGACATTGGAGATAACGTGAGCAATTTCAGCTGGATAGCCGGTTTTCTTGCATGCTTCTATGAGCGAAACCATATTGCTGCCGCGGCCGGAAATCAGCACGCCGACGCGTTTCGGCGCGCTCATGGCTGTGTACCCGGTTCGCCGTCCATGCGCACGGTCCCGCTGTCGTTCGTCTCGACCACACCCAGTTCGAAGGCCGTTTCGCCAGCAGCTTGAAGGACCGTCCGGACATCGCCGGCGCCGTCGGCGGCCACGACAAGCACCATTCCGACGCCGCAATTGAAGATGCGCAGCAACTCGGTGTCGGCGATGCGTCCCTGATCGCGCAGCCAGCCGAAAACGGGTGGAAATTCAAAGCTCTCAAGGCCGATTCTCGCGCCAAGGCCCTGGGGCAGGACGCGGGGCAGGTTTTCCGGCAAGCCGCCGCCGGTGATGTGTGCCAGGGCTTTCACGGCCCGCGTCTCGCGGATCGCACCCAGTACCGATTGCACGTAGATGCGGGTCGGGACGAGGAAGGCATCGCCCAGGGTTTTGCCGGGCTCGAACGGTGCTGGCGCGCTCCAGTCGAGGTCTTGCGAGGCGATCAGTTTGCGGATGAGGGAAAACCCGTTGGAGTGCACGCCGGAGGAGGCGAGCCCGATCAGGATATCGCCCGGCGCGATGTCGCCACGGGGCAGGACCCCGTCCCGCTCCACGGCGCCGACGGCAAATCCGGCCAGATCATAGTCGCCGTCGCCATACATGCCGGGCATCTCCGCGGTCTCGCCGCCGATCAGCGCGGCGCCGGCTTGCCGGCAACCTTCGGCGATGCCCTTGATGACCGCCTCGGCGGTTGTTGGATCGAGTTTGCCGGACGCGAAATAATCCAGGAAAAACAGAGGCTCAGCGCCTTGAACGATGAGATCGTTGACGCACATCGCAACGAGGTCGATGCCAATCGTGTCGTGTCGTTCCGTTTCGATCGCGATCTTGAGCTTCGTGCCCACACCGTCGTTGGCGGCAACGAGCACCGGGTCCTCGAATCCTGCGGCCTTGAGGTCGAACAAGCCGCCGAACCCCCCGATGGCGCTCATAACGCCCGGGCGTTTCGTTGCCGCGGCCAGAGGGGCGATGGCACGGACAAGGGCGTTACCTGCGTCGATGTCGACGCCGGCCCCGGCATATGTCAGCCCTTCGTCCTTTTTCGTCATGTCGCCGAAAGCTGTTGGAGAGTCACACGAAAACAGGTGTCGCGCTTATGACTCGTGCTGTCCTTCATCCATGTGAAGCCCGGTTGCGTCAAGCGGCATGAAAGTGATTTACGCCGTTGTCAACAGCCGGTGCACGCACCGCGGGCCGTGCAATTCGACATTTAAATGACCGATTGTCCCGTATATCTTGCCGCCATGAGATGGATGGTCACATTTGCCACGACATTTGTGCGGCGATTGGCGCTGGTTCTGCTCGTTGTCCTGTGCGGCACCGCGCAGGCGCGGGAGGCGGACATTTACACCGTCGCCAAGCTCTCGGTCGATGTCCGGGCCAAGGATGCGGTTTCGGCAAAAAAGCAGGCGTTGGCAGATGCCAAGATCAGGGCGCTCTACACGGTCATGCGCCGTCTGGCGCCCTTCAACAGTTCCCAGACACTGCCCACCGTCAGTCTCAAGACCATCGACGATATCCTCGAAGGCTACACCGTGCGGTCGGAGCGCAACTCACAAACGCAATATCTCGCCACACTGGACTTCGCATTCAATCCGGAAGGTGTGCGGCGATTGCTCGTTGACAAAGGTATCGCAATCAACGACCAGCAGGCCGAGCCCGTAACCGTTCTGCCGATCTATGTCAGCAAGGACAAGATCGATCATACGGGCAGGGACCCTTGGCGCGGTGCATGGAACGGCCTCGACCTGAAAAATGCGATTGTCCCGGTACGGCTTGTGCGCCCGTCACCGTCCTTCACCGCGGAAAACCTCAAAGGCCTGTTCGCCGGCAATGTCGAGACCTACGTTGCGCTGCGTGACCGATACAAATCCGACAAGCTCGTCGTCGCCGTGGCGGAGCCGAGCGCGGACGGCAAGACGCTGACCACCCGGCTGTTCGGCGTCGACCGGGCCGGGTCCGTGTCGCTCACGCGCAGCGACCCGGTCGCGCAGAAAGGTGTCAGGGCCAGCGCCGATCAGGCGGCTTTGATCGCACTCGGCGTGATTGAAGGACGCTGGAAACTGGCGCTCTCGCCGGTCTCCGCGGCGGGCGGCAACGCGGCCTTGAACGCGTTCGACGTTGTGGTGGAATTCGGCGGCATGGGGGAATGGCGCGACATTCGTACGCGACTCAGAAAGGTGCCGGGTGTGCAGGCGCTCAATGTCGGTTCGCTGTCGGCGCGTACGGCGTCCGTCAAATTCCAGTTTCTGGGCGGTCCCGACCGGCTCTCGCAAGCCCTCGCCCCGCATGGTCTTGCGCTGTATGGCGGTGAAGGGTCATGGGTGCTACGCAGCAACTGACGTACAAGCGCGGCGCTCGGAAGTGCTAGTGATGCCGATAGTTGCGCGTTAGATTATGTTCGCTATGCAGGTCGCTAGCGAAAGGAAACAGCGGGGGCCGTTTTGAACATACCCAACATCATAACCCTGTTCAGGATTTTCCTGGTGCCACTTGTGGTGTGGCTCATGCTGGATGGGCGTATGCAGACGGCGTTTTTGTTGTTCGTCGTCGCGGGGTTGTCCGACGGCCTCGACGGATTTCTTGCCAAACGGTACGGCTGGCAAACCGAACTCGGCGCATACCTCGATCCGATCGCCGACAAGGCGCTGCTCGTCAGCATATACGTCGTGCTCGGGCTGTTCTCGCATCTTCCGGTCTGGCTGGTGCTCGCCGTGGTCAGCCGCGACGTGCTGATCGTCGGCGCGATCCTGCTGTCGTGGGTGCTGGCGCGACCGGTGCCCATGCGGCCGCTCTTCATTTCCAAGGCGAACACCGTCGGGCAGATCATGCTCGCGGCGATCGTGCTGGGGAATCTCGGTTTTGCGCTTGGACTGCAGATGACCGTCACGTTTCTCATCTGGGTCACCGGTGGCCTGACCGTGCTCTCCGCCGCGGCCTATCTTGTGACATGGCTCAGCTACATGGCGACGTATGAAGAGCCGCCCAAGGAAGTGCCCAAGCGCACCCGTGCGAGCCGGCGCAATACGCGCACGCCGCGTGGCAGCAACGAGCCTGTCGCCGGTTCATGAGCATCAGGCGTCAGACATTTTTCTGGGCGTCGGCGCTTGTCGTGCTGCTCGTCATTGTTTTCATCCTGCGCGACATCCTGCTGCCTTTCGTGCTTGGAGCGGCGATCGCCTACCTGCTCGATCCGCTCGCGGACAAGCTGGAGGAGTTCGGTTTGTCGCGGCTCCTTGCCACGATCCTGATCATGCTGGTCTTCAGTCTGATCGTGGTGATGGGTCTCGTCATTCTGCTGCCTTTGCTGATCGAGCAGCTTGTCGATCTCGTCTCGCGCATGCCGGAGTACCTGCAGTCCTTGCGCGATCTGGCCGTGAGCACGCTGCAAAGCTGGTTCGGCGACAAATGGCTGACGGCCAAGCTGGAGCTGGATGGCACGCTCAAGGACCTTGCCCAGAAAGCTGCAGGCTGGGCAGGCCAGTTGCTGACGTCGGTTCTGAGCGGAGGACTTGCGGTCGTCAACTTCATCGCCCTGCTGGTCGTGACCCCGGTGGTCGCGTTCTATCTGCTGCTCGACTGGGATCGGATGATGCAGCACATCTCCGATTGGCTGCCGCGCGATCACGCCGCAACGATCCGCCAGATCGGCACCGATATCGATGACGTCGTGTCCGGTTTCGTGCGCGGCCAGTTTACGGTGCTGATGATCCTGGCGCTGTTTTACGTGATTGGTTTGACGATCATCGGGCTTAACTTTGGTCTGTTGATCGGGCTTGGCGCAGGGTTGATCAGTTTCATTCCGTTCGTCGGACCGGTGGTGGGCTTCGTCATCGGCGGAACGGTCGCGGTCGTGCAGTTTTGGCCTGACTGGCACTGGATAGTTGCCGTACTTGGCGTCTTTCTCGCCGGCCAGGCGGTGGAAGGCAATATCCTGTCGCCGATGATCGTCGGCGACCGGGTCCGGCTGCACCCTGTGTGGCTGATGTTCGCGCTCTTCGTTTTCGGCTACCTGTTCGGTTTCGTTGGCATGTTGCTCGCGGTCCCGGTGGCGGCGGCCATCGGTGTGCTTGTGCGTTTCGGTCTGCAGCTTTATTTGAAGAGTTCTCTCTATCAGGGCGAAACGAAACCCAGGCGAAAGAAGGCCTAGATGGGGCCGTGGATGTAAGCGTAGTCGGCCGGAATGATGAGCGAACAGCTGGTTCTTGACCTTCCGCATCGCACTGCGATGGAGGCCGACGATTTTCTTGTCAGCGCATGCAACATGGCGGCTGTCGAGCTCATCGACAGCTGGCCCCGCTGGGATCATCCCGCTCAGCTGATCGAAGGTCCGGCGGGATGCGGAAAGAGCCACCTTGCCAACGTCTGGCGGCACAAGGCATCTGCGGACGTGCTGGCGCCGGAGCAGCTCGACGGGCCTGGTTTGGCGAACAGGGAGTTCGGCAATGGCGCGGTCATCGAGGATCTCGATCGCACACCGTTCGATGAGCAGGCGTTGTTTCACCTGCTCAATCTCGCCAGGGAACGCGGGTTTTGCGTGCTCCTGACGGCGCGAACCGCTCCAGCGCGCTGGAACGTTGAGCTGCCTGATCTGATTTCCCGTCTGCGCGCGACGCCGGTCGCCAAGATCGGCGCTCCGGACGACATGCTCCTGGGCGCTGTGCTCCTTAAGCATTTTGCCGACCGGCAATTGAATATCTCACCGGCTGTGCTCAAATTCCTGCTGAAGCGCATGATCCGGTCGATGGATGCCGCCCGGGATCTGGTTGTCGCGCTTGATCGCGCCGCCCTCTCGACGGGTAGAAAGATCACGCGTCAGTTTGCCGGTGATGTGCTGGAGCAGGTACAAGGTATCGAGCCGAGATGACGCAGCCGGCCGTCTTGCTGCCGAAGTAAAGCTTACATAACGTAGTTGCATGAGTGTCACGCACGTCAAATTTGGTTCTGAGGAGTTGCCGTCCGATCTTGCGACAAGTCCGGACCGGTTCTTCAATCGTGAACTCTCCTGGCTTGAGTTCAACAGCCGGGTTCTGGCCGAGTCGGGAAACAAGAAGCATCCCCTGCTTGAACGCGTGCGGTTTCTCTCCATCTCCGCATCCAACCTCGATGAATTCTACATGGTTCGCGTGGCCGGCCTCGATGGCCAGGTCATGGCCGGCGTGGATACGCCGAGCCAGGACGGTCTCACGCCGTCGGAGCAGCTCGACCGGATCGGCGAGTATGTGGACCAGCTTTCAGCCGAGCAGCAGGAGCTCTGGGTCGGGCTGAGGAAGGAGTTGGCGGAAAACAACATCCATGTGATCGAAACGGAGGAGCTGACCGACGCTGAGCGGGACTGGCTGGATGATCGCTTCCTGAACCACATTTTCCCGGTGTTGACGCCGATCGCGGTCGACCCGGCGCATCCGTTCCCGTTCATCCCCAACACAGGGTTCACCCTCGGGCTCGAACTTTACCGGGAAGATCACGAAGACATCATGCACGCGCTGATGCCTATACCGACCCAGCTCGACCGGTTCATCAGGCTGCCCGAAGCGAAAAAGAACGGCGGCACCGGCCACGCCGACATCCGCTTCATCAGGCTGGAGTCCGTGGTCGGTCTGTTCGTGACGCACCTGTTTCCGGGGTGCTGTGTCCGCGCACAGGGCGCCTTCCGGTTGTTGCGCGACAGCGACATCGAAATCCAGGAAGAGGCTGAAGACCTTGCGCGATTGTTCGAATCCGCCCTCAAACGGCGGCGCCGCGGTTCGGTCATCCGTCTCGAAATCGAATCGTCGATGCCCTCCCAGCTCAAGAGCTTCGTGATCAAGGAACTCGAGGTGACCGACCGCGAGGTCTTTGTCCAGAAAGGCCTGATCGGCATCATCGACACCGAACAGCTCATCGTCGCCGACCGGCCCGAGCTGAAGTTCGAGCCGTTCAACATCCGCTTTCCCGAGCGTATCCGCGAGCACAATGGCGATTGTTTTGCCGCGATCCGCCAGAAGGACCTCATCGTCCACCACCCGTACGAGTCGTTCGACGTGGTTCTCCAGTTCCTGAGGCAGGCGGCCGCTGACCCGGATGTCCTCGCAATCCGCTGGACGCTGTACCGCACGAGCAAGGAGTCGCCGATTATTCAGGCGCTGAAGGAGGCGGTGGAAGCTGGCAAATCGGTCACGGCGGTCGTCGAGCTGAAAGCGCGCTTCGACGAGGAAGCCAACATCAAATGGGCGCGCGACCTTGAGAGTGTCGGTGTCCACGTCGTGTTCGGGTTCCTGGAGTACAAGACCCACGCCAAGCTGAGCCAGATCGTCCGCAGGGAAGGCGGCAAACTGGCAACCTACTGTCATATCGGAACCGGTAACTACCACCCCGTGACAGCCAAGATTTACACCGACCTGTCCTATTTCACGGCCGACCCGGACCTCGGCCGCGACGTGACGCGGATATTCAACTTCGTGACCGGGTACGCGGAACCGGCCGAGCTGCAGGTCATGTCCACGTCGCCGCACGGCCACAAGGACAGGATCCTCGATCATATCCGCGAGGAGATGTATCACGCCAAGGCCGGGCAGCCGGCTGTCATCTGGATGAAGATGAACTCGCTCGTCGATCCGGAGGTGATAGATGCACTCTACGCCGCGAGCCAGGTTGGCGTTCAGATCGATCTGGTCGTGCGGGGCATCTGCTGCCTGCGTCCGGGCATTCCGGGCTTTTCCGACAACATCCGCGTAAAGAGCATCATCGGGCGGTTCCTGGAACACTCCAGGATCTACTGTTTCGGCGCAGGAAACGGCCTGCCACATGAGGATGCCGTGGTGTACATCAGCTCGGCCGACATGATGCCGCGCAATCTGGACCGGCGTGTCGAGGCCATGACGCCGATCCGAAACCGGACAGTCCACGAGCAGGTTCTGGACCAGATTATGGTGGCCAATCTCAAGGACAACGAGCAGAGCTGGGTTAATCTTCCCGATGGGACCTGGGAACGCGTGAAGCCGGAGAAGGGCGAAGAGGCGTTCAATGCGCAGAAGTATTTCATGACGAACCCGAGTCTTTCGGGGCGGGGCGAATCGCTTAAGGATAGCGTGCCGCCGCGGTTTGCAAGGTAACGACACAAGAGCCAGCATCACGTGAAGCGACCAAATGACCAAGACCGGAGGAATCGGAAGCCGGTTGCGGTGATAGACATCGGCTCCAATTCCGTGCGGTTGGTGGTCTTCGAACAGGCCAAGCGCAATCCGGTTCCGCTGTTCAATGAAAAGGTCCTGTGCGGGCTGGGGCGTTCGCTTGCGACGACGGGCGAGCTGGACAAGCGCGGGGTGGAACGCGCATTGCGGGCGCTCAGGCGATTCCGGGCGATATGCGATCAGCTCGACGTCACCAACATCGACGTCATCGCGACGGCCGCGGCTCGTGAAGCCGATAACGGGCCGAATTTCGTCTCCCGTGCCGAACAGGTGATGGCATGCGACATCTCCGTGATCACCGGAAAGCGCGAAGCCTATCTCGCAGCCAATGGCGTTATCTCCGGGTTTCCGGGGGCCGATGGCATTGCCGCGGACCTGGGTGGTGGCAGTCTCGAGATCATCGGCATCCATAAAAAGAAGGGGCCGGTCGACGGTGTGACGCTTCCTCTCGGCGGCCTGCGTCTGATCGACCTGTCCGGCGGCGATCTGAAGAAAGCACGCGATATTGTCGATGCAGCGCTTGCAAAGGTCGACTGGCTGAAGAAGGGCAAGGGGCGGCCGTTTTACGCAATCGGTGGAACGTGGCGGGCGTTCGCCCGGCTGCATATGGCGTACGCCCAATATCCTCTAAGTGTCATGCATGCTTACAGGATTCCTCTCAACAAGGCTCTGAAGTTCGCAGGCGTCGTCGACAACCTGTCCGCCGAGTCTCTTGAACGGCTGGCTGTCATTCCGCGCGCCCGGCGTGAGACGCTGCCCTTCGGCGCCCTGGTGCTTGAACGGTTGCTGAAAAAGATGCGGCCCTCGGAGTTTGTGGTCTCCGCGTTCGGTGTGCGCGAGGGACTGCTCTATTCGACGCTTCCCGAGGAGGAGCAGAAGCGCGACCCGCTGATCGACGCGTGTCATGAACTGGCCGTCTTGCGGTCACGCTCAGCGGAGCACGCGGGCGAGCTTTGCGAATGGACCGATGCGCTGTTCGGCGCTCCGGGGCCGGAAGAAACGGCCGCGGAGAAGCGATTGCGCCACGCGGCGTGTCTGCTGTCCGATATCGGCTGGCGCACGCATCCCGACTATCGCGGCTCACAAAGTCAGAGCCAGATTGCACAGGAGAGTTTCGCCGGTATCGATCATCCGGGCCGCGCCTTTCTGGCGCTCTCGGTCTTCTACCGCAACCAGGGCCTTATTCCGCGGTCGGAAACACCCGCCATCCATCAGCTCATCGACAAGGAGACATTGCAGCGCGCCCGCATCGTCGGGGCGGCGATCAGAACGGCGCATATGATCTCGGCGTCCGCGCCGCATGTGATAGACAAGACACCGATCTTCTATGAAGACGGAAGACTGGTGCTCAAGATCCCGCACGAGCTTGCAGACCTGGAAGGAGAACGGCTGGATCTGAGATTCGGAGTGCTGGCGCGCGAGTTGGAAATGGACTCTGAAATCCGGATCGGGGCGCGGGAGAAGGAAACCGTGACCGCGTAACGGGTTACGCCACGACGCTAGCCTTTCGGACCTGCATCGGTGGCGGCGCCGTTGCCCGCCGGTTTCTCCCGTTTCCTGTCTGCGGTTAAGCCATCATTTGCACTGCGCGCGAACGAGACGACCCGTCCGTTCTCAAGCGCAAGACCCAGCTTGCCTTCGCGCAAGGCAAGCGCATCGGCACCGAACAGTTCGTGCCGCCAGCCCTTGAGCGAAGGCAGGT
>JANQLP010000146.1 GCA_028280515.1 Hyphomicrobiales bacterium
CACGGACGCGCGAACTGCGCTCGGCCTTGATGAAGCCTTGCGCCGGGCGGAGGCCTACGCGGAAGCCGGTGCCGATATCCTCTTCATCGAGGCGCCGGAATCGGAGGACGAACTGGCGCAGAAGGTGAAGAGATATGCCGCGCCGGAGGCGCTTGACCCGTTTGTGGCGCCGTCGTCACCAGGAGCGCCGACGGCGAGGCGGTCGCCGGCCGCGTTCAGCGAGACCGACATGCCGAACTGATCGGACGCTTCCTGCACCGTTACATCGACATTCTTGCCGCCCGTGTAGCCCGAGCCGATGGTGGCCTCCAGCGCGCCGCCGGTAAAACTGGTATCGATGAAGCTGAACAGATAGGCCGCGCCGGCGGGCGGATGACGCCGTTTTAGATATCCACTAATGGGATGGACCGGCTGCTCCCCTGAGACAGCAGGTTAGGCTGCGGAGCCTTTCACCTGCAAACCAAGGAGCAGCATCCCATGCCAGCCACCGCCAAACAGGCACCATCTGAGCTTTCCACCATTGGCATCGACATTGGCAAGGACGTCTTTCATCTCGTCGGCTTCGATCCGGACGGCAAAATGGTTCTTCGGCGCAAGATCAAGCGCCTGGCTCTTGTGGCAACGTTCGAGACGCTTCCGCGCTGCATTGTCGGTCTGGAAGCGTGTCTCAGCGCCCATTTCGTCAGCCGCACGCTGCGCCGGCTCGGGTTCGAACCGCGGATCATTTCAGCCAAGTACACCAAGCCCTTCGTGAAGGGTCAGAAGAACGATTACAATGATGCCGAAGCCATCGCCGAGGCGGCCCTGCGGCCGAACCTGAAGCGCGTCAGCGAGAAGACCCGGGATCAGCTGGACTTGCAGGCGTTGCACCGGGTGCGCTCGAGACTGGTCTCCAGACGCACCGCAACGATCAATCAGATCCGCGCCTTCCTGATCGAACAAGGCACTTGCGGTTAGCCAACCAAGCCTCTCCAAACAGCTGGCAACCATGGAACATGAGCTCGGCGCGACTTTGTTCGAGCGCACGTCGCGTCAGGTGCGTCTAACATCGACCGGGGAAAAGTTGCTGCCCATGGCCCGAGCCATTCTGCGGGATCTGCACGAATTCCGGTCTGCCGCCAGGGGTGATATGGGCTTATTCGGGGACCGCCTTGCCATCGGGGTTTTGCCGTCGATTGGCGCGTATTTCATGCCGGCCGTGAGCCGGCGGCTGCACGAACGGTTTCCATATCTCAGAATGACGGTTGAAGAAGGGGCAACCTCCTATCTTCTCACGAAATTGCGGGAAGGAAATCTCGACGCAGTAATCGGTACGCCAACCAACGATCCGGCTTTCGAGGGTCTGACACTTTTTTCCGAGACATTGTGGGCATGTGCCGCCGCAGATGATTCCCTTTCATCCGAACGCCGGCCTCTGACCTTGGAAGACCTGATTGATAAACCCTTGCTGACGCTGAGCGGGGAATTCCGGCTGGCCGAACTGGTTGAACAGTTGGCACGGCTCGCCGGCACCTTCGTAAGCCGGGATTACAAAGGGTCTAGTCTCGATGCCGTTCGCCAAATGGCGGTGATGGGTGCGGGTGTCGCCGTTTTGCCGTCACTATACGCGCTGGCGGAAGCAGTGCGCGAACCGGACTTCATCGTCAGGCGAATCGATCATCCGGAAGCCTTGCACGAGATCGCGCTGATCTGGCGCCAGTCTTCGCCGCTCCGCGATGACTGCAAGGAACTGGCCGAGCACCTCATTGCCGTTAAACACGCCATACGAGAAGCGCGCCCTGATCAGTTCCGGTGACGAAAGACGGACATTTGAGTGTACGGTGCATAAGGTCCGCGTCGGGTCATTTGCGAACCTTGATGAGGCGTCGCCTGCACATCAGCTTGTTGCCCAAAATCCGACATCGTGCGTGCTCGAGTGTTGGGGATTGGCCGGCCGAAGCTGCAGATTTCGCGGCAGCGCCCTTCCTGTAACGCGCGGCAAGCACGCGCCCATGCAAGTAACGGTTTCTCAAGCATAATCTGATTGTCTGGGACGCGAGTGTTCCTGGAGCCCCCGCGCGGCTTCGCATGTTGGCGTTTGGCGTAGAGTGTCCGTGTCCCACCCGTACGAGTATTCACCCTCCGACGATCTGCAACCTGCCAATTGCAACGAGGCGGTGTCCTCTGTGCCCGGCGGCGTGCGTGCACGTGGGTCCAAGACGAGCCGGTTTCTAGGACTTGCCGCGCCTGCGATCCTCACCATTGGCGGTCTTGCGGTGTTCGGGATCGCGCTTTCCGTTGAATTCCAGTGGCTTGGTGCGCAATCGGGACTGCTCCTCGGGGCGTTCGCCCTGTTCGCGGCGGCGCTCGCCCTCGCGTGGGACCGCAGCCGGTCCGCCGGCGGGACGGCCCATGAGGCCTCGCTCGACGATCTTGCCGCGCGCTTCGAGGGCGGAATCGAACAGCTCAAGGACCTGCACTGGGAGCTGCGCGAAAGCGAGGTGCGCTACCGCGACCTGCTCGATCACCAGGGCGATGTGATTCTGCGCCGCGGCGAGGACGGGCGGCTGACCTTCGTCAACGATGCCTTCTGCAGCGCCTTCGGGCTCGCCCGCGTCGATGCGCTTGGCCAGGCGTTCGATCCGGCCATCGTCGAAGGCGCGGCGGCGGTCGATATCGAGGCCATGCCGTTCGAGGACGGCCCGCGCCGCTACGAACAGTTGCTCAAGACCACACAGGGCGAGCGCTGGTTCGCGTGGGAGGAGTTCCCGGTGCGCGACGAGAGCGACCGTATCCGCGAGATCCAGTGCATCGGCCGCGACATCACCGAGCGCCGGCAGGTGGAGCAGGTGCTTCAGGAAGCGCGCGAGGAAGCCGAGAGCGCCAACAGCGCCAAGTCGCGGTTCCTCGCGGCCATGAGCCATGAGATCCGCACGCCCATGAACGGCATTCTCGGCATGACGGGGCTGCTGTTCGACACCGAGCTCACCGCCGAGCAGAACACCTACGCCCGCGCCATCGGCACGTCGGCGAAGACGCTGCTGTCGCTGATCGACGAAATCCTGGACTTCTCGAAGATCGAGGCCGGCAAGCTGGAACTGGCGCCCGCGCCCTTCGCTTTGGCGGACGCGGTGCAGGGCGTGGTCGAGCTGCTGGCGCCGCGCGCCTTCGACAAGGGCCTGCAGATCGGCTGGACGGCGGACCCGGGGCTGCCCGTCAACGTCATCGGCGATGAAATCCGCATCCGCCAGATCCTCATGAACCTGGTCTCCAACGCCATCAAGTTCACCGACGAGGGTGGGGTGGCCATCGAGGTGGTCGCGGAGGACGAGGGCGCCGGGCCGGGGGCGATCGCCGTCAGCTTCACCGTGCGCGACACCGGTGTTGGTCTGAGCCCGGAGGATGCGCGGACGATCTTCGACGAATTCGAGCAGGCCGATTCCGGGCGCACCAAGCGCCACGGCGGAACAGGACTCGGCCTTGCCATCTCCAAGCGTCTCGTCTCGATGATGGGCGGCGAGATTTCCGTTGCCAGCGACATCGGACGCGGCTCGGTGTTCACAGCCCTCATTCCGCTCAAACCATGTGCGGATACGCCGGCGCTGCGCGATCAATGGAAGCCGCCCGCCGCCATCCGGGCGCTCATCGTCAGCGACAACCGGCTCGAGGCCGACGCGATCGAAACGCTGCTCACCCGCTCGGGATGCGATGCGGTGTGCGCCAGCACGCACGAGGCGGGCGTCGAGATCTGGAGCGCTGCCGATCGGGGCGCCCCTTTCGACGCCCTGATCACCGATATGGAAGCGTTGAACGAAAGCGCCGCGATCCTGTCGCAGGCGCAGGATGCCAAGGGGTTGGGCCGCAAGGTCAAATCCATCGTCCTGATCGATCCGCACCAGCGCGGCGAAATTGCCGGGCTGAAGGAGCGGGGTTTCGATGCCTATCTGGTGCGGCCCGTGCGGCCCGCGTCGCTGTTCGCACAGCTGCGCGACGAAGAGGTGGCAGGACCGTCGCGCGCGGTGTCCGACGCAGGCGAAGGCGCGCAGGTGGACCACGAAGAGGATGCCGCGAAAACCCGTGTGCGCCGCGTTCTCCTGGCCGAGGACAATGACATCAACGCGCTGCTCGCCCGCAAGATGCTCGAACGCGTCGGATGTGACGTGGTGCATGTGCGCAACGGCAAGGAGGCGATCGAAGTCGTGGAATCCGCCGCCAAGGCATCGGATCGCGGTTTCGAGCTCATCCTGATGGACATCCACATGCCCGAGGTCGACGGGCTCGACGCGACACGCGCCATTCTCAAGTTCTTCGGCGATGCAGCCGTAGGCGAGGGCGGCCGACCGCCCATCATCGCGCTTACCGCGAACGCCTTTCCCGAGGACCGCGAGCAGTATCTCAACGCCGGCCTCGACGACTATCTCGCCAAGCCGTTCGAACGCGAGGACCTCGACGTCATGCTCGAAAAGTGGACCGAAGCGCCGTTCGGGGTCGTCAAAACCGGCGCGCGCGCCACCGGCGGCGGGGCCTTTTGCGCCTAGAGCAAAATCCGATTAGGTTGACTCACCCTGTTTCAACCTAATCGGATAAATTTGCTCTATATCTTAAAGTGTTAGAGCATCTTTATGCGTTCGG
>JANQLP010000233.1 GCA_028280515.1 Hyphomicrobiales bacterium
CTTTTTTCGTTTCGTCAAACAAGGGACGCGGTGCGTAACGCGCTCCGCGCCTTGCCCATTCGGTTTGCCCCACCCGTAAGGGTATCGCTTACGACTATCTCAGGACGCCGCCACCGCCACCGAAGTGCCAGTTCAGCCGGCCGCGAACGACCGTGAAATCGTCGTCAATGTCGTAGTACAGGGCGTCGACACCAATGCTCGTCTGCGAGGCGATCTTGTAGTCGATGCCGCCGCCGACGACGTATCCGGTGTCGGAATCGTCAATCGCCAGACCGCCCGTTCCGTAGAACAGCCAGTTGCGATGGGCGATGCCGAGCCGCCCGCGCACGGTTCCGAAGGTGTCGTCGGCAAAGCTGATATCGCCTTCAGGACCGAAGACGAGATTGCCACTCTGCCAGTTGTAACCAAGCTGGAGACCGCCGGTAAAATCGTCGTCTCCATCAATGATGCCACCAAGATGTCCACCGAGGTAGAGACCGGTCCAGGCCAGGCTCTTCTCGAGCGGCAAGGGTTCGGGCATCGGCACTTTGCCGCCAAGGTCCGCCGCATTCGCGGGCCCGCCAGCGAGAGCGAATAACAATCCAACCTTGGCAATGGCCAGGCGCCCCAAAAACTTCCCCGTCATTATTGAACTCCGCTTACTCATTGAAATCAGAAGGGCACGGTGAAAGAAGCCTCTGCACTGCACCCACTTGGAGTGAACGCTAACGGGGAAAGGTGTTTGCTTATTGCCCGAAACAGGGAAAAAAAGTGGCGCGGATTGGGCAACCCACGCCGAAATCGCGGAAAAACCGCGCAATTCTCTAGTTTATGCCGAGGATCTTCTTGGCCTGGCCGAGCGATTCCATGGAAGCGGCGTGATCGCCGGCATTGTGCTGTTCTTCGCCTTTTTTGCGCAGCTCCATGACCTTGGTCTTGTCAGCCTCGCTCAGTTGCGCGGTCTGCATTGCGGCATCGATGTCGGCCATGTGTTTCGGGCAGCTGCCGGCAAAGGCCGGCGTTGCGAAAAACGCGGCTGTGGCCGCGACGAGAATAGCCTTGCGAACCATGTTCGTTCCTCCTCGTAAATGATCAGGGGGCCGGTCTCATCCGGTTGGCCCAGTCTGATGCCGGATTCCGGCGGAATTGCGTTGATGTGGGTTTGTCCTGGAAAGACGCGGAACGCGTTAACCATAATCGTTCGCCAGGCTGCCACTAAATTGACATCAATATCTGGCTCCTTTAGCCATACCGCAGCGGTAACCGCCTAAACTTCAAGCAAAAACCAAGAAGCGCGAGCCGTTTGCCCGATGGTTTTCGGGGGTGGGGGGTGTACGGGGAGATGTGTATGCGTTCCTTGGCCACCGCGGTGTTTGCCGTTCTGTTCTTCGCGGTCTCCGCGCCCGCGCACGCTTACGATGCGCGTTTTTCCAGCCCGGACCGACTGCTCCAGTGGATCAACGACTACCGGAAAGACCCGCAACCTCATGATGTGCCTGCGGCCGTAAAGGCCATGCACACGCTTGGATTGTTCAAGAAGCAGGAAGACGCCGGCCTGCTCATCGGGTTCATTGCCGGCGTTCTGGGCTCCAACCAGTCGAAAGCGGACAGGCTCGTTGCCCGGATGTTCC
Organism: Hyphomicrobiales bacterium; assembly: GCA_028280515.1. Taxonomy (GTDB): domain Bacteria; phylum Pseudomonadota; class Alphaproteobacteria; order Rhizobiales; family Methyloligellaceae; genus UBA2767. The sequence continues at coordinate 1,611 of JANQLP010000233.1, forward strand.
CGATGCCGGCGAAAGAGCAGGGCATCATCATTCGCGCCATCGCCTATTCCGGGATTCCGGAATGGCCGCGGCTGATGTCCAGGTTCGAAAACCGCATGCCGCTGCGCAAACCGCTGATCAACGATTACATTTCCGGCAAGGAAAAGACGCTGGATGAACTGAAACTGGACGACGGTGCATTCGTCATCGACGCCTTGTGGGGTTATTACGCCGCCACCGGATACAACGCGCCGGTGGTCAGGATCATAAGCGCCTTGCCGTGGTCGAACGACGTGCGGGGTTCCGACAAGTTCTCCTGGTCCAAGCTCCGCGCCGCATTCAACAGCGAGGAAGGCAAGGACGCCGTGCGGAAGATCACCGCCGGCAACATGGCCAAATGGACCCTGACCGCCAATGCGGAACGCGATCGCGGACTGCTTTCCCTGTACAAGATGGAACTGCAATACCAGTCGCCGGAAATAGCCGAGCCGCTTAAGGAAGTGATCGAGGCCGCTGAGAGCTTCCAGGCGGACCGCGTCCAGAAAGAAGCCAAGGCGGCGATCGAGAAGATCAAGGCCAAGCATCCCGGAGACACGGAATGGACCCGCGCCAGCTATGCCGGTTCCGTCGCCATCGCCACCGGATGCGTGGTCGCGGGCGCCAGCGGCATTCCCGGTGTCGCCGTACCGTGTGTGATCGGTGGTGCGCTTTATTCCGGTGCGGTCAAGCTCTGGAACACCGCGCGCTAGACGCCACCCGGTTTCCCGTCACCGCAAACCCTCCACAACCTCCTTGCCCTTGGTGAGGTCTTTTGTTGTTTCCCCCGGCGATTTGAGTATGGTCAGCGCGGCTCAAGGAGGGGCACATGCCGCGCAAATTCCATACACTCGATGTGTTCACCGATACGCGTTTCGCCGGCAATCCGCTGGCCATCGTCCCTGACGGAAGCGCGCTTGAGAGTGACGACATGCAGCGCATCGCGCGCGAGTTCAATCTCTCCGAAACCGTGTTCGTTTTGCCACCCGATAACCCGGCACACACTGCAAAGGTGCGCATCTTTACCCCCGGACGCGAACTCCCCTTTGCCGGCCACCCGACGGTCGGGACGGCCATTTACCTGGCCTCTCAGAAGATCGGAAATTCAGACCGCGAGGAAGATGCCATCATTGTGCTCGAGGAAGGCGTCGGCCCGGTTCGGGTCGGCGTGCGATTCCGGCCGGGCGAGACCGCGTTTGCGGAATTCGACGTGCCGGTGCTGCCGGAAGAGACGGGCCGCCCGAGCCCGAACGACCGTCTCGCGGCGGCTCTTGCGTTGTCGCCCAACGAGATTGGTTTCGAAAACCATGTCGCGACGCAGTTCTCCTCCGGCGTACCGTTCACCTATGTGCCGGTCACGAACCTGGAGGTCATCGCCCGCGCCGCACCCCAGCTTCAGCACTGGCGCGAGGCATTCGGGGACCATGATCATCCGAACGCCTATCTCTACTGCCGCCAGACGATGCATCAGGACGCGGCGTTCCACGCCCGCATGTTCGCGCCGACACTGGGTGTTCCGGAAGACCCGGCAACCGGCGCCGCGGCGGCTGCGTTCGCGGGCGCCGTTGCCAAGTTCGACAAGCCGCCTGACGGGATCCACGCCGGGATCATCGAACAGGGCTACGAAATGGACCGGCCCAGCAACATCTTCCACGAGATCGAAATGGAGGGCGGCAAGCTCACCAAGGTCCGTATCGGTGGCCATGCGGTACCGGTTATGGGCGGGACAATCGCCGACTGAGTTCGGCTGCGTTGCCGCAACGGGCTTGCACTCCGCAGCCGGGCGCACTAGATTTCCCCCACCTTTGTTGGTTAACAGGGCGTTAAGAACTGGGTGGTTTAATCATTTCAGGCAAATCTGATGCCCCGGGCCCGTTCAATCGGGTAAGTTGAGATGATGAGACAGCGCAAGGCAAACAGGCCGTCGGCAAAAGCCGCGAAACTGGACCGCAAGAACGATGCGGCGATCCAGGCTGCACTGCTTCTTCTCATCGCCGGCCTCCTTATCGGCCAGCTTCTCCTTATGAGCCCCTGAGCTCCGACGGTCCGGCAGCGCATGCGGGACGGGTCCTCAGGGGAGACAATCTTCTAAAAGCTGATCTGATAGGTGAGCCGAGAGTCCGCGATCTCTGGACCCGGCCAAACACAGGACCGGACACATGACTTCGAAAAAGAAAGCGAAACAGACGCAGGCCAAGGGTAAGCCCGAGGATCGCGTCATCATCTTCGATACGACCTTGCGCGACGGCGAGCAGTCGCCGGGCGCGTCCATGACGCTGGAGGAAAAGCTCCAGGTTGCCGAAGTGCTCGACGAGATGGGCGTTGACGTGATCGAGGCCGGATTTCCGATCGCATCGAACGGAGATTTCGAGGCTGTCTCGGAGATCGCCAGGATCACCAAGAATGCGGTCGTCGCGGGTCTGGCACGGGCCGGAAACAAGGATATCGATCGTGCCGGCGAAGCGGTGAAACACGCCAAACGCCCGCGCGTCCACACCTTCATCTCCACCAGCCCCGTTCACATGAAATACAAGCTCCAGATGGAGCCGAGCGAGGTGCTCGATGCGGTCACGTCCAGCGTGCAACGCGCGCGGACCTACACCGATGACGTGGAGTGGTCGGCCGAAGACGCGACGCGGACCGACCATGACTTTTTGTGCCGGTGTGTCGAGGCCGCCATCAAGGCGGGCGCGACGACGGTCAACATTCCCGATACGGTCGGCTATTCGGTTCCGGACGAGTATTACGACCTGATCAAAATGCTGATCGAAAGAGTCCCGGGCGCCGACAAGGTCATCTTCTCAACCCACTGCCACAATGATCTGGGCCTGGCGGTCGCGAATTCCCTGGCCGGGGTGCGGGCCGGTGCGCGCCAGATCGAGTGTACGATCAATGGCATCGGCGAGCGTGCCGGAAACGCGGCGCTTGAGGAAATCGTCATGGCGAAGAACGTGCGCAATGACATCATCCCGCACTGGACCGGCGTGGACCCGGAGATGATCACGCGCGCCTCTAAGCTCGTAGCCGGCGTGACCGCGTTTCCGGTGCAGTTCAACAAGGCGATTGTCGGCAAGAATGCCTTCGCCCACGAGTCCGGCATCCACCAGGACGGAATGCTGAAGCACAACCAGACCTACGAGATCATGACGCCGGAAAGCGTCGGCCTCAAGGAGTCCTCGCTGGTCATGGGCAAGCACTCCGGCCGTCATGCGTTCCGCGAGAAGCTCAAGGAGATGGGCTACGAGATCGGCGAGAACGCGTTCGAGGATGCGTTCGTCCGCTTCAAGGACCTGGCCGACAAGAAGAAGCATGTCTTCGATGAAGACATCGAGGCGCTGGTCGACGATGAAATGGCCAGTGCGGACGACAGGATCAAGGTCGTCGCCCTGACCGTGATCGCCGGAACCGGCGGTCCGCAGAAGGCGACGATCACGCTCGACGTCGACGGGGCGCACCACACGCGCGAGGCGGGTGGCGACGGTCCGGTCGATGCCATCTTCAATGCCATCAAGGACATCGTCCCTCACGACGCCCGGCTGCCGCTCTATCAGGTGCACGCGGTGACGGAGGGAACCGACGCGCAGGCGGAGGTGAGCGTGCGGCTAGAGGAAGCCGGCAAGACCGTGACCGGCCGCGGCGCCGATACCGACACCATGGTGGCCTCGGCCCGCGCGTATGTCAGCGCGCTCAACAAGCTGATCGTCAAACGCTCCAAGACGGCACCGAAGAGCATGATGGCGTCTTAAAAAAACGCTGACCCTTTTGGGGCATACGGATTTCAGGCGGCCGGAGGTTTCCTCCGGCCGTTTTCCTTTTGACTGCACGGACATAGGCCCATGCCTTTACGCACGACGGGAGCGGGGTCGCGGGCGCGGCGCGGTCCAGCGTAAACCTTAATTGCCATTGAGTGGCTTGAATCTCGTTGTCGTCCATTGCTCAAGCCCGGAAAATGCCTCAAGATGAATCTTGAGTTTCTGAGCACAAGCGGGACCCGATAGGGAGGAAACCGGGCCGTATCCCGGTGTAGGGCCGTTCGCAACTGCTCGCGTAATGTGTGGCGTACGGGAGGCGCTTTTCCCGATGTTTTCTGGTCTCGTCGGGTTCATTTCGAACGACATGGCCATCGACCTTGGCACGGCGGACACGCTTGTCTATGTGCCGGGCAAGGGCGTTGTTCTGGACGAACCCTCCGTCGTCGCTTTCAGCGCCGACCAGGGACCGCAGAAGGTCATTGCCGTCGGCCGCGAAGCAAAAGACATGCTTGGCCGCACACCGGACACGGTTCAGACGGTTCAGCCCATGCGCGACGGGGTCATCGCCGACTTCGTTGCCGCCGAGGAGATGATCAAGCATTTCATCCGCCTCGTTCACAACCGCCGGACACTGACCAGCCCAAAAGTGATGATCTGCGTGCCCGCCGAGGCGACCCCGGTCGAACGCCGTGCGGTCCAGGAAGCCGCACTCTCAGCTGGTGCACGCAGGGTCTACCTGATCCAGGAACCCGTTGCCGCGGCAATCGGGGTCGGGCTTCCGGTGTCGGCACCGCGCGGGGCGATGGTCGTCGATATCGGTGGCGGGACGACCGACATCGCCGTGGTTTCCCTCGGCGGCGTGATCTATTCGCGGTCAATCCGGACGGCCGGCAACGCGTTCGACGATGCCATCGTCAGTTATATCCGCCAGAAGCATCATCTGCTGATCGGTCAGAACAGCGCCGAGAAGATCAAGATCGAAGCCGGGACGGCGGTAACCCGCGCCAACGGCAAGGCGGTCGATATTCACATCAAGGGACGCGACCTGAAAAAGGGCATTCCGAGCGAGATCACGCTCGCGCCGACCGATATTGCCGAAGCGCTCTCGCTGCCGCTCGCGCGGATCGCCGAAGGCGTGAGCGTCGCGCTGGAGTTGATCGAGCCGGAGCTGGCAGCCGATATCTATGACGATGGGGTCTATCTGACCGGAGGCGGGGCGCTGCTCGACAAGATCGGAGCGAAGTTGTCGCGCGACACCGGAGTCAAATACATCGTCCCGGAAGACCCGTTGCGGTGCGTTGCCGTCGGGACCGGTCAGGCGCTTGAACGTGTCGACGACATCAAGGAGTTGCTGGAACACGTGCAATAGGGCCGCCATCCGTGTTGGGGGGTGGAGGCTCGAAAAGTCGGAAGTCATCAGGGGCACCATTCGACGCGGCGGGTGCCCCGCGTCAAAACGCGGATGGTCCCGCGTTTTCGAGTGAGCGTTTATGCGTAGCAGGAAAGCCGCATATCTGAGTCAGAGCCGCAAAAGGCCTTCGATGGGAGGCTGGCTGCTCTTTGCCTTGTATTTCGCCAGCCTCGTCCTGCTTGTCTTCAGCCGGCTCGAAAACGATCAGATCCGGGAAGTCCGTGGCATCTTTACCGATCTGCTTTCTCCCATTCTGCATGCCGCGTCGCAGCCGGCGATTTACGCGCGGCGCAGCAAGGAACAGCTCGTCGACTATCTGGACCTGTTCGACGAACTCGACCGCCTCAAGGAAGAGAACCAGAAACTGAAGATCTGGCAGTGGCGCGCGCAACGCCTTGAGCGGCGGCTGGAGCATATGAACTCGTTGCTCAATGCGGTCGAGGAAACCGCGCTGAGATATGCGAGCGGTCATGTGATCGCCGATGCGCGCGGACCGTTCGCAAAAAGCGTCCTCGTTAATCTGGGGCGCGAGCAGGGCGTGCGCAACGGTTATGCGGTCGTTGACGGCGATGGTTTCATCGGTCGGATCGTACACTCCGGCGACACGGCCTCGCGGGCCATTCTGATCAACGACCTGAACAGCCGGATTCCGGTCGTCGTGGGCCCGGCCGCGATCCGCGCCGTTCTCGTCGGCGACAACACCAACGAGCCGCGGCTTGAGTTTCTTCCCGACAGCGCCACCGTATACGAAGGCGACGCGGTCTCGACCTCGGGCCATGGCGGCATGCTGCCGCGCGGACTTCAGATCGGCGTGGTGTCCCGTTCCGCCGAACCCTACCGGGTGCAGACCAACGCAAGGCTGGGTGAACTCGAATATGTGAGCGTGCTGTTTTACGAGTCGCCGGTGGTTGCCGCGCAGGACGGGCCGCGCCCGTCCGGCGACACGGTTGCGTCCGGCGAGCGCGACGGCGAGGGGCGGCCGCAAGCGGCAAATCTGCGGAACAAGCACGTCAAGGTAAAGGAAGATGTGCAGGCTCGTTAAGTCGGGGCTGCTGGAGACGAACGGTTGATAAAGAGAGTCATGCCCAGTGCCGTTCTTCTGGTCGCGGTGGTGATCGCCGCGGTGCCGTGGGCCTTGCCGGAATCGGCGATCTTCATTCTGCCGCTCCTTCTGATCATTCTCGTGTTCGTGCTTACGGTGCAGCAGGGCCACGAGCTGCCGAGCCTGTCGGTGTTCGCCGGCGGTCTGATCATGGACATCCTCACGGCCGGCCCCCTTGGATACTGGGCGGCGATCTTCCTGCTGACCCACACGCTGGCGGGGCTGTACCGGAAGCGCGTGAAACGGCGCGATTTCGGCGGACTCTGGCTTACCTTCGCGGCGACGGCGGTCGCCGTGTCGGCCTCCGGCTGGGGCCTTGCCTCGCTTTACTTCGTGCGGGTTATCGACTGGCAGCCCATGGTGATCGCGGGCGTGACGGCCATCGCCTTGTTCCCGCTCGTGGCCTGGCCCATGCGGCGGTCCCTGGGGCTTGAGCCGGCAACCATCTTCAGCGGCAGGCGCTAGATCATGGCGGTGCCGCGCAACATCAAGATCCGCAACAGGCGCTTTACCCGCCGCGCGCTCATGCTCGGCACCGCGCAGATTGGTCTGTTCGGCGTGCTTGGCTGGCGTTTGCGGCAGCTGCAGGTGGTGGAGTCCTCCAAGTACAGCCTGCTTGCCGAGGAAAACCGGATCAATATTCAGCTCCTCGCGCCGCGCCGCGGTCTGATCGTCGACCGGTTCGGCGAGCCGGTGGCGACGAACACGGACAGAATGCGCGTGTTCGTCCTGCCGGAGCTCACCCAGAACCTTGTCGATTCCCTCGACCGGCTCGGAGACATCATCGATGTTTCCCCGAACGTGCGTGCGCGTGTGCTGCGGCTTGCCCGCCGGCAGAGTCCGTATATCCCGATTGTCGTCGACGACACGCTGAGCTGGCAGCAGTTTGCACAGCTCAACGTCATGGCGCCGGGCCTGCCCGGCATTCGCACCGACATCCTATCGGTGCGCGAATATCACGGCGGGCACCACATGGCGCACATCGTCGGCTATGTCGGCGCCGCCGACAGGGAAGAGGTCAGGGAAGCCCCCGTCACCCGGCTGCCCGGTTTCCGGGTCGGCAAGACCGGCGTGGAAAAGGGCCTGGAGCCGAAACTCCGCGGCAAGGCCGGGGTGGTCAAGCTGGAGGTGGATGCGCACGGAAACGCCGTTCGCAAGCTGGAAACCCTCGCCAGCGAGCCGGGCCGCGAAGTGGTCCTGACGATCGACGCCGAGGTCCAGAAGGCGGCCATGGAGCGGCTCAAGGACGAACGCCGCGCGGCGGCCGTGGGCCTTGATGTGCGCACCGGCGAAGTCCTGGTGATGGCGTCGACCCCGAGCTTCGATCCCAACGACATCGTCTACGGCCTGAAGGACGGGGTGTGGCAGTCAATGGCCGATGCCGAGGACGATCCGCTCACCAACAAGGCCATACGCGGCCAGTATCCGCCGGGCTCGACCTTCAAGATGGTCACCGCGCTGGCCGGCCTCGAAGCCGGTGTGATCACCACGAAAACGCGGTTCCACTGCTATGGCGGCTATTCCTATTCGAACGCCTATTTCGGCTGCTGGAAGAAGCGCGGGCATCGCGCCACAAACGTGCGCAAGGCCATCAAGGAATCGTGCGACGTGTTCTTCTACAAGGTCGCCGAGCGCATCGGCATCACCAAACTCTCGGCCATGGGACACAAGCTCGGCCTCGGCGAGACCTATGAGTTCGGCCTGCCGCTGCAGAAGCCGGGCGTCATGCCGACCCCGGGCTGGAAGCGCGCCAACCTCGGCAAGCCCTGGTATGGCGGCGAGACCATTATCGCCGGCATCGGGCAGGGGTTCGTGCTGACGACGCCGCTGCAGCTCGCCGTGATGACCGCGCGCATCGCCACCGGACGCGCCGTCGTGCCGCGGATCGTGCGTCCCGATCCGGACGAGCAGGTCGCGGAGGCCGAGCCGCTGGACATCAAGCCGGAGCATCTGGAGATCATGCGGGAAAGCATGTGGGCGGTGGTCAATGAAGGCGGCGGCACGGCGGGCCGCTCGCGGTTGCCGATCGCGGGCGTCGAGATGGCCGGCAAGACGGGCACGTCCCAGGTGAATTCCGCGTCGAGCGGGCGCAAGAGCAGTTCATTGAAATGGCACCAGCGCGACCACGGGCTGTTCGTCGGCTACGCGCCGGCGGACAATCCGCGCTACGCGGTGGCCGCGATCATCGAGCATGGCGGCAGCGGGTCGCGCGCCGCCGCGCCGGTGGTGCGCGATATCATGACGGCGCTGATGGAGCGCGATCCGGTCGGCAAACCGGGCTACGTCTCCCGCGACGCGGAGCGCAAGACGGCGGGCGGCACGGCACGCGGAGGGGAGAGCTGAGATGTTCGCCGGCCCCCTCGAAGCGCCGCGTCTGAGTTTTGGCGAGAAGCTGCTCGCCCTCAACTGGGTCTTCGTGCTGCTGATTTCCTGCCTCGCCTGCGTCGGCGCGGCGGCGCTCTATTCGGTCGCCGGCGGCTCGTTTGATCCTTGGGCGGAAACCCATGTGATCCGCTACTGCCTCGGCCTCGGGCTGCTGTTCGCGGTCGCGCTCACCGATATCCGGGTCTGGGTGCGGCTCGCCTATCCGGTCTATTTCGTCGCGCTCGCCCTGCTGGCGGCGGTGCCGCTGATCGGCGTCGAGTCCGGCGGCGCGCAGCGCTGGCTGCAGTTCGGACACCTGAGCTTTCAGCCCGCGGAGCTGATGAAGGTGGCGCTGGTGCTCGCGCTGGCGCGCTATTTCGAGTGGCTTCCCGCCAAATACATCTCCAACCCGCTGGCGCTCATCCTTCCGGTGCTGATGATCGTCGTGCCCGTCGGCCTCGTGGTCATTCAGCCCGACCTCGGCACCGCGGTGCTGTTCGCCGCCGTGGGCGGGGGTCTCCTGTTTCTCGCCGGCGCCAGCTGGATCTATTTCGTGTTCGGCATCGTCGGCGTCCTCGGCGCGGTGCCCTTCGTCTGGAATCTGCTGCATGAGTATCAGCAGGCGCGGGTGCTGACCTTCATCGACCCGGGCCAGGATCCGCTCGGCGCGGGCTATCACATCCTGCAGTCCAAGATCGCGCTCGGATCAGGCGGCGTCACCGGCAAGGGCTACATGCAGGGCACCCAGAGCCAGCTCAATTTCCTGCCCGAAAAGCACACCGACTTCATCTTCACCATGTTCGCCGAGGAGATGGGGTTCATCGGCTCGGTCAGCCTGCTGATCGTCTACCTGCTGGTGCTGCTCTCCATCGTCTACATGGCGGTGCGCTGCCAGAGCCAGTTCGCGCGCCTCGTCGCCGCCGGCGTCGGCATCACCCTGTTCGTCTACGTGTTCATCAACGTCGCCATGGTCATGGGGCTGGTGCCCGTGGTCGGCGTGCCGCTGCCGCTCGTGTCCTACGGCGGCACGTCGATGATCACGCTGATGTTCGGCTTCGGCCTAGTGCTCAACGCCCATGTCCACCGCCGCACGCGCCTGCGCCGCCACGAGATCGGCGTCCTCTGACGCGCGCGCGGCCTGCTGGACAGGCTCGCGCTTTGAGTGATATGGGAAGGGCGTGAGGGACGCCCACGTTCCGTCCACCCCTTTCAGGCGCATAGCTCAGTTGGTAGAGCAGCTGACTCTTAATCAGCGGGTCCGGGGTTCGAGTCCCCGTGCGCCTACCATTCTTTTCAATCACTTACACGTACAGGCTGAAGAACATAGTGTGAATATCAGACCGCAAAAAGTCTGACGGTCAGACTTGTGGTCCGTTTTCATTGTTGGCTATCTGCTCCTGCAATCTCTTGAAACAGTCGTTGCGATTGGCCGACAGACCTTTTTTGTTGTGCTCGGCGCGCCGCTCTTGGCGTTGTTGCATGGCTTCCTTTCTGCGCCACCTGGATTGTTTCTCAAATAGATTTTTAATTTACCGATGTAAGGGGCCACACGAAACGGAAGTGGCCGACGTAGTATTTGTCATAGAGGAACCTCAAGTCCTGCTCCCAAGCACGTACTGCGTCTGTCATATCGACATCTTTTCGGTGCTTCGCATTTCGCGTCAAAGCAGCGATGGTCTCTGCGAGTTTCTTGAGGCGCAGTGAACTTCCTGGCGCGTGCCATTCATTCAAGTAGGGTTCTGGGAACACGGGCGGCAAGTGGCCCGAGAAGATCTGATTTAGAATGGCACGGCGGATGTTGCTGGGAACACCGTGTGTTTGTCCTACGCGGTAGCCAAGGTAAGAGAGCATTCCATCTTGTTGGATATTGTATAATTTCAGGCGTCCAGTTCCACCCGGCGCGTCCGTACTCGGCCAATCAAAATAGTCATCTGCACCAATTCCCATTTCGGCGCGCTGACTCCATTCGCACCCGATAGCGAGGAGCATTTCTTTTGCTGCGTCTTTCATTTCCGAGTTCTCGTCGTCAGCAACATAGCGAATGGCGTTAGACCAGATCGTTCGTATCTGATCAAAGCTCATCGCAGGTAACTTGCTGATAACCGTCTCGACAGTTTTCGGGTTGAGAGGTCTGGGCGGCATTGGCTGAAAAGCTCCGCGCATTTTCTGCGGACCACGTTGTTGTCGCTTTCGACCTTTCTTCTTTTTCTTCTTGGCTACGTGTCTCGGCTGTTCATTATTGCGCTTCATCGACAAGTTGGTGAGCGTATTGGCAAACTGGAAGTCTACATCTTCTGCGTTAAGATGCATCGTTCTTCGACGTTTTTGCGGAGATTAACTTCCCTTCGGCGATCCGTTGTGACAATGCATCCTGATCACGAACAAGAAGCGGGATGAGCACCTCGTAATCTTCCCCATAGTCGTCCATTAGCTTAAGGGCATTTCGTCCATTCTCTATTTTCAGAGCTCGAAGCGTTTCGCGCTCTTTTTCCACCTCAATGCGCTTGCGTTCAGTTTCGAGCGTGGCTTGTTCATCCCGTTCTCGCCTCAAGTGAGCTTCATTGTAGTAGACCACCATCCTCCCAATTGAATTGGCAATGGCCTCGCAGACTATTCCGATTCCGAGTAAATCAATCGCTCCCGGCGAGGCGTATTCCATTCGGCGTACTTTTAACCGTTCAAATGAAGAGGATTCATAGCGGGCACGCTCGAGGAGTCGACCGTTCATAGTGTCTAAAGCAAATTCGTAGGATCTTTCGCTGAGTGCAATACGATGAAAGTAGTCCAGTTCTCCTATGTAAAAGAGCGGGCGCTTAGGCCGATACAAATTGTGGATTGAGAGTTTGTAGTACATTGACTCAACTGCTTGCAGGATTTCGATGAAGTCCTGCGGTTCCCATGCACCTTCAATTTCAAGCCGAAGCATTCTGGATCCCCCTAAAAACAAATTCCTTCATCACCTCACCCTCCGGATGGTTGATGGCCTTCACCGCGATTCGTCCTGACAGGGCTTGGGAAAAAGGGGCGCGAGGTGTTGCTGTTCAACGTGCGCCAAACCTCCTCGTCGATCCCGGTGAGGCTGCCGGATTCGACCATCTTCAACTGCGGAGATCTTGATATTGGGTTTTCCAAAAATGACAAACAGGTTTCCTTACCCGTGTTGGCAGGGTCACTGGCCATTCGGATACCTGCATTCATACATGCTTCAGGCTTTCCGTGTTCATCAATATCCCGGTGAGGGTTTGGATAATCGTACGGCGAATTCAATATTATTTTTTCGAGTGAATTCTGAGACATGCCTCGTAACCCCAAATACAACCAAAGCACGAACTCAAACAATATTCAAAGACATTGAAGTATCCGGAACTGGTTTAGGTAGTGGCCGTTAGGAGCCAATAGCCCATCTCAAACATACGGCACTGAATAGATGGGGTCGAGACAATCTCGGCCCCTTTCGGTTTTCAATCGTGAACAGCGGACTTCAAGATGTCTTCTCAAGCTCACGCACGTTTCTGATTAGCCGCCGTGCCATCAGCCTGATCACAAAATATCCGAACTTCGGGTTCTGGAAATAAAGCTCTCGGACCTGCTTTTCTGTGAGGCTTAGTAGCTTGCAATGGGTCAAGCAGCGGGCAGAAGCCGTGCGTATTTTGTCGTCAGAGAAAATTCCGATTTCGCCGAACAGGGAACCTGTTTCGAGTTCGGCGCCATACTCCTCAATCCCGATCTTGCCCTCGGCAATGTAGTAGAGCTTGTCGGACACATCCCCCTTGCGGAAAACCATTTCGTCAGCGCGAAATTTCTCGTCCGTCATGTATGGGAAAAGGTCCTCGATATTGAGTTCCGTATTTTCTGCATCGTCGCTTGTGCGAATGAGCTGCCAAATTTGATTTGTCCGAAAGATGTTCAGGGGCAGAAGCAGACTATGAAGAACGAGGATCGGAAAAAGGCTGTTGAAAGCACCATAAGCAATAAAGGCGACGTTGCTGCCGATGGCAACCAGCCTGAGCGGCATCATCGTTTTCATGCAGAATGTGAGAAAGACAAGCCCTGAGGCGATATAGCCGATAATTTCGCCAAGTGACGGGACAATTTCCATGTTCACAACCTTTTTCTGCCTCAAACGGCTCAGGAGAGCCGGAAGTTCGTTTCACGATCATACGCGGCAAAAAGCTCCACCCACAAACATTCGACCGGCAGAAATTGTTTGTCAGAAATCCGTCATCGTTGGAATGGCCGCTCCGGGTGAGAGGCCGACACCAAGCGTGGGCGTGTCTTGTATCCGCTTTGCCATCCAAAGCGGACGCCTAACTGGCTCGCACCTAAATCTGGTAGCAAACGAAGATTCCCGCGATCCTTGTCTTGAGAGTTGTCGAAAACTCGCGATCCACCGTCTCCCCCACCGGTTGCATTTGTCTTGTCTCGCACGCCCGGGCGGGTCCATCATTTGCTCGTGGCGCGGGGGAGGGTGGACGACATGGATCGCAACATCTCCAACGAGGCGTGGTTCGAAGCCTGGAACGCCTTCCTGATCACGGTCGAAAACCTGTTGCTGCGCAAGCGCGGCCTCATCGGGGAGGAGCGGCAGGTCGCCGGCCTCGACGCGCTGATCGGGGACCAGCGGCGCGCCGCCAGGGCCGACCGGCTCAATGACCTGCTGAGCGACCTGCTTCACCTCGTGCGCCATGAGATGACCGGGGACGTGGTCTTTTCCACACTGGACGAGGCGGGCGCCGCCGGCGACCGGACCGCGGTCATGATCACCGCCGCGGAAATGGTCTATGTCGCGGAGAGTTTTCCCGCGGAGCAGATTCAGGACATGGACGCCGCCAACTCAGGCATCGAGGCGGCCAAATACGTCAATGAGAGCGTCCAATGGAAGTTCGGCTGGGCGCGTCCGCCCAAGACCCTTCTCGACGGGCTCGGCGATCTGTTGAGCATCGCACGCGCGCTCTGAAGGGCGGGTGTTGACCAATCCGGCCCCTGTGCCTGGCAATTTTCTGAGAGATTTCTGAGAGAATCGTGCGGTTTTTGACGCGCCCGCTCAGTGCCGCGTGGGGTCCGCCATCTGCCCCAGGAGCGCTTCGACGGTCGCGTAAATCCGGTTCCAGAGGTCCCTGGTGCCCGATTCGCCATAAAAATCGAGCTCGGCAATGCGCTGCTTGACCTCGGTTAAGGCGCGCTCGCCAAAACGGTCGATCATATGCTTCGCCGCTTCGATGACCAGCTCGTCATCACTGGTCGAATCGGCGGCAGCGGTTGGCAATGTTGCGATCATCGTGGTTCACACTGGCAGATCGCCACGCGCGTTTAATTGACTTCAGTCAATCTGAGTGCCCGAAGACCACCGCTCGTGGGTCAACTACGTGTGAAGGGCATCGTTCATGCCAAAGTTATGCTCTGATTCTTCGGGTGGGTGCGCCGTCTGCCCGTCCCGTCTGACGACCGAATGGCAGGCGCTCAACGACGAGCAGGTGGTCCTGCTCGACCAGTCGAAGCGCCGCCGGTTCTATTCCCCGGGCGAAACCCTCTATATGCAGGGGGATGAAGGCGACGGTCTTTTCTGCCTGCAGTCCGGTCTGATCGGTCTGCGGCAGATCGACGAAAACGGTAAATCGGTGCTGCTGCGCCTGTGCCAGAGCGGCAGCACGATCGGCTACCGCGCCTATCTGACGAACAGCGACCATTTCAACACGGCGGAGGTCCTGTCCCCGAGCGTCGCCTGTTTCATCGAGCGCACGACAGTCCGGAAACTGCTGGAAAACAACCCGCTGCTGGGCGAGAAGTTCCTCGAGCACGCGCTTGAGGATCTCAGCATGGTCGAGGGCGAATATGCGCGCAGCCTGACCATGACCATGCGGTCCAGGTTCCTGCACGTGCTGGCCGTCTTCTATGAACAGCTCGGGCAGCGCGACGAGAAGGGCAGCCCGACGCTGGTCCTGCCGATCAAGAAGAAGGAACTCGCCGACCTGATCGGGGCGAAGCCGGAATCGGTCTCGCGTCTCATCCGCCGCATCGAGGACGACGGTCTGCTCAAGGTCGACGACCGGCACATCCATTTCCACGATATGGATGCCGTGCTGCGGGACGCGGGCGTCGCCATATAGGCTTGCGCTCAGCCGCGCCCGGCGGTGCGCCAGGCGCCGCGCAGATCAAGCGCGTGGACGTGCAGGTCAGATCGCGCGTCGGCGAGCCTCTTGACCTTCTCCCACGGCATGACGGCGAACGCCGTCGAATAGGCGTCGGCAAGGGTCGCCGTGTCGGCGGTCACGGTCATGCTTTTATGGAAATAAGCGCAGGAGCCATCGCGCGGGTCGAACAGATGATGGGTGCGGCCCGCGGCGCCGATGGGCGTGGCGTGCGGCGCCGACGTGGCAACCGCGCGGCCCGAGAGCGTGAGCGTGCGCTCGTGCGAGCCATGATCGCCCGTATCGATCGCGACGTTCCAGGGCCGGCCCGCGGGGTGTGATCCGAGCGCGCGAATCTCTCCCAGATTGACCAGCACGTGTTCAAAGCCGTGTCCGCGCAGAATATCCGCGACCCGGTCGGTGATGTAGCCTTGCGCGATGCCGTTGAGGCTCAGCGCCATGCCGTCCTGGTCGAAGGCGATCAGGTCCTCCGTCACGGTCACCGCGCGGCAGTCGACACGGGACACGGCATGCGCCAGCGCCGAAGAGTCCGGGCCCGCGCGCGCATGGGGGTTGCGTGCGAAGTGCGTGGCATAAAGCGTCCAGAGCGGCTGGATGGTCGGATCGAACGCGCCGCCCGTCGCCGCGCTGAGGCCTTTCGCCGTGCTCACCAGACGCACGAGATCGAGGGGCGGATGGCGGAGCTCACCCTCCCGGTTGAGCCGGGAGAGGGCGGAGGAGGCCACATAAAGGCTGAAGACGGCCTCCAGTCTTCTGATTTCGGCGACGGTGCGTTGCAGGACGGGCCGGGCCGCCGCCTCGCTCTCCGCATAAAGCTTGATCTCCGCCGGTGCGCCCAGCGCGACCCCGCGCCACGTGACGGGCGCGAGGTGCCGCGCCTCGGTCCGCGCGCCGGCCGTCAGCAGGAGGGCGCCGCAGGCCGCCGCGGTCACCTGCAGCATGCGCCGGCGGCAGATGTGCGGTGAACTTTGCATCAGCTTTCGCTGCCTTGGTTTTTCGCCCCGTGATCGTCCCGATCGCCGTTATGACTGCCGCGCGGGGAGGGCTCTTCGTCGTCGCCGAGAACGTAATCCACCGGAATGTCGGAGAAGGCGGCGATGGTCCCGCCATGCCGCGCGATGAAGGCGTTGGCCGTCTCCTTGTTGCTGAAGGGCACGGTCTCTTTCGCGCCCATGCCGCCGCGGCGGTCGCTGCCGAGCACAAAATAGGCTTTCCGGGCATCGATCCAGGTTCCGTCCTCGGGCGCCGTCCAGTTGGTCGCCTTGCCCATGTCGTTCACGTAGATGGCGCGGACGTTCTTCGCTTCGCCAGGCAGTTTCATGAAGGCGAACGCGTCGCGGACGGAGGAAAACCAGACCGGGTGTTCGAGGCCGGCAATGAAGAGCTGGGCCTTGGGGCCGGGATGGTCGACGACGATCATTCCGCAATAGTGCCCGACGGCGTCGCGGCTGATCTCCTGCGGCGGCGGCAGCTCGGCGGTCGTCTCTTCAAGGCATCCGGTGAGCGCAAATGCCAGCGCCGCGCAGACGAGGAGTTTCGAAGCGATTGGTCTCATGGATCCCTCCTGCCAAACCGGATGTAGGCCAGTGCGCCGCTCGCGACGACCCACAGCACCATCGATGTGAGCGCCACGGCAGGCGGTATAGCCACGGTTGCGCCGAGCCCGCCAAGTCCGGCGACCGAACCGACGCCAAGCTGGCTCAGATTGAAGATACGGAACGCATCGGCCGGGTTCAGAACCAGAAGGCTCGCAAAGGTCCGCTCGCCGACGAGATGACCCGTGTCGGCCATCAAAAGGCCGATGAGCGCGAAGTCATAAAGAAGCACCATCGCCAGCCACAGGGCCACGGCCATCCCCGCCGCCGTCGCGCGTTCGCGCGCCATGGCGCTGAGGAGATAGCCGAGCGCAAGGAAGACCGCTGCGAGCAGGATCGAGCTGCCGATGAGGGAAACGAGCGGTTGGATCTCGCCCGCTGAGATGTACGAATAGGACGCAATGGCGGCGGTCGCCCCGTAGCCGACAACGATCGCAACCGTCAGGATGGCAAGATGGCCGAGGAACTTGCCGGCGATGATCTGCCACCGGCTGACCGGATAGGACAGCAGAAGAAGCAGCGTCCCGCGCTCCGCCTCGCCGACGATCGCATCATAGGCCAGCATGAGCGCGATCAGCGGCACCAGATAGACGGAGAGGCTGGAGAGGCTGGCCACGATCACTGCCAGGTTCGACGCCTTGGTCGTGCCGACGGGCGCGGAGCCGAGCAGTGCTACCGCAAGGGTCAAACCCGCCAGCAGGACGATGGTCGCCGCGACCCAGCGGTTGCGCATGCCGTCGCGGAACTCCTTCAGGGCCAGTGTGAACACGACGCTCATGCTTGGCCTCCCCGGGCTGAAAAGTGCGCGTAAACGTCCTCGAGGCTCGATGAGCGGACCTCGATGTCCGAGACCGGGATCGATGATGTGAGGATCTCCCGGATCAGTGCGACCTTGTCGCCAGGCGCGCAGGCGATTTCGACACGCCCGTCCGACTGTGGGGAGAGCGTGCCCCGGTTGGCGATAATCTTGCGCAGCGCCGCCAGTTTACCGGTTGGGATCTGCACGCGAATGCGAACCGGCAGGCCGCTCTCCTGCTGCAGCGCGTCGAGCGTGCCGATGGCGGTCATCCGGCCGCCCTGGAGGATGGCGTAGCGGTCCGCGCGTGCTTCGATCTCGGTCAGGGCGTGAGAGGAGATGACGATCGTCACGCCGGCATCCTTGAAGTTGCGCAGGATGTCGAAAAAGGTCTGCCGCAATGCCGCATCGAGGCCGGTTGTCGGCTCGTCGAGGACGAGCAGGCGCGGGCGCCCGAGCAGCGCCTGAGCGAGGCCGAGGCGCTGCCGCATGCCTTTGGAGTAGGTGGCAACGCGTCGTGACGCGGCGTCGGCAAGTCCGACCCGCTCCAGGAGATCCGGACACTGCGCCGCCGGCACACCCTTGAGGCGCGCATAGAACGTCAGAAGCTCTTGCCCCGTCATCGCGTCGTGGAAGGAGACGTTCTCGGGCAGAAAACCGATGGCCGCACGGTGCGATCGGAAGACGGGCGCGGTGGACTGCACGCTATCGACCTCAAGCGCGCCGCCGTCCGGGCGCACCAGCCCCAGCAGCAGTTTGAACAGCGTGGTCTTGCCGGCGCCGTTCGGCCCGAGCAACGCCAGACATTCGCCCGGAGCGATATCGAGGCTGATCTCCTTCAGCACCTTCTGCGGGCCATACGCCTTCGACACGCGGTCGAGCCGGACGCCGAAGCCGGCGGCATCCACGCTCGCAGGTGCGGCCTGTTTGCTCACGGGGCCATCCGGCATTCTGCGGTCCGCGGCCATCTCACTTCTCCTCATGAGCCGGTACCGCGGGCGGATGCATGAGGGGCGCGCTGTCGGTCACGCCGCCCGGGAAGAGCGCCGGAAGCGCCGACTGCGCCCAGCGCAGCATCTGCACGGCGGGGCTCGTCAGAAGGAGTTTGGCGGACGGGTGCCGCCAGACGAGCTGATCGACCATGTCGTTGGGGCGGTAAGGCTGGTCGGCCCTGCCGTTGCCGTCCAGGTCGAAGCCGAGATTGTCGCTCCAGTAGTTGCCGCGGCCGCCTTCCGACCATTCGACAAAGCGCGAACCCACATATTTCACCTGCGTGCGGTTGGCGATGATCGCGTTGCCGGAGATGACATTGCGCTCCGACCCGGCCGTGAAGTGGATGCCGATGCCGCATCCCTCGAACCGGTTGTCCCGGAAACTGTTCCTGTTGGCGTTGTAGATGAAGACGCATTTCTTGGCGCCGCCGGTCACGCTGTTGCCGGAGAATTCCGACCGGTTCGCATAGTTCAGGAGAATGCCGTGGTCGCGGTCGCCTTCCGACCGGTTGCCGGTAACCCGGATGCGCGAGGAATACATGATGGCGTAGCCGAGGTGGTTGCCGACCGAGACATTGCCGCTCACCTCGCTGTCGTTCGTGTACATGTAGTGGACGGCGAAGCGGACATTGCGAAACCGGTTGCCGCGGAACACGTTGCGCTTGCTTGTGGTGACGAAAATGCCGTCGCGCCCGCCGGACACGTCATTATCTTCAATGACCGAGCCCGGCGTGTTCCACAAATGGATACCGTTGCCGCGCTCGTTGAGGCGCAAATCCTCACGCCCACGGACCCGGTTGCCGCTCACCCACGCATCCTTGGGGCCCTTCAGATAAACCCCGATGAGGTTTCCAGTCAGCATATTGCCTTCGATGCGCGCCCGGTCGCCCTTTTTCGTGACGAAGATGCCGCTGTCCTCGGTTTCGAGAAGGCCGCCTGACTTCCGCACGTCCAGACCACGTAGCGTCACGTCCGGGGCGTCCACCGTAATCACGTGACCGTTGCCGTCTCCTTCGATGATGGCGCCGGGCGTGCCCGTCATCTGAATGGATGTGCCGACAATGATTGGGCCGCGGTGAATCCCCGCGCGCAGGTTGAGACGGTCGCCGGGCGCGGCATGCGCGAGCGTGTCTGTGAGGTTTGTCCCGCCGGGTTCGACGTCCCAGATTTTTGCTGCGCCCGCGCAGGGCAGGGCGACGCCCGCGGCGAGCAGGGCCAGGAGCCCCGCCGCCTGCGAGCGGCCCCAACTGAGCGGACGCAGCGTCGTCATTTATGCAGCCCTCGGCTCCACCATCATGCGACCGCGCATCTCCATGTGGAGGGCGTGGCAGAACCACTGGCAATAGAACCAGTGCACGCCGGGCCTGTCCGCGATGAACGTGACCGAGGCGGTCGCCAGCGGAGGGAGTTCCATGGCAACGCCGTAGTTTGCGAGACAGAAGCCGTGGGTCAGATCGTCCACGTCGTCCATGTTGGTGACATAGATGGTGACCTCGTCGCCCTGCTTGACGGTGAACTTTTCGAGGCTGAACTTCGGCGCGACCGAGTGCATATAGACGCGCACCTTGTTGCCGTCCCGAATGACGTGTTCGCCCCAGTCCAGATCGACGCCGTCCTTCTTGGCCTGCTCCCGCGCATCTTCCCAGGTCGGGTCGTTGCGGTCCCATGCCGTTTTCGGGTTGACGATATCGGTGCGGACGATGATGCAGTCGTGCGGTTCCGCAAACGTCGGACCGTCGTGAACCACTTCCATTTTTTCGCCGGAGATGTCGATCAACTGCTCGTTCTCGGGCTTGAGTGGGCCAACGTTGATGAAGCGGTCCTTGGAGAACTTGTTCAACGAGACAAGCCACTTGCCGTCGCTCTCCTTGGTCTCGCCCATGGAGGCGTGGTTGTGGCCAGGCTGATAATGGACGTCGACCTTTTGGATGATCGGGTCGACCTTCTTGCCCTGAAACGCCTGTTTCGCCTTCTCGATGTCCCACTTCACCATCTGGCTGTCGAGGAACAGCGTCGTAAAGGCATTGCCCTTGTTATCGAACGTCGTATGCAACGGTCCAAGACCCAGCTCGGGCTCGGCCACGATGCAGCCGCGCGGCTTGATCTTGTCGGCAAAGACGTCCGGCAACTTCGTGACGTCGATGACCGAAACGGTCGGCGACAACTTTCCGTTGATGACCACGTGTTGCCCGTCCGGCGCGGTGTTGCAGCCGTGCGGGCTGTTCGAGATCGGGATGTAGCGGGTGTATTTCGAGCCCTTCCTCCCGTCGACAACCGGCACACCGCTGATTTCCTCGAAGTCACCGTTCTTCACCGCGGCCTCGATGGCCTTGACGTCGAAGACAACCGCCCAGTCCTGCTCATTCGCGGTCATTTCCTCGAGCGTCACGCCTTCCTCGCCGTTGTAGCAGGTCGAAAACGCATAGAGGCCCTGATAGTCGGCGTCGCAATTGTCCAGGTTCCCGTCGACGATGACCTGCCAGGCGACCTCCATCTTGTCGCCGTCGATGGCTGTGAAGATCGAGTGATACTTCGACGGATCATCGAGGATCTTGCCGTCGTTGGGGATCGGAATGCGATGCTCGCCATTGGCAAAGATGTAGCCGGTCCTCGGGAACTTCTGAGGCCGCATGCCGTGTATGTCGGCGGCGTTCGGAATCTCGATGATCTTGTCGCATTTCATGACGTCGCAGCGCACGCGCGCGACGCGCGTGTTTGCCTTGTCGTTCATGAACAGGTAGCGCCCGTCATAGGTTCCGTCGGTGAACGACATGTGCGGGTGATGCAGATCGCCATTCATCCAGACCCCTCCGTGCGAGGCGAGATACTCCCTGGTTTCGGGCAGGAGTCCCTCGGTCAGAATCTTGATGCTCTCATTGGTCTGGCCCCAGCCGGTGGCGCTGCACCGGTTGAACACCGGCACCCGCATCAGTTCGCGCATCGAGGGGACACCGACAATCCGCAACTCACCGGTCTGGCCGCTGGACCAGAAGCCATAATACTCGTCGAGCTCACCGGGGCCCACATGGGCCTTGTTCGACTCCGCCGCCTGGGCGGTGCCGAGCAGCCCCGCCGAGAGCACGCCGCCGGTCGCGCCGCCCGCCGCGGCAAGTGTTCCGAGCGCGGCCATCGTGGCCGGCGTCTTGAGAACGTCGCGCCGGTTCATCAGCGCCCTTGCCTTGTCCTTCTTCTCCTTGAGGTTTTTGAGATTGGCCATGGATCAACTCCTTCTCTTGAAAACGATCACGTGGTTGAAGCCTTGGGCGTCCGGCCTGGGGTTCTCCCACCCCTTGTTGATGACGCCTGGCTCGATGAGGATGTGCTGGCAGCCAGCGGTGAAAGATCACGGCGCGCGGCCCGAAGACGCTGCTGAATGACGACCGGGCAGTTGTGCGCGTCGTGATAGACGACCTGGCAATGCAGGCAGTAGAGACACTCGTTCGGGTTGATCTGCCCCGTCGGATGAATGGCCTGAACCATGCACTCCGCGGCACAGCGCTGGCACGGCGCGCCGCATTGCCGGTAGCGCTTCAGCCACTCGAACAGGCGCAGCTTTCCGGGGATGGCGAGCGCCGCGCCGAGCGCGCACAGATAGCGGCAATAGAACCGCTCGATGAACAGACCCGCAAACAGCAGCGAGCCGGCGAACAGGATGAACGGCCATTCGCGTTCGAACTTCAGGATGATGGCCGTCTTGAACGGCTCCACCTCGGCGAGTTGCTCCGCCAGCGACAGTGAATAGAGTGAGACGCCGAACAGCAGCAGGAAGATCATGTATTTGAACGCCCAAACCCGTTCGTGCAGGCCCCACGGCACCTCGATCTGAGGGATCCGCACCGCTTTCGCCACCCGGTTCAGGAGTTCCTGAAGCGCACCGAACGGGCACAGCCAGCCGCAGAAGGCGCCGCGTCCCCAGAACATGAGCGAGGCGGCGACGGCGAACCACAGCGTGAAGACCAGTGGTTCGAGGAGAAAGTACTCCCAGCGGAAATCGGTGATCAGCGAGTTGAAGAATGTCATCACATTGACGACGGAGAGCTGGGCGTTGGCGTAGAACCCGACCCCGAACAGTGTGAAGGCAAGGAAGCCCAACCGGACCCAGTCCGCCAGCCGGGCGCGGCGGACGAGCCAGTCCTGGAAGAAAAAGATGAGCGTCAGAAGCGCCAGCGCGACCGCGAGAATACCCACCTCGACGGCCTTCTCGTGCCACAACCGTTTCCAGACCGGTGCCCGGCCCAGAGCCGAGGCTGTGTTCGCCCCTTCGCTCGGCCGGGCGTCGGGAGCAGGAGCCGCTGTCTTTTGCGGGATGACACGCATGAACCGGTCCGGTGTCCGGTAACCCAGATCGAAGGTGAGGAACGCCTTGTCCGTCGGCCCTGTGTCGCGGCCGACCAGGAGTTCGATACGCCACGGCTCTGTCGGGTCGAAGGCTGCACCCTTTGGCAGGGTGAAGAGGGCCACTTCCTGAAAGTCCGGTGCGCCCTCCGCAGCGACGCGCCGCAGCCGTTTGTAGTCCTTGTCGCGGAAGCGGACGGAGTTGTCCCCTTGAATCAGCTGAATCCGGTCGAAGATGCCGCCGCGAACGAAGCCGGATCCGCGGAACGAATACCGTCCGCGTCCCGCGAGCAAAATCGCGTGCTGGTCGGTTGCGAGCGCCTTCTCGAGATTGTTCAACTCGTTCTTGCCCAGAAGGCTGAGCCCGATGGTGGGAACGGAGACAAGCCCGGTGCTGAGGTGGATGAACACATCGTCCGGATTGCCGTCCTCGCGCCTCTGTGCGGCGATGGCGTCCCCGGACTGCTCAAAGGCCGTGTTGATGTCGTTGATCGAGATGTTCAGCGTGCGTACTGAACCGTCGCCGACCAGTTTTGCCCAGGCTTCGGCAGATTTCTCGCCGTTGACCAGCTCTCGCTTCGGGCCTGCGGATGCGCTCACCTCCGGTTCGAGGCCGCCAAGTCCGAAACGCCGCGCGACCTTGATCGCCGAGCGCAGAATACTGTCGTCGATGACCATGATGGTCACGGTCGCGCCGCTGATGATATCGATCCTGTGGTCCTCTACCGTGCCTTTCGCCAACGCGACGATGTCCCGGCCGGCGTAGCCGTCGATGACCTCGGTTATCTTCGATTCCGGAATACCGATCAGGACGATCGGTTCGTAATGCTTGACGAGTTGCGCGCCGGTGATCTTGCCCTGCAGGTCCATACCGACCAGCACATAGATCGGTTTGCCCGAATACCCCGTGGCGCCCGCGAAATCCGAGTTCAGAAAGACATAGCCGGCGGTCTTTCCGTCGATCTCGACCGGAACAACCGGTGGACTGCCTTCGGGGTTTCCGATGCGCACCGCGCCGGGAAAGACGCGCTGCAGATCGAGCTTGCCGATCAGCCGGTCGAATTGTCCCTGAGCGTGTCCGGTGTGTGATCCCGCGAAGATCAACGCAAGCGCCAGCGCGACGAAGACAAGCCACCGGGAAACTGCGTTGTGCTGCATAGCCTTCTCGCGGCAATGCCGTTTGATGAGCGCTCATTCAAGGAGTTCGATGCGCGCAAAAACTCCTGCCGATAATGGTAGCTCTCCCGGTCCGCCGCATACTTGACTATGGTCAACCCAACCGTTCACGTCTGATGAGAACATCCGCCGTGTTGCTGTCTTCGACCGATGCCCGTCATGATCACAACACGACGCCATCAGATGATCCTGAGCCAGGATGAGTTCAACGCGACCGTGCACGCGCTGCGGAGGCGGCTCGTCGCGCGTTATGAAAGCCTCGCCTCGGAGATGGGAAAGATCGGGGCGCACGATCTTGAGGACATTTTTCGAACGCTCATCAAGGAAGGCGAATCGGCAAGGCTGGCGACTGCTGCGAGGTCCAAACCGGTCAAAGCAAACGGGTCGGCATCGGCCGCAGATGACAAGGTCGATGAGCCGGAACTCGCGGCCGTCTGGAATGCCTACGCGGTCTGGGCCTATGCCGTACGCAACGAGGTGCAACTGTTCGAGGACCTGACGTCCTTAAGCCTTCCAATCGAAAATGAGGACCTGCGAAATGCTCTCGGCCTCGAGGCGCGCGCCTGTCTCGACCGGGCCGCGCGTTATCGCGTGCAGCGGCGGCTTGCCTTTCACGCGGATCGGCTGGCGAACAGCGTCGCCCAGTTTCCCGATGTCCGGCGGATCGATTCGTACGAGGACCTGGCGCACGTGGCGCTCGCGATAGAGCGGTACTTTCTGGCGCTATGCCAACGGTTCGAAGATGCGGCGATTGAACTGGCCCGGGTGATTGGGGCGACCGCGCATCTGGTCGGCGAGCTGGAACGGACCGTCGAATCGTCAGAGCCGCCCCGGCGTCTGCGAAACGCTCTGAAACGCCTTGAAAGCGTATCCTTCCGCAAGGGGATGCAAGGGCCTGTCACGCCGGGCGACGTGGCCAAGGTCGCCTTCGAGGCCGACCGTATTTTCGACTATTACGATCGCGTGTTCGAGGCCTCGCTGGACCTTGAGGTGACGGCTGAGGCTCAACGGCTGGCAGCCGCCGCGGTTGAGCGGCTGCGGATACTGAAGGAGCTGCAGTCTGCGGCCTGACGGCCTCAGGCCTTGTTCAGAACGTCGTCGATCCAGGTGCGCGCCGCCATGCAGCGCGGCAGGCCGAGCGTGGGAATGGCGAGAATGGCGACCTGATGGAGCTCGTCCGCCGAGCACCCTTCGGCCAGTCCGCGGCGGACATGGGAATGCACGGCGCCTTCCGATGCTCCGCCGATGGCCAGCGCCAGTTTGATGAGACGGCGTGTCTTCGCATCGAGCGGCCCGGCCTCGGCGACCGCCGCGCCGAGTTGTGAGTAGGCCTTCCAGACGTCCTCATGCTTGTCCATCAGGCTTTCCACGGCCTTGGGGAGTTTCTCCGCCATCTTGCTTGTCCTCCTGCAGATGCGTCTCGAACGGCGTTCTTAGCCCAATTGCTGAGCCTTCAGCTTAACCGCAGTCAATGTTCGCGAGTGCTGAACGTGGGACAATTAGAAATGATCTAAATGAGGGCATGCGAGGCGTGAAAAGCCACGTTTCGCGAGTGTCCATGAGGCGCAAATCATGCACGGTTCAGTCAGCCGAGCAGAATTGATACGGGGCCGAATGATGCCGGCGCGGGAGGTGTTGCGTCCTCCCCACAGCCTCCCCGAAAACGCTTTCCTCGACCAGTGTGATCGCTGCGACAAGTGCCTCACGGCATGCCCTACGCATGTGATCAGGCACGACGCAGCGGGTTTTCCGAGGCTTGAGTTTGGCTCGGCGTCCTGCACCTTCTGCAGTGCATGCGCCGAAGCATGCCCGACCGGGGCATTGAGCCAGGACCACGCCGATGTGTGGAACGTCATGGCCCACATCAAGGGAAACTGTCTCTCGTTCAACGGGATCACCTGCCGCGCGTGCGACGAAAACTGTGAAGAGGGCGCGATCAGGTTCCGGTTGATGACGCACGGGCGTTCGCTGCCGCTTGTCGACGAGACGCGATGCACGGGATGCGGCGCGTGCGCCGTGATCTGCCCCAACGATGCAATCGATATGCGCCAGACGCAGGCGCAGGAGGCCGTGCCATGAACATCAACGGTCTCCTTGTGCATGCCAATCCGGAACGGATCACCGACGTTGCCGAGCGGCTCAATGCGCTCGCGGGCGTCGAGGTGCACGAAATGACAAAGGACGGCCGC
Organism: Hyphomicrobiales bacterium; assembly: GCA_028280515.1. GTDB lineage: Bacteria > Pseudomonadota > Alphaproteobacteria > Rhizobiales > Methyloligellaceae > UBA2767. Next base: position 27,487 of record JANQLP010000233.1, read on the forward strand.
TTCGTGGTCACCGTCGAAGATGTCGACGGGTCGGACCCGGGCGATGCCGTTCTCGAAATCCACCAGATGGACGGCGTCCTTTCCGCCGCGCTGGTGTTCCACCACAGGGAAGAGGATGAGAGCGCGGATCCGTCCGCCACTCGGGAATGAGATAGAGGAGCAAGGGAGATGGGTTATTCCGCATCGAGACGTGATTTCCTGAAGCAGAGCGCGGTTGCCGCAACCGCGTCCGCGGCGGGTCTGGCGGCACCCGCCATCAATCCGGCCACGGCGCAGAGCGCCGACGGCATTCGTTGGGACAAGGCGGTCTGCCGGTTCTGCGGCACAGGCTGCAGCGTTCTCGTCGGCGTGAAGGACGGGCAGGTCGTCGCCAGTCAGGGTGACCCTGATGCGCCCGTGAACAAGGGCCTGAACTGCATCAAGGGCTACTTCCTGACCAAGATCATGTACGGCAAGGACCGTCTGACAAAGCCGCTGCTGCGCAAGACGAACGGCAAGTACGACAAGAACGGCGACTTCGAGGAAGTCAGCTGGGACGAAGCCTTCAAAACCATGGCCGAGAAATGGGTCGCGGCCCGCAAGGACAAGGGACCGAAGGGAATCGGCATGTTCGGCTCGGGCCAATGGACGATCTGGGAAGGCTATGCCGCCCAGAAACTCCTCAAGGCCGGCTTCCGCTCCAACAGCCTGGAGCCGAATGCCCGCCATTGCATGGCGTCGGCGGTGGGTGCGTTCATGCGCGCCTTCGGGATCGACGAGCCGGCGGGCTGCTATGACGATCTGGAGCACGCGGACGTATTCGTGCTGTGGGGCGCGAACATGGCCGAAATGCATCCCATACTGTGGTCGCGGCTCACCAACACCCGCCTGACCAAGCCCGGGTGCGAGGTGCACGTATTGTCGACGTTCGAAAACCGCAATTTCGAGCTGTCCGACAACAGCATGGTCTTCGAACCGCAGACCGACCTGGCGATCGCGAACTACATCGCCAACTACATCATCCAGAACAAGGCCTACGACAAGGACTTCCTGGACAAGCACGTCAACTTCACCAAGACGCCGACCGACATCGGGTACGGGCTGCGGGCGAACGATCCGCGCGAGCAGGCGGCGAAGAACCGCGGCAAGGGCAAGCTCTCGAAGATCAGCTTCGAGGAGTATGCGAAATCGGTCGAACCTTACACGCTCGAATATACGTCGAAGCTGAGCAAGGTGCCGCCCGAGCAACTCGAAAAGCTGGCCAAGGCCTATGCGGACCCGAAGAAGAAGGTCGCGTCCTACTGGACCATGGGTTTCAACCAGCATACCCGCGGTGTTTGGGTGAACGGGCTCGTCTACAACATCCATCTGCTGATGGGCAAAATCGCCGAACCCGGCAACAGCCCGTTCTCGCTGACGGGCCAGCCGTCAGCTTGCGGCACGGCGCGTGAAGTGGGCACCTTCACGCACCGTCTGCCCGCCGACCTGGTGGTCGCAAAAGACGCCCACTGCAAGTTCGCGGAGAAGACGTGGCAACTGCCCGAGGGCACGATCCCGCGCGCGAACGACAAGAAGCTGGGCAAGACGCTGATCCATGCGGTCGCCATGCACCGGGCCCTCAAGGACGGCAAGATGAACTGCTTCTGGGTGATGTGTAACAACAACCTGCAGGCCGCCCCCAACATGAACGACGAGGGGTATCCCGGCTGGCGGAACCCGGACAACTTCATCACCGTGTCGGATCCGTATCCGACGATTTCGGCGATGGGGGCCGACCTGATCCTGCCCACGGCAATGTGGACGGAGAAGGAAGGCGGCTACGGCAATGCCGAACGGCGGACCCAGTTCTGGCGTCAGCAGGTCAAGCCGCCAGGTGAGGCGCGCTCGGACGTCTGGCAGATCATCGAGTTCTCGAAATACGTCAAGATCAAGGACGTATGGCCGGACGAGTTGATCGCCGCCAAGCCGGAGTATGCCGACAAGACCCTCTACGAGGTTCTCTTCGCCAACGGGCAGGTCGACAAGTTCCCCGCGCCGCAGGTGACCGACGAGGCGGGAAACAGCTACGACAACGACGAGTCCGAGGATTTCGGCTTCTACGTCCAGAAGGGGCTGTTCGAGGAGTACAGGCTGTTCAACTCGGTGCCCGGCATCCCGAAGAAGGGCCACGAGATGGCGGACTACGACGCCTATCACAGGACGCGCGGACTGCGCTGGCCGATCATCGACGGCAAGGAGACCTTGTGGCGTTTCCGCGAGGGCTACGACCCGCACGTCAAGAAGGGCGAGGGCGTGAATTTCTACGGCAAGCCGGACGGCAGGGCGAACATCATCACTGCCCCGTACGAGCCGGCCGCGGAGCCGCCCGACGCGGAATACGATCTGTGGCTCTGCACCGGACGCGTGCTCGAGCACTGGCATTCCGGGTCGATGACGAAACGTGTGCCTGAACTCCACCGGGCCTACCCGGACGCGGTTCTCTACATGAACCCGAAGGATGCAAAGGCGCGCAAGCTGCGCAACGGCTCCAAGGTGAAGCTCTCCACCCGGCGTGGTGAGGTCACCACCCGGGTCGACACGCGCGGCCGCAACAAGCCGCCGGAAGGCCTTGTCTTCATCACGTTCTTCGACCCGAGCCGTCTGGTCAACAAGCTGACGCTGGACCAGACGGACCCGCTCTCGAAAGAGACGGACTACAAGAAGTGCGCCTGCAAGGTGGAGAAGGCGTAAGCCGGAGCGCGGGCCCGGAGCCGGAGCGATGAACGACACACCGGTCGAAAAGAGCACCAGGACACGGCCCATCAGCCGCAGGCGGTTCATTGCGGACACCGCGAAAACCGCCTGCGGCGTCGGCCTGGTCGGTCTCGTCGTGGCCATGCACGCGGAAGGGGCAAAGTCGCTTCCCGCCGACGCCATCCGGCCGCCGGGCGCGCTGCCCGAGGGCGAGTTCCTTGCCTCATGCGTGCGGTGCGGGCTGTGCGTGCGTGACTGCCCCTACGACATTCTCAAACTGGCTGAGTTGGGCGAGAACGTTGCGAGCGGCACGCCGTACTTCACCGCGCGCACGGGACCCTGCGAAATGTGCGAGGACATTCCCTGCGTGCCCGCATGCCCGACCGGTGCGCTCGATCATGCCCTGACCGACATCACCAAGGCCAAGATGGGCCTCGCGGTGCTGATCGACAAGGAAACCTGCATCGCGTTCCAGGGGCTGCGCTGCGAGGTCTGCTTCAACATCTGCCCGGTGCGCGGGGAGGCGATCAAGCTTGAGTACCGGACCAATCCGCGCTCGGGCAAGCATGCCTTCTTCGAACCGGTGGTTTATTCGGAAGCCTGCACGGGATGCGGTCTGTGCGAGAAGGCGTGCATTCTCGATGAGGCCGCGATCAAGGTTCTGCCCACGCGCCTCGCCAAGGGTGAGCTGGGCGAGCACTACAGGCTCGGCTGGGAGCAGAAGAAGGAGAAGGGCGAGAGCCTCGTCGCGCCCGATCCCGAGCACCGTTACAACCTGCCGGAAGGCGTCACATACGACCATGGCGGCCAGGGTCTGGTCACCGACAAGGCTGCGCCGGCGCCGGGCACGGAGCCACCCTCCAACAGCGCGCTTGAAACGCTCAGGCGCGGCATCCAGGAGGCGAAGTGATGGCGACCCCGGACCGGGATGTCGGCAAGGACGCGGTCGTCCAGAAAGGGTGGATCGCCG
>JANQLP010000229.1 GCA_028280515.1 Hyphomicrobiales bacterium
TTCAGCGCCCTCAGCGCCTGATCGACATTGTTATCGCGGACGACGACTTGCATCCGGTCAGTACCTCTCAGATTTAGCTAGTCAGTCGGCGGCCCACTGCACGCGTAAGCGGCGAGGCCAGCCCCGGTTGGATTTCGTGTAACAAAAGGGCGAAGCGTTGTCCATAGCATGAAAGGTCTGAACCAACTCTAAACGGCCCGTGACAAGGGTTTCTGGAGCCAATTCCGGTCAGCATTCCCCGTTCATGGCGCTGAGCCATGTGATGTGACCCATCTTGCGTCCGGGCCGGATGTGCCGCTTGCCGTAAAGATGCAGGCCGGCGTTCCCCTCGCGTGCCAGCTCGAGCCACTGTTTCACGTCGTCGCCGATCAGGTTCTTCATGACGGCATTCGCATGGCGCGTGCACGGCCCCAACGGCCAGCCGACGACCGCGCGGATATGATTTTCAAATTGCGAGACGGCGCACGCGTCCAACGTCCAGTGGCCGGAATTGTGCACACGCGGCGCGATCTCGTTGACGATCAGCGGGGCGGGGGCCCGTTCACCGCCGTAGAACAGCTCTACGCACAGAACGCCGCGATAGTCGAGGGCCTCGACGATGCGTCTGGCGATGTCCGTCGCGTTTGACACGATCTCGTCCGGAACACGAGCGGGAATGCGGGTTTCCGCGAGAATCTGGTTTTCGTGGCGGTTCTCGGACGGATCGTAGAAGCGCATTTCGCCATCCTGACCGCGCACCGCCACCACCGAAACCTCGCAGCGGAAATCGATAAACCGTTCGTACAAGGCATCGACGCCTCCCACTAACTCATGTGCCTCGGCCAGGTCGGTTTCGTCGGTGATCTTCACCTGTCCCTTGCCGTCGTAGCCAAGACGCCGGGTCTTCAGAAGGCCGGGACGCCCGAGCGTTTCGACCGCCGCCTCAAGTTCCTCGAGCGACTTCACCTCGCGATACGGCGCGACACCGATCCCGAGCTCTTGGGCGAAGCGTTTTTCCGCAAGTCTGTCCTGACTGACCTCGACCGCGAACGGGGGCGGGAAGACGGGCGCATCCTTCGACACCATTGCCATCGCCGCTGCGGGTACGTTTTCGAATTCGAGCGTGGCCACGTCCACAGACTGGGCGAAGGCGCGCAGGGCCGCTTCGTCATCGTAGGCGCCGACCGTATGGTACGCGGCGACTTCATATGCGGGTGCGTTTTCCTCATCGCAATAGATGTGGCAGTTCAGGCCGAGCTCGGCAGCCGCCATGGCCAGCATCCGGCCGAGCTGACCCCCGCCGAGAATGCCGATCGTACTGCCGGGGGAAAGGGGCGTGTCAGTCATCGTCTGTCGGGATTTCCGCGACCGCGTCCGTGCGTGCCCTGCGCCAATTCGCAATCCGCTCGGCAAGCGCCGGGTCGGACGTTGCGAGAATTTGCGCGGCAAGGAGGCCCGCGTTGGTGGCGCCCGCGTCGCCGATTGCAAGTGTGCCGACGGCGACGCCGGCGGGCATCTGCACGATGGAGAGCAGGCTGTCCTCGCCGGACAAGGCGCGGCTCCGGACGGGGACACCTAGCACGGGCAACACGGTCATGGCGGCGGCCATACCTGGCAGATGCGCCGCACCCCCTGCGCCGGCAATGATGACTTTAAGGCCGCGCTCCTGGGCCGTCTTGGCGTAGTCGTAGAGCCGGTCCGGGGTCCGGTGCGCCGAAACGATGCGTTTCTCGTAAGTGACATCGAGTTCGTCCAGGATCGTCGCGGCATGGCGCATGGTTGGCCAGTCCGACTGAGATCCCATGATGATGCCGACGAGCGGCGGCGAATCGCCCATGATGTTTGCGCCTTTCCCTCACCCCGCGAAGCGCGCGATTATAGGGGCGGCGAATCGATTGGCAAGCACGCGCCCCGATTTCTGTTGGAAACCGGTGAGCGCAAAACACGGTGAACGGGTTGTTAACGGCTTTCGGGCCAGATTTTGCCAAAACGGCTGCGGGTGGGGACCCGAGAAGAGCCGGCAATCAAGCGAAGGGGCCAAAACCTTCAGATATGGCACGCAACGCAAAAAAGGCGACCGCGCCGGAAGATTCACGGCGCAAGGCGGAACTGACCGAAGGGCCGTCTGCCCGGCGGAGCATGGGTCAGAAGGCCGCCAATCTGAATGAAGTCCCTGGCTCCGACCTTGCGCCGGCAGCGCAACCGCACGTCAGCGAGCTCATGGCGGAGCTCGACCGTCTGAAGGACGAGCTCGTCGCCGCGAGACGCCGCGTCACCGAACTGGAAACGAAGGTCGATGAGGATGCGCTGCTGCCGGTCCTCAACCGCCGCGGCTTCGACCGCGAACTTGAGCGCACGCTAGCTTATGTGAAACGCCATGGGACGAATGTCAGCCTGATCTATATCGATCTCGACGACTTCAAGTCGATCAACGATATCTACGGGCACACCACCGGCGACGCCGCGCTGATGCACCTGTCCGACATTCTGCTCGCCAACGTGCGCCGCTCCGATGTGGTTGCGCGGCTCGGTGGCGACGAGTTCGCTATTCTCCTGCATCGCGCAGATGAAGCGGCGGCCGCGGTGAAGGCGGAGCAACTTGCGCGCGCGCTTGCCTCAAGTTCGCTTGTGTTCGAAGGCAAGGAGATACCGATGTCGTTGACGGCGGGTGTCAGCCAGTTGCGCGAGGACGATACGAACGCGAGTGCGATGACCCGTGCCGACCGGATCATGTATGAGGGCAAGGCACGCCGCAAAAGAGGCTGACCCGCGCGCCCGACTTCGGGACATGTGGCGCTTCGGATGGTCTCAGGCGATGATATCGGGCAAAAGCTGGTCCTCGACCCTCGCAATCTCGTCTTTCAGGTAAAGCTTCTTTTTTTTCAGCCGTTTGAGCTGCAGAGGGTCGCCATGCCCGGATGATTCCAATGCGGCGATGGCGCCGTCGAGGTCGCGATGCTCCTGCTTCAATCGTGCCAGGTTTTCCTGGAGCTGCCGCCGCTCCTCCGTTTCCATTCAATGCCCCTTGCGCTTCGTGTTTCCCTCAAAACATGAACCGTCAACTTTCGAGGCGGATTATCGCGATGAATCTGAATTGGTGCAAGGTCTCGGCGCTCACTCCCGGTCCTTCGGAGGCGCGAAGACTTGGCGTTTTCGGTAGGTGATTGGACAAACAACCGTCGATTTGCGAAAATCAGAAGGTTGCGAATCTGAATTATACGGAGGAGCCAATGGCGCTTGAAGCACATGTCGCCGAATTGACCGACAAACACCGTGCACTGGAACAGAAAATTGAGAATGAGCTGGCGAGGCCCTCAGTCGACAGCATTGTCATCTCCGAACTCAAGCGTGAAAAGCTCCGTATCAAGGATGAACTGGAGCGCCTCAAGGCGGAAACCGCCAAGGCGGATTGACAAGCGTTTCCTTGATTGAACGGACAGAAATCGCCGCGGCGTGGCCGCGGCGTTTTTGTTTTCCGTCGCGACCCAGGCCCTCTAGTTGGCGCTGAACGCGTTGTTCCAGGGGGTGTCCTGCGCCGTTCTCGTGCGCTGGCGCGGTGGACGCTTCTTTCGGCTCACGGCGATCACCGGCGCGGGCAGAAGATGCCCCTTGCCCGTGAGCGCCTGTGCCAACCGCTTGTCATGGCCATAATAGTCGGAGCGCGTCAGGAAATTGCCGTCCTTGTCGAAGGTCGTCGTGAAGTAGGTCATATGCACGGGAACATGTGTCTTGAGTTTCTCCGTGTGCAGCCGCTTCGGGCCTTGCAGAATCTGGCCGATCCGCGATGATTTCATGCCCTTGTCGTGCTCAAGCAGGATCTCCGCCATCCGCCGCGGATTCTGTACGCGGACACAGCCATGGCTGTAAGTCCGTGTCGTCGTGCCGAACAGGCGCTTCACCGGCGTGTCGTGCATGTAGACCGCGTGGGCGTTCGGGAACTTGAACTTGAAGTCGCCGAGCACGCTTTTGGCGCCGGGTGGCTGGGTGACGCTGCACCTGCGAATATCCACCACATTCCAGTCGATCTTCCTCCAGTCGCTGCCGTGGGCACCGCAATTGATCCTGAGGTGGTATCGATCCACGACAGTGCTGGTCGGGCGGCGCAGGCTCGGGCCGATATCCTCAACCTTGATGGAGTTCGGCACGTACCAGGTGGGGTGAAACTCGATCCATTCCATGACGTCGGAGAACACGGGCGTTTTTTTGTTGGTCTTGCCCACAATGACACGCTCGTCGAACACCACTTTGCCCGCCTGTACGATGCGGGTGCGGAACTCGGGAATATTGGCCCAGACGAAAATCCCCGCGTCTCCGCCCAGATCGTCGGGCAGCCAGCGCCAGCGCTCCATATTGGCGAGAATCCGCACGGCAAGTTGCTCGTTTGACTGGCCGTTGAGCGCCCGGCGCGTTCCGTTGCCCACCACGCCGTCGGCCTTGATGCCTTTCGCCTTCTGGAATTTGAGCACCGCGGCCTTGAGGTCTTTGTCGAAGGTATTGGCTTTGCCATCGTCCGGTGCCGCCACGTCGAGCCGTTTGCGGAGCAGGGCAACCTGCTCATGCTCGACGCCCGTGCGCAGCGCCGGGCCGTCCGGAATCCGGATGCGCGGTTTGCCGTCGCCGGCACCACGCAGATCAGCCAGCTTTTTCTTCAACTGAACGAAGTGCGGGTGTTTCGGATGCAGGTCCTGCAGTCTGGCCACCACATCGTCATCGGCTTGCAGGCTCTCCAGGAAGGCACGCGGGTTTTCAAGCGATTCCGGATTGTTCAGGCTGTGCCCGACCTTGCCCGGCGCGATCCGGCCCGCCTTGGCATGATGGGCGTAATCGAGCACCGCGCGGGTCATCTGCAGTTCGATCTTGGCGAGCGCCTCGCGCGAACGCGCCGTGGTGGTCACGTCGGGCAGATCGTAGTCTTTCGGGTCGAGGCCATACGCGTCGGCGGCCGCGATTTTCTCTGCCGCGTCGCGCGCCTTCTGGTTCGGGCCATTCTCACCGACCCAGATCGGCGCTGCCGTGCTGCCCGTATAGAACGCGCGCAGCGCCTGGTGGACCAGCGTCTTCCGGTCCTCGCCGTCGGGCGCTTCGCCCAGTTCGTCGTGGACAAGGCCGGCGACCGCCTGATCGAAGCTCTCCTCGGCAATAGCCGGCGGCTTGACGTCTTCCGACGCGGGCTCGGCGATTGATGCCGTGATGTCGGACTCGGCATCGCTCTTCTGCTCAGCCCCAGCCGCAAGGCTGTAGCCGGACGCGAAAACGGCTATCGACGCGATACGAAGGAGCGATTTCATAGGCGAGTTCCCCGTGGTGTCCCGCGAACCGCGGGGCTTGTGGATTTTCTACGCGCTCGAATCGGCAAGACCATGCCAAACAGCGCGCTCAGGCACAACATGCCGCGTATATTGTGTTGGCAAATTGTCGTGATCGTGGCGAATATGCCGCGAACCGGCAAATATGACGTAAACCGCAATTTTCGTTTGAATAACAGGTGTCTTTGCCCGTATTGCGGTAGGCCGCGCAGGAACAAAAACAACATCGGAGGGTCAGGTGGTCAAACAATCGGTCAATCACGCATGGCTGGAGCAGGTGAAGGAAGAGGCGCTCGAACCGGACCTGCCGATATGCGATCCCCATCATCATCTCTGGAGGGAACGGAAGGGCGCGGTCCAGCCGTGCTACATGCTGGACGAGTTCGTTGAGGACCTGTCGGGTGGCCACAATATCGTTTCGACGGTGTTCATCGAATGCGGCGCGGAATTCCGCACCGACGGACCGGAAGCGTTGCGCTGCGTTGGAGAGACCGACTTCGTCGTCGACATCGCCGAACAGGCGGACGCGAAAGGATACGGGCACTTCCACATTGCCGCCGGCATTGTCGGGACGGCTGATCTGAAAACCGGCGATGCGGTTGCCGATGTGCTCGACGCACAGATCGAGGCAGGGAAAGGACGGTTCCGAGGTATTCGCCTCGGAACGCTGTGGCACGAAAGCCCGGATATTGCGGACCACCGTACCAATCCGCCGCAGGGCCTGATGCTGCGCGACGATTTCCGTGAAGGCTTCCGGCATCTCGCGTCCCGCGATCTGAGCTTCGAGGTGTGGTGTTGCCACCCGCAGATCGTCGAGGCGGCGCAGTTGGCGCGCGCGTTCCCGGACACGGTCATCGTGCTGAATCATTTCGGTGGGCCGACGGGGATCGGCCCTTATGAAGGGAAAGCGCAGGAGGTGTTCGCGCACTGGAAGGAGATGATCGACGAGCTGGCCGCGTGCCCCAACGTGCACGCCAAGCTCGGCGGGCTCAACATGGAGGTAAACGGCTTCGGCTGGCACGAGCGCGCCATGCCGCCGACGAGCGATGAGCTTGTGGCGGCGACACGCCACTATTTCGACTATCAGATCGAGAAGTTCGGCGTCGAGCGCTGCATGTTCGAATCGAACTTCCCCGTTGACAAGGTTAGTTGCAGCTACACGGTGGTCTGGAACGCGTTCAAGAAACTCACGCAGGACTATTCGCCCGCCGACCGGGCCGCCCTGTTCCACGACACGGCAACGCGGGTGTACCGGCTTTAGGCGAACGGCTACTCGTCGTCAGGCAGGTAGCTCGGTTTGGTGAGAACATAGTAGGCGCCAAACGCCATCAGCACGCCGGTCACGAACAACCACGGCCAGCCGAGGTCGGTGAAAAACGTGAGATAGACGAAACTCACGCTCATGGCGCCGACGGACGCCATCTTGGCGCGGCCGGAGATGACGCCGTGGTCCTGCCAGCGCTGCAGCGGCGGGCCGAAGACAGGGTGGTTGTAGAGCCACCCGCGCAGTTTCTCCGAGCTGTTGGAGAAAGCCCACAGGGCCAGGATCATGAACGGCGTCGTCGGCACAACCGGCAGGAACGCGCCGATCACGCCGAGGCCGAAGAAAAGCCAGCCGAGGCCGAGATAGATCAACCGTGCGGTCTTCGAGATGAGCCTGTGCTCGGACATATTGGGGA
>JANQLP010000007.1 GCA_028280515.1 Hyphomicrobiales bacterium
TGCGCCGCCTCGTCCACCGTCGGGCCGCCGGGGTAGAGCTTGACATGCTCGCCGACGAGGCGGCCGGTGCCGTATCCGACATCATAGGCGAGCTTCAACTTGCCGTAGCCGGGGATGATGCGATTGCCGATCGCGAGGTGCACGCGGTCTCTCGCCTCCTCGAAGGCGATGGCGCCCACTTCCTTGGCGGCGCCGCCGACGCTCCCCTGATAGAGCTCGCTACCGACCCGCACCGCCCAGGTCACCTTCTCTACGCTATCGGTGACGCGTGCCAGTTTCGGCGAGCCGGCTTCGATCCAGCCCTCGATCTTCCGGTTGATCTTAACCCGGACGGTCTTCTTGCTCGGGATGGGCGTGACTTTCTCCGGCGCTGGGGAGACGCCGCTGCGCTTCTCGTCCGCCACGGATTGGAGCGCGTTCATGCGTGCCCGGCTGTCGATCAGCTTGCGCTTGCGATCCACGATCTCGCGGGTCTTGGCCTCTTTGGCGTTGCCTTCGAGCGTGGCGAGCTCTGCCTCGGCGCGGCGAATGGCATTGGTCTCGGCCGACTGGACCAGGCGCCATTCGGCGTTGCTCTTCTCGAGGACCCTGTCTTGAACCGCCTCGGCGGTTGCCTTGAAGGCCGCGACATTGCCCCTGTCGACGCCCACGGCGTCCATGGAAGCCTTCTTTTTTATACGCTCTACCTTGTCCTTGAACGAGGCGAAACTCCCCCGATAGCCGGTCTTGGCTTTGATCGTGTTGAACTCGGCCTCGCTCAGCTCGTCGGCCATCTTATACGTCGTCTTGTAGAGTGGCCGGACCTTGCTCAGCTCGGCGGGGTCGACATGTTTGGCGGCCGGGACGCGCCTTGCCTCGGCGCCCTTGGTGAAATGGTCGAAGGCCTCCATCTGCTTGGCGCCGGGCTGGTCGCGGGCGCTCACGTTCAGATAGACCTCGTCATTGTTCGCCATGCTGCGATACTTCGCATCCTGGCTCGACGAGCCGGCGTCGGGGTCGTAGAAGGTTCCCTTACTCGGGTCGTAGACCTTGGGAGTGACGTTGACGGTCGCTTCCAGGAATTTGGCCTCGACGGTGTGTACGGCGTCCGTGGTCTTGGAGACCGACGGGATCCTCTTGCCGTCGACCGTCTCGACGGTGTCGCCGAAGTAATGCCGCACCAGCTTCGAGAAGCGGTTGGAGGCCAGAGACGAGCCTCCCATGTCCTTGTCGCTCAGCGCCCCGCCATAGTTCGGATTGAGGGCACGAGGCCCCTTGCCGGCCTTGGCGCGCGCCGCGATCTCCTCGTCGGTGAGTTTCAAGTAGAGCTTTTCACCCGCGGTGTCGTCGAGCGCTCCGGCCTTGTTCAGGCCGCGGTTTGCGACGTGTTTCATGCGCTCCAGCAAGGGTTCGCGGTACTTCGCCACGTTGAGGGTGCTGTTTCTGACATACGAGGCTTCGGCCCGCTTCAACTTCTCCGCCGTCTTGTCGTCCAGCCCTTCGGCTATAATGCGCTGGCGCTTGGCCTCCAACTGCCTGCGAAAACGCCGCTCATTCTTGTAGAAATTCTTGTTGAAGCGTTCGACCAGACGGGTCAGTTCCGGATCGTCCGGTCGCCAGACCTCCGACATGTCGGGCGTAAAGGTCTTGCCGCTTATAGTGACCGGATCACCGAATGCGGTGACGGGGGCGAGGAGGATCGATAGCACAAGGACCAGTCGGGTCATGGCAGGTCCTCCGGATCGGGCGCATCACGCACAGGTCCTGCCTTTTTCCAATGAGCGGCCAGTCGCCTCGCCACCGCCTTGGTTTCCTGCCTTGCCATGGCATTGAACGTGACGGATTCCAGCTCTCGCCGTGCCTTGCTTTCGAGATGTTGGGCACGATAGAGGATGGCCAGCGCCACCCTCGCCTCGGCCAATGCGATCCGTCGCGCCTTCACCTTTTCCAGCGTCACACGGCAGCGCCCGTCCAGATCCGCCTCCAGGCAGGCATAGGCCATCTTGACGGTGTCGAAGTCGGGAAATTCGGACGCAAGCGTGGTGATCAGGATCTCGAACTGGGAGACCGCTTCGGCGTTCTGGCCGAGCCCGACATAGAGGTCGGCCAGCATATTGCGGCTCTTGCGATCCTCGGGCTCCAGCTCCAGCACCCGGATCAGCGCGCTTTCGGCGATGAGCGGCGTGAGTGCTCCCTCGGGAAAGCTCAAGGCGCCCATGGCCAGCACGCGCCAGAACGTCGCCACATCGGGGGCGAGCTCGGCGGCCGAGCGTGCGTATTGAAGTCCCGCTTCAAGGTCGGCGCGCGACTTGGTCCTATGGTAGCGGTGGATCAGCCTGACCGCATGGTCGTGGCGGATCCAGGCGAGATAGCGCCGGGCGCCCGGGGTCTTGTGTTTGAAGAGAAGCCGGACCGCTTGCTTCTCGTCGGGGAAGGGGCCGCGCGGCGCATCGGCAAGCGCGGCAGTGACGGATATCGCTAACAATAGCGCGGCTAAGGCCGCCCCCCTGATCGGTCTCATTGCGCGTTCTACCTTTGCGTCATCGCGACCTTTGCGTCATCGTGGCTGCTGGCGCGTTCTCGGGCGAAGTGGGAACCGGTTCACTTGAGAAAGCGCAACCAAGAAGAACCGAACAGAGCGAGCTTGTGAGTTCCGTCGAAACGGATTTGGCTCTTACCAAGAGCTCTCAAAACCAAGCTGTGCCGACCGTTGGATTCATGAGTGAGAGTTCAAGGTCATCGTAACCAACATCGCCCGGCACTACAAACTGGACGATGGCGAACCAGGGTATCCTCCGTTGTTTCACTTTGAACTCGGAGATCAAGCTCCTGTATTCCCCGAGTGTCTCGTAATGCATGCATTTGAAGTTCACATAAACGTTGAGGCCGCCTCTTCCCCTCAATCTTAACGCCGCCTTTGCCTCCAAATCCGAGCGGGCAGGTCGATACCATTTGGGCGCGGCGACACCGAACGACCTGGCGAAAGACTTGGCGACATTCCCAAGGGATTCCCGGCATTCGTTCCGGCTCTTGATGGCGCGTAGCGCGGTCAGCGAGATCAGGCTCTCGGTCATCGGCGTGACCAGCGCCTCATAAGCCCAGAACAAGCGATGTGGATTGGGAGGGTTGATCCGATAGAAGAACTTTTTTCGCATCAACGGGTGATCGGAGATGGGAGACCGCTTGGTCCGCACGGCTTTGGGCAACGGCTTTGCCAGGCGAACCCCAAAAGGAATCATAAAGGCCGGCGACGGCTTTCCATCTTTTCCGGAAGCATAAAGCGCCCTGAGGGACTTGTCGTTCTGATAGCCCTCGGCGATCCGCAATTCCACCGAGGGCAAGTGCTGGACAATAATGAAAAGGCGGCGCGCGCCACAGGCGACAACCACGCGAACTCCTCGCGACTCGGCCAAACGACTGACATCGCGCAGGAGCATTGGACGTTTCTTATCGAAGGCGCCCATCTTCATGCCTTCAATCACGCCGACGGCGATCTCCATATCCGTGACAAAATGGAAGTCGCCGTCCAGGCGTCTTCGTTCCCAACGATCGCCCTCGAACCTCCGCGCTTTCTTCACCAGGAATTGAGCGAAGTTCTCGCCCGCCTTCTTGCAAGCTTTCTTGTTCGCGTAAGGAAGCTGAGCGTCGACCCGGTAGACCGTCCTGCTGACCGGCGTCGTGAAGACGCGGTAGCCATAAGGATGTTTCACCGGCTTGGACGGCGCCGGGTCGTATTCGGGAGTCGCAGGAGGGACAACCTCTTTGTACTCATAGGCAAAGACGGCATCCGAGGGATGATATTCCCTTCCGCGATATCGGACAGTCTTCGGCAGCGGCTTGCCCAGTTCGATGCCGAAAGGCTTCATCCACGGTCTGTCCGCTGCGGCCGCTGGATGCGCTGATAGGAGAACTACCCCCAAGGCCGACAGGCAGACCGATAAGGAAAACCGGACCATTTTCTTTAGTCCCCCCGCAATCATCACGTAGCAATGGACTGAAAGAACTGGTGCCCGTATGGAAACCGCCAAGAAATTAACACGGGCTGCCGAGCGTGGAACTTAGATCAAACAGAATTGCCTGCCAAAATCCGGCATTGTACGGATTGCGGCTGGGGCGCCAGGGCTGGTAGCGGCGCCGGCCGTGGCGGCAGGTAGGGCGGCCAGAGTCTGTGCCACTGGTCGTTTGTCAGATGTAGGCCGTTCGGGTCCGTTGTCGGGTGAAGATCATCCAGGGAGCTTGCGTGCGTTTCATCCACGCCTTCGACGCTTGAGCCCGATTCCTTCAGATCGAGGGCGTGGCGCTCCGTTTTTCTCTGTCTTCTCGCATGACCTTGTCCGAAAAATCTGCCAGCTTTTCGAGATCATGCTCTTGGGGGTGAGCCTTGAAATCCAGTCGAAGGCCCCGTTGTGCCTGTTCGTTGCTCCTTCGGGCGCCGGGTGCAGCTTTGCTCGCCGTCCTCCTGCCGGCAGTTCCGGCCGGTGCCGATATGCTCGACATGGTTTCGGAGGGCCTTTGGGCTGAAGCTTGCGCCGAAGCGGGCGCTCGCGAGGCTGACCGGTGGGTGGCATTGTCTCGCAAGGAATGGTGCGAGGAGTTTGTCGGCGACTTCGGCCGTGTCCATAGCTGGTGCCGCCCGGTAGTCTGGAAAGATGTCGGCGCCAACCGCCTCCGCGTCGTCTTCACCGAGGACAAAACCACATGGACAGTAGAGCTGGTCGCGCCCAATCGGCTGTCGGTG
>JANQLP010000058.1 GCA_028280515.1 Hyphomicrobiales bacterium
GCCGCCTATCGTCACCAAGGGCGGCGAAGACGGCGGCCATGTCTGAAGCCGATTCTTGATCCTTATGCCGACACGTATCGGGCAAGGTTGTCCGCCTGAGTGTTCCAGCCCTCTTGGTTGCCTCGCATCACCTCGATCCTGCGGGGATGGGGCAGTGCGGAGAACCCCGACTCAGTGATGGTCAGGCGCGTTCCGTTCGGGATTTCTTCCAGCTGAAACGCGACCAGCAGGGCCGGCTGATCGTCATGTTGCTTCGAACCGTCATCGGAATCGTACCAGCGAAAGGTGAACAGGCGCTCCGGCTCCATGCGCTCGACGTAAACGACCCAGGTGGCGCCTTCGTGACCTGGGTAAGTCATCTGGCCCGTTGATGTCCTGCCAACCTGAAACCTCTGATCGAGATCGACGCGAAACCAATGCCCGAACGCCTTATGATCTGTCAGTGCTTTCCAGACCCGGCCGAGCGGCGCCCGCAGCTCCACGACTTTGACAATCCTGTCGTCGTCTGACTCCGCCATAGCGCAAACCCTTCGTTACCCTTTACAAACTCAAGATTGACAATGCGCAACAGTATCGCTGCGTCGTGTCAATGGCATTCGGGGAATGGCGATAGGGGGCGAACATCAGCACGATGCCCTACTTTGAATTTGTCTGCTTTGTCCGCTCTTCAGCCGTTCATGTCATCTCGTCTCAACGGCCGCCGTGGGTCGAACCCAACCGCTTCGCCGGTCTGCTTCATCGTCTGCTTCATCGGCAGACTTGGACGTGGGTTGATTACGGGGGTGGGATTTGAACCGTCGCTCGGGCTTACGCGGCGCCCCTGACGGCGATGATCGCAAGCATTCTCAGGTTAGGCCTTTGCAGCTCAAGTCGACGCATCGACGCGCAACGGACCCATCGTCATGATGGGCCCTCAAGCATGTCTAACTTTAATCCAGCTATTAGCAGTATTCAGTCATATGAACATTAACCGTGTGGGATTTCTTGTCGGGATTATGGCATACGCAGTGGCTGTCGTTGTTCGCGTTGCGATCGCAAGTGACATTGCTTACCGGGCTCGTGCAGTGAAAAGTAAAAGGATTGCCCGTTGCTAACTCAAATTGGGGAGAGGTCTGGCCGCCGCATGTTGGATAAACATCGGTCTGTCCGGTCGGAATAGTGGTACTTTTCGTGCCGTTCTCGTCGAAGTCCACATATATTGACGGGTTCGCCATGGCCTCTCCGAGTCCTCCCACGCCGCCATAGATCGGCTGAAGCAGTAGCGCGGCCGCCAGCACGACCATCGAAACAACGCGCGTTTTCATAAGATTATCCTTCCATTTGAGAGGATCGCTGGCCCGAACGCCCGGCTTCGCGATCCGCCTTTCAGGTCCGCTGAAACGCCGTCCACTTAGTCTTCAACGCAATACAGAGTATAGTTGATCTTGTAATGGTCTCCGGCGTGGTTCTTGTTACAGTGGCACCCCGGATAGACGCCGTTATACGTAATCTCCTGACACTTAATGTTCCAGGCCGGCGATGAACACTTCATTTCCCACCCATACGTCACCATGGAGCAGTTTCCCCACAGGGTCATCTCTTCACAATCCGCGTCGACCTTTACTTCGCCGTTACATGTCTTATCGTCGCATGGTATCGCCTTTGTCGCATTCTGGTTTCCAGAACCGCACGCCAGCGCCGGGGACGCAGAAACCAGGGCCGCGCCGAAGGCCACGATCGCAAGTACTTTCAGATGAGGCATTTGCAGCTCCTTTCGACGCATCGCCGCGCCTTATCATAGGGGCATCCTTCTATCTCAGATTGTCGTAGCGACCCCATTGTACACCCGGCCTTCCCCATGTCGAACCGATCGAGCGTGGTCAATCCGCACGGTGACCTGGCCGGAGTTCCGGCGCTTGCGGCGGACACGAAAAAGCCGCCCCTTAAGGACGGCTCTTCCGAGTCTGCACGCATGGTAGCGGGGCCTCGCAGCGGGCGAGAACGATGCCTGTCATCATGGCACCCGTGCCAAACGCAACCTCAGCATCAGTCTCTCAACCGCAATCGGTCTGTCCTCTTCGTCGAGACCGACCGTTGTCGTTGCATCCGATTAAAGCAAGCTGGCTAGAGCGGATTCCGATTGCCCATTGCGCCCCGCAGCAATGCGAC
Organism: Hyphomicrobiales bacterium; assembly: GCA_028280515.1. Lineage (GTDB taxonomy): Bacteria > Pseudomonadota > Alphaproteobacteria > Rhizobiales > Methyloligellaceae > UBA2767. The sequence continues at coordinate 2,149 of JANQLP010000058.1, forward strand.
GTCGGGCTCGAAGCGCGTCTGCCTTTGCCCGATGACCAACGCCGCGGCGCCGTTCGGGAAGCCTCGTACGTATCTGTGCAGGCAACTAACGGTTTAAAGCTACGAAAACCTGCCATACTCTATGTATGTGAGCGCTTGATCGAGCACAACCGTATGTAGGGGAGAAACGACATGCCCATGTCGATGGCCAGAATCGCAGGCATCTTTCTTTTCGTTGCGTGCTGCGCGGTTTCGAGTGAGACCCTGTCATCAAGTGAAGACGAGCTGGAGGGGACGTGGAACCCCAGTCAGAACTTCAACTTTGATGATTGCTCAGAAAACATATGTAACAAAGACACGACGGTCGACCCCGGGAAAACAGATATCTTCGCCAAATGCAATGGGCAGGAAGGAGGCCCGGGGGGCGTTTGGCACATATCCTGTTCATCACCGGAAGTGGAGGTCACGTGTAGCAATCCACAGTGGAACGAGTGCATATGTCATAACAAAGTGAAGAAGGCGCATACGGTCAAGATCCAGATGACCAATTGCATAGCGCAGTAATGTGACACCGGGTTCGGATCGCGTCTTCCGTCGCCCCATGACACCGACGTCACCACCTCGGTGATCTCTGTCATCGTGGCCGGCAGCATCTTGTTCGCCCGCTTTCTCGCCTTGACCGGCATCGTCGCCGGCGTCTTGCCCTGGCAGACCGGCGTGCTCGGCGCAGGATGCGTTCTCAGGCTTTCTCTCCGCCTCAAGGCAGCTGCCCAAGTCTCACGATGTGAATGGAAATGTAGTCGTTGACCGGTTCGGTGCGATCGGACCACAACCGACCCAATGAAACAGGGTAGAGCGGATCGCAGCGCTTGAGGTCGCCTATCAGATTGCGACGCCCACGCCAGGGCCGTTAGACGATGCTAACCTCCACCAGGACAGTATAGGACTTG
>JANQLP010000144.1 GCA_028280515.1 Hyphomicrobiales bacterium
GGCCAGCTCCGCTGGTGGTATCGCGCCTGGCATCCGCTCGCGGTGCTCGGACCCGGCGACGGACCTTGGGCCGAAGGCCGCGTCATGGGTGGCACCGAGATCCATACCGGCCAGAGCCCGTTTCTGCTGCGCATCGTCGAACGGGAGGAGAAGAGGGAGATTACCTGGCAGCAGATCGAGCGGGACGCGCCGCGCGGAAGCCGCATGCAGGTCGGCGGCACGCGCTATCTCGGCTTCACGTTTCGGGAAACTCGAGACGGGCGCGATCGCGCGCGGCACAGCGCGATCGCCGAAAACGTCGCCTTCACGGCCATGCACCGGTTTCCGCGCCCCAACGCCATGACCGAGGAGGCCGCGCGCGGACTGGTGGCGGCCTGGTGGCTGCTCGCCCATCTCGGCGGCATCGGCGCGCGAGCACGGCGTGGCTTCGGGTCCTTGGCGCTCGAGGGGTGGAGCTGGCCGGGCCGCGAGCAGCTCCTTGCCGAGTTGCCGCTGCCGTCGCGCGCGGCAAACGCCCGCGAGTGGCAAGAACTGCTGGTGCGTGGGCTTAACGTGCTTCAGGCCTGGCGGGGCTCCGGCACTTGGCCGGACGGTTATGCGCATCCCCACCTCGGGCCGGGCGCGACTGTCGTTGTGCAGTCCGAGTTGGGATCACGGCGCGCCATGGACGCGTTGGAAGAGGCAGGCCGGTTTCTGGCGGAAAGCCGCCGCGACCACCGCGGTCCGCGCGGTGAGATCGACGGGCGGGTGACCGTCGGGCTTCCGCTCACGACCGGACGGCGACCAACGACGACGTGGCAGCCGGGATCCTGGCGCACCGAGCGCATCGAGAGCGACATTCATGCGTCTCCGCTTCATCTCCATGTCGGCGCGTTTAAGGGCGGCGTCGGTCTCGTCTGGTCGCGATTGACCGGACCCGTGCCGGGCCTCGGCCAGTATCGCGTGCGCACCGGCAGCTCGCGCGACACGATCCGCCCACAGGCACCCAATACGCTGGACGAGATCGTGCGCTCGCTCGACGGCAGGCGTTGGACCGCGGGGGCACGGCGATGACGGGTGGGGAGTTGTGGCAGGCCAAGCTGGCCCAGCTCTTCCATGATCCTTTCATCAAGGCGTTTTGCCAGGGCAACACCGCCAAGGTCATCGCGCGCGATCTTGCGAGTGCCGAGCTTCAAGACGACGACGCACCACCCGTGCTTTGGGATGCCTATGCGCAGGATATGGTGGCGGCCTTGCTCTCGAAGCGCCTGCTCGACGAGGAGATCGTGCTGCCGATCAAGCGCGTGCGCTGGGCAAAACGCAAGGAGATTGACGCTGAACTGGAGGCAGGGCTTCTGCCGGCATTCGTAGCGGCGGATCTCGCGGCGTCGGGAGCGGACCGGCCGAATATCGGCGATTGGCGACATCGCCGAATGCGCGTTCAGCTATGGAAACCGGACGAAGGGCATTTCGTTGTCACGCATCCCTTGTCGACGGCCCCTTTAGAACTTCCGGCGCCAAGGAACGAGCAGGACCTGCTCGCGTGGTTACGCCCGGCCTATGAACGGCTCGACATCTACCGGGGGCTCCTTCCGGCATCGCGCGAACAACGTCTCCAGCTTGCTTGGTACCTGCTTTGGCGGCGCCTTCCGGAGGACCTTGCCACACGGGATGGTGTGTTCTGGTCTCTGCAGCCGGCGGACACGCGCTGCCCGGATCACAGCATTTGGGATCATCTGCGCGTCACCTCCTCGCTGGCTTTCATTCCGGAAACAAAGGCTGCGGACGAGAACGTGCGCGAACAGAACTTGGGACGGCGGCCGTGGCTGCTGTCGCTCTGGGTCGGGCCGGCGCGCGACTTTGTCGGCCAGGCCCGCACGGGACGCGACCTGTGGACCGGCTCCATGCTGCTGTCCGAATTAGCCTGGGCGCTGATCGAACCGGTCGCGCGGCGGCTCGGCGCCGATGCCATCCTCTATCCGGACCTGCGTGCCAATCCCCGTGCCGATCGCTGGATCACCGAGCAGACTGAGTTAGGCGAGCCGGTGCTCGAAGGTTTCTTCAAGCGCAGTTACGCATCGCTGATACCCAATCGGCTCGTCGCCTTGGTGCCGGAGAAGGACCTCGACGAAGGACTCGCCGAAGAATGCCTGGAATCGGCGCGCGCGCGCTGGCGCGACATGGCGCAGGCTGTACGGACCTATCTCTCTCGGAAAACGAAAAGGAACGCCTGGCAATCGATCTTCGACGAACAGGTCGAGCACGGTCCGTCGCTGCGCTGGAGCGCGGTGCGATGGGAATGGGACGGGCGTCGCGAAGTCAAGCAGGAGAAGGTGCAGCTCGATCCCGCGATTCCCTTCCAGGACGGCGTTAAAGAATTGCCAAAGCCGATCAGGGAAATCGAGGAGAAACGCGCCAAGCGCTTCCAAGACTGGATCGCGCCGGATATCTGGGATCACTATCAGGCCGTGCGCCAAACCAGCTTGATGACCCATGCCAGCTACCTGCTCGGACAGCGCGGGTTCGACTATGCGCCGACGCACCACCAGCTCCTCGAGCTCGATGCCGCCCGTGCACGGCTCAGCTGGAAACCGGGTCGAAACGAGCCCGGCGAAAAGTGCACGCTCTGCGGTGCGCGCCAAGCTTTGTCCAATGCACCGGAGGGCACGGTCGGCCAGCAACGGAATTCCGCCAGCGTGTTCTGGATGGATTTGGGCGACGAGGGCGATGGAGCAGAACGTCTGTGTGGCCCCTGCGCCGTGCGGCGCTTTCTGTCGAACACAGAGGACCGAATCAAGAGAAGCTGGGAAGGTCCCGTTGCGCCGTCGGACCCACGCGGCCGCGGCCGTCACGACGAGCCGTTTCCGTCGACAGGACTGATCGCCGGACAGCTCTGGCTGCAAACGATCTGCAAGGCTTACGCCGACCGCGACGCCGCTTGCCGCGACGCTGTTCGGGAGATGGTCGAGTCGTTCCGCCGGGTTGCTCGCTCACGAGATTCCGGACTCAAGGAGACGCAGTTCCCGGACTCCCTTGCCCGGACCAGACGGCTCCGGCGCAGCGCCGACAACACACTCGAGGCGTTCCTGCGCATCGACATCCAGTATATGGATCCGGACAAATGGGACGGGCTCGATCGAGAGAAGCTGGTGGACGAGGAGACCGCAAAGAAAGGTAAAGCCGCGTCCAACAAGCTCCGCAAGGTCGCTGGCGCCCCCAAGACGCGCATCGCCGTTATCGCACTCGATGGCGACCGCATGGGTCGGCTCCTGCTCGGCGATCCCGACGTGGTCAAGGCGCCGTGGAAGGACGTCCTGCACCCCGACGCCGTCGACACGCTTCGCAGCGGCGATCAATCTTGGAAGGTCTACTGGCGTACGACCATGGAGCGGCCCCGTTTGATGGGGCCCAGCACCCATGCATTCGTCACGCGGGCGCTGCGCGAGTTCGCCAACCGCATACTGCCCTGGGTCGTCGAGCGCGTCTTTGGCGGGCGTCTCATCTATGCCGGCGGCGATGACGCGCTGATCCTCTGTCCTGCCGACGAAGCCATGCTTCTCCTGGTCCGCCTTCATGACTTCTACACGTCGGCTTGGGTCCTTGATCGTGCTCCCGGTGCGACGGCCTGGCCCGATGGTGAGCCGCTGGACGTACCCCTCTACGAGGTCGGCAGCGGCGAGGCGGGGTGGCGGTTCAAGCACGATTTCAACAGCGGCGACTTCGATAGCGACGACTTCAACGGCAACGACGGTATTCTTCGCGAACGCCGCATCGTGCCGATGCTGGGGGCGCACCAGTCGTTTTCGGCCGGCATCGCCTTCGGCCATTACAAGACCTCCTTGCGGCTGCTGCGTTCGGCAGCGTTCGACGGCTTGCGAGAAGCCAAGGCAAGCGGACGCTGCCGCGCCGGCCTGTCCTGGTTCACGCGCAACGGTGCAAAGCTGCGCTGGACCGCGCCGCTGACGAAAGTGCCGGGCGGAGTGGATGAGCTTCGAAAACTCGCTGAAGCTTTTGCCGGGAAACAGTTGCCCGGACGCCTGCCCTACAAGTTGCGGGAGCTAACGCCTTTAGCAGCGACGATCACGAAGGAGTCGGCGATCGGGCACGAGGACCGACAAAGACTCCTCGAAAACCTCGTCAAAGGCGCGCTCGACGGCGCGACGACGCGTGTCGAACTGGTGACGCAATACTGGATGGCAGGACTCGAACGGCGTGAGTTTTCCGACAATCCCGATTCATGCCTCGACGGGTTGCTGTTTGCCCGCGCTCTGGGTGGCCTGGGGGAAGCATGACCTGGACAGACATTGCCATTGCGCCTCTCGGGCCGCTCTATTTTGGGGATGGGCGGCCCTTGACGGCCGGCGAGACCGATTACGGCGAAGGTCGCTTTCCTCCCTCGCCGCGCACGGCGCAAGGCATCGTGCGGACCGCGTTGCTGCGCTCGGTCCCGGACCTTTTTCTGGGTCGCGGGGCGGATGGCGATCGGATCGCCGAGCTCGTCGGACCGCCGGAACACCTTCCGGAT
>JANQLP010000157.1 GCA_028280515.1 Hyphomicrobiales bacterium
CCATGATGTCGTTGATTGAAGCCATAGCCTAGAGCCTTCTCGATCAAATCCGAGTCAATTCTGTTTCTCGATTGGCGTGTGCGATCCGTCGCTGAGGCGGTCGCAGCGCGATGCAGCGCATCGGGCAAGGCCGTTTCGTCGGCGGGCGTCCGCCAATCGGAAACCCTTTCGGGACGGGCGGTTTTGCGCCAATCCCGGCGCAAAGCCCCTTGCCCGTACGCCTAAGGTACGCGCTACAGGCCTTTGCTTGATCTTGCCGCAAAATCGCTCCGTCAGAATGGCTCCGATTTGATCGAAAAGGCTCTAAGTCGGTCGTTGCGAAGCACCGAATCTAAACTAGGATTTTTTCAGGTAGTTTTCGAGCCAATGGATGTCGTACGAGCCGTTGACGATGTCGGGCTCGGAAATGAGTGCCGAGAACAACGGGATCGTCGTGTCCACGCCCTCGATCACGAACTCGCTCAACGCCCGCTTCAGACGCATCAGGCATTCGTTGCGGTTGCGCGCATGCACAATGAGCTTGCCGATCAGGCTGTCATAGTAAGGCGGGATCGTGTAGCCGGCATAGGCCCCGGAGTCGACACGGACACCCAGACCGCCCGGCGGATGGAACTGTTTGATCAGGCCGGGCGAAGGAATGAATGTCTCGGGATGCTCGGCATTGATACGGCACTCGATGGCGTGACCGTTGAAGGTCACGTCGTCCTGCCTGAAGCTTAGCTGCGCGCCGGACGCAATGCGGATTTGCTCGATGACGAGATCAATCCCGGTGATCATCTCGGTGACCGGATGCTCAACCTGGAGTCGCGTGTTCATCTCGATGAAATAAAACTCGCCATTCTCGTACAGGAATTCCACGGTGCCCGCGCCGCGATACTTCATTTCCTGCATGGCGTGCGCCACCGTGCCGCCGATCTGCGCGCGCTGGTCATCGTTGAGGGCAGGGGACAGTGCTTCTTCCCAGACCTTTTGATGGCGGCGCTGAAGCGAGCAATCGCGTTCGCCCAGATGCGCCGCGTTTCCCTGGCCGTCGCCGATCACCTGGATTTCGATATGCCTCGGCTTGCCGAGATATTTCTCCAAATAGAGCGTATCGTCCCCGAAAGCCGCCTTTGCCTCCGCGCGTGCGGTGGAAACGGCGGTTTCAAGGTCTTCAGCGGTTTCGGCGACCTTCATGCCGCGGCCGCCTCCGCCTGCCGCCGCCTTGATCAGAACCGGGTATCCGATGCTCTCGGCGATTGCCTTCGTGTCGCCGCCGGCGCCCACGGCGCCGTCTGACCCCGGAACGACCGGCAGCCCGAGGGCTTTGGCGGTGGTCTTCGCCTCGATCTTGTCCCCCATGACGCGGATGTGTTCCGACGTGGGGCCGATGAAGGTGATCTTGTGCTCCTCGAGGATTTCGGCGAAGCGTGCATTCTCGGCCAGAAATCCGTATCCCGGATGCACGGCATCCGCATTGGTGATCTCGCATGCCGCCACGATCTGCGGAATGTTCAGGTAGCTGTCAGAGGGCCGTGGACCGCCGATGCAAACGCTCTCGTCGGCCAACTTGACGTGCATGGCATCGGCATCCGCCGTGGAGTGGACGGCAACCGAGGCGATGCCCAATTCCTTGCATGCACGCAGGATACGCAGCGCGATTTCCCCGCGGTTTGCGATGAGGATCTTATCAAACATGGAAGTCGTCCATCAGCAGTCTGTGGTTGATGCGTGCCTACTCGATCACAACGAGCGGCTCGCCGAACTCGACCGGCTGACCGTCCTCGACGAGGATCTGAAGCACCTTGCCCGAGCGCGGAGAAGGTATGTGGTTCATGGTCTTCATCGCTTCCACGATCATTACGGTCTGACCTTCCGTCACCGTACTGCCGATTTCGATGAAGGGCGACGCGCCGGGCTCCGGCGCGCGGTAGGCGGTGCCGACCATTGGCGAGACCACGGTGCCGGGGTGGCTTGACAATGCGGTATCCTGAGCGCTGTCGCCGGCGGTCGGTGCCGGCGGGGGTGCCGCAGGCTGTGGAACGGCTTGTGCGGGGACGACATTGGCGACGGCGCCCGCGGCGGCGCGCGCCACGCGGACCCGCAAGTCCTTGCGCTCGATTTCGATTTCCGTAAGCCCCGTTTCGCCCAGGAGGTCTGCAAGTTCGCGAATTACGTCCGCGTCAACAGCGGAGGTTCTGTCTGTCTTCTTCTTGTCCGTCATTCCAAGCTCCGCGTCGTGCCCGCAAGGGCGATCCCGTCAGTCCCTGTCTGCCCCAAGTCGTTCCGCCAGCGCTTCGACGGCCAGTTCGTAGCTCTTGACGCCGAAGCCGCAAATCACGCCAACGCAGGCGCTAGAGATATAAGAATGATGCCGAAACTCTTCGCGTTGAAAGATGTTCGAAAGATGAACCTCGACGCAAGGAATATCGGCGGCAAGCAAGGCGTCGAGTATTGCGACCGAGGTGTGGGTGTATGCTCCCGCGTTGATGATCAGCCCGCCGGCCTCTGTGCGCGCGTCCTGAATCCAGTCGACGAGTTGGCCTTCCTTGTTGGACTGGAGAAACTCGATCGCAAGGCCAAAATCCTTGGCGCGGGTGGTTACCCTGTCGCGGACATCGTCAAGTGTAGCGTGGCCATAAACCTCCGGTTCACGTTGCCCGAGCAGGTTCAGATTGGGGCCGTTCAAGACGTATATGGGTTTGGCCATGGTGCGCCGAGGGTACGGACGAGGTTTCTTACCGGCAGCCGCCGACCGTGACGGTTGACGGCTCTGCCGGGCGCCCGTGTACCAGTTTTCTCGCGGTGTTGCAAAAACAGACTGGCGCCTTGGTCAACAGGTGGCCTTGCATCCGTTCTGGCGAACATCGGCAACGTTCTGCCTGAAGACCTCGTACAGATTATCGGGCGCACCCGGTATCGTCCGGTCTCCGACCAGATAGAAGGGTGTGCCCTGGATTCCGAGTTTGTTACCGAGCTCACGCGTTTCGCGGATAATCTTCGTCGTTTCCTCGGAGTTCATGTCGGCGCGCAGTTTCTCAATGTCGAGGCCGAGCCCTTCCGCCAACTTCAACGCCGTTTGTTCGTTGTTCTGGCCCCGGTTCCGCAACAGGGCGGCGTGCATTTCGAAATACTTGCCCTGGTTCTTCGCGGCGATCGCCACACGCGCGGCCGCCTCGGACCGCTCGCCGAAGATCGGCAACTCCTTCAGAATCACACGCACCTTCTTGTCCGAGTCGAGCAGCTTCGTCACCGCGTTGAAAGCCCGTTTGCAGTAGGGGCAGTTGTAATCGGAAAACTCGACGATGGTGACGTCGCCCTCCGGATCGCCGGCCTCCAGGCCGTAATCGTCACGGAAAATCATATCGGCATTTTCGGAGATGGCCGTCCGGAGCCGCAGCTCGCGCTCCTCCGCCTGGCGCCGTTCCAGCGACTCCGACATCTGGATGAGTATTTGCGGGTTCTTCAGAAGATAGTCCCGCACGGTCTTCTCGACCTCGGCGACCTGGCTCTCACTGAAGGCTTCGCTGCTCGCCGTGGGTTGTTCGGCAACGACCGGTTCGGGTTCGGCTTCCTGCACCGGGGTCGTGAACATACCGGGTGAAAGGGCGAGGAGGGCGGCAAAGACTGCCGCCGAGACAACCGCGCCGACGAGCGCCGGAACGATAAACTGCTTCGAGCCTGAACTGTTCGTATTCAAAGGGGAGGGGGATTTGCTCAAGGGAACGTCCTGTGGTTAGCAGCCGGAGTGTTTCACTTTCAGAATGTCGTCAGCTTTCAGCCAGTTCCTGGACCCTGGCGGAAACGCCTTCTTGGCGTCTCTTGCCTGTCGTTTGGCAAGGTCGGGTTTGCCTTCATACTGGTATGCGAAAGCCGACGCCAGCATCGCGTTCGCGGTATCTCGTTTCAGCCCGTAGGCGGTTGCAAGCTGACGATAGCCCATGGCCGAGCATGTTTCCTTCACCAAAGCCCGGCGCAGGTGCGATATCACCTCGTCAACTTCCGCCACGTTGACCCGCTGCGCATTCTGGGCGGAGGCGAGTAAAGCTTGTGCTAACAGCAGACGTATCAGGGGTTCGTCGGGGGCCAGTTCAACCGCCTTTCTGAGCGAAGGCGCAGCGCGGCGGGATTCACCACTCTTGAACAGAAACTGGCCTTTCAGCTCATGGAAGTAGGGGTTGTTCGGCTGTTGCTGTAACAGCGCATCGATTTGCGGAAGGAATGCGCCAAGGCCGGAGCGGCGATAGCTCGCGATCGCGCGCGCATACCGGGCCTGTGTGGACTGGTCGGAGTTCGGATACCGGTTTAACACGGTTTGCGGATTGTCGAGAAAGCCTGACAGTTTTGCCCGCATCATGTCGTGGCGTATTTGCAGAATGCCCGGATCGCGCTTGTGGAAGTAGGGACTGCGCATGGCCTTTTCGCGCAGATTGGCGATACGCTGCTGCGGAAACGGATGGCTCTGCACGTAAGGGTCGGCGTACTTCAGGGACCCGAGGTTCTGGTCGGCGAGATACCTGAAAGTATCGAGCATGCCTTTCGCCGATTGCTGCGTGGCGTTGAGATAGCTCAGTGCGGCCTGGTCTGCGGACGCTTCCTCGGCCCGCCGATAGGAGAGGACGTAGCGTTGTGTGATGCCTTCGCCGCCGAGCAGGGCCCCGGCGCCCGCCGCACCGACATTGGCGCCGGCAGCCGCGCCTGCGGCAGTGGCGGCCAGAATCAGGAGCCGCAGCATCAGCGATGTCGTCTGCGCCCCGCTGACCGCCTGGCGCAATCGCGAAAGGTGTCCGCCGGCAATGTGGCCGGCCTCATGGGCAATCACGCCGATCACCTGGTTCGGCGTCTCGGACCGCATCAACGTGCCGACGTGAAAGAACATGTTGCGGCCATCGACCACGAAGGCGTTGAAGCTGCGCGCACCGATGAGGTGGATACGTACATTCTGGCGGCTCAATCCTGCTGCCTTGAAAATGGGTCGCGCATAGTCCCGCAGCAGAGATTCGATCTCGGCATCGCGAATGAGCCCGGCCGCGCGCGCCGACGTTGCCGAGGCCATGAACAGCGAGACCGCCAGTACGACCGTCAGCGTGCAGCGCAAGAGCCGCGCACTCTCGAAGAGCAGGCGGCCCTTCACTGCGGGCCCGCGATTTGCATTCGATCCCGGGACGGTCATGGTTCGCTTCGTATCGTGAATCAAAAAACTTTCTGTATATAGATCAGATGCTTACAAGGCGTTGCAAAGTGATCTATTTATCTCGCAACAGTAGAAGGCCTCACCCGGCGGGTCAACGCCACCCGCGCATTTGTGATGTGGTGTCGCCTCCCGAGCGTGACGGATGCAGCCGTCTCGAAAACGCCGGTCATTTACCGTCGATGCACATTGATCGGATCAAATAGGACGATAGAGTGACCACTCTGTGGTTTTCCCTGAATTGTAATGAACATCTAAGTTGGAAACGCGGTGATGCGAAACTTGCAACCGAAGGGCAGCTCCCCTGGTGAAAAGGGTCTGCCCCGACCCTTGTCCACGCGCAGCAACATCGATCCGTTCATCGTCATGGATGTGCTGCGTGTCGCCAACGAGAAAACCGTCGCCGGAGACGACATCATTCATATGGAGGTGGGGCAACCGGGCACGCCTGCGCCGGCCCGTGTCGTCGAAGCCGCACACCAGGCGCTCGACCGGTACACGCTTGGTTATACCGATGCGCTCGGGCTTCCGGAGCTGAGGGAGCGCATCGCGGGGCACTACAAGAGGCAATACGGGATCAGCGTTTCACCGGCTCAGGTGGCGGTGACATCCGGGTCGTCGGCGGCGTTCATTCTGGCCTTTCTCGCCATTCTCGATCCGGGCGCGCGGGTCGCAATTCCGAGCCCCGGTTATCCGTGCTACCGGCATATCCTCAAGGCTCTCGGTGCCGAGGCGGCGATACTCGAAACGGGAGCAGAAACCAGATGGATGCCCACCGCCGAAGGGATCGCCGCCCTGCACGGGCAGACGCCGCTGCATGCGCTGTTGCTGGCGAGTCCGGCGAATCCGACCGGGACTATGCTGGTTGGTGATGCGTTGCGCCAACTCGTGCGGGCGTGCGACGAGCACAAGCTCTGGTTCATTTCCGATGAGATCTATCATGGGCTCGATTTCGAGGAACCGGCGAAGACCGCGCTGGCCTACTCCGACACCGCGATCGTCATCAACAGCTTTTCAAAGTACTTCTCAATGACCGGCTGGCGCATTGGCTGGATGGTCGTGCCCGATGCCCTGGTGCGTCCGATCGAACGATTGGCACAGAACCTTTTCATCTGTGCGCCGGCGATCTCGCAATACGCAGCCCTTGCGGCATTCGACGCCTACGAGGAACTTGAAGCCAACAAGGCCGTCTACCGGACCAATCGGGACATGCTCCTTCAGGAACTGCCCGGCGCCAGCTTCACTGATATCCTGCCGGCAGACGGTGCATTCTATCTTTACGCCGACGTTCGCCATTTGACGGACGACAGTGCGGATCTGGCCCGAAAAATCCTCGAAGAATGCGGTGTTGCCGTGACGCCGGGTGTCGACTTCGACGGCGTACGCGGCAAGCATCACTTGCGGTTCTGTTACTCAGGGACAACCGAGCGCATGCACGAGGCCGCCAGCCGACTGCGGGACTGGTCAAGGCGCAATAGCTGAGCGCGCGATTCCCCCCAAGCGGTGAACGACTGCTCAGGACGGGACGACGCGCCTAGAGCATCATGCGTTCAGATTGACGCGTTTCGTCGCGAAATCCGAATGCATAAAGATGCTCTAACACTTTAAGATATAGAGCAAAGTTATCCGATTAGGTTGAAACAGGGTGAGTCAACCTAATCGGATTCTGCTCTAGGCGCGTCTTTGCCACCATCCGGAGCGCCGCGGCGCATCGCTCGT
>JANQLP010000164.1 GCA_028280515.1 Hyphomicrobiales bacterium
GTCACAAACAGCTTTCGGGTGCTGCCCGTTTCTGCCTGTTTGCGGTCCATGGCCGTCTCCTTTTGGTGCGCCAATCACCCCCGAATCTCCTTCCTCCCGAACTTCCATCTTGTGCATCGCACACAAAATTTCAAGCATTTACATTGCATTGCACAATATATGGTCAACATTGCGGCCCCGCGACGCCGGGTTGAGCAAAAAGCGGCACAGGGTTAATCAAAAAGACTTGATTAGGCTTGCGAACTTGGCTTCAAACGCGGTTCGGGCGTCGGAGCGGATTTCTCGTGTCTTCAACCATAGAGCGACTGACGGGGCTGCACTGGAAGGGCCAGGGTCCGGCCTTTCTCGTCGCGTCGGGCCATGGGGCGACCCACTGGGTTCTGGGGACCTTCTACGTTCTGCTTCCGTATATCGCGCGCGAGTTCGGGCTTAGCTACGCCCAGGCAGGCGGACTTGTCACGGTGTTCCACGTCTCGTCCCTGCTCGCCAATCTCGGCAGCGGTGCGGTGGTCGATATCCGCGGGCGCCGGGTGCTGATTCAGGCGGCGTCGCTGATCATCGGCGCTGCGTCTCTGATGGCCATGGGACTGGTGACGTCGGCCATCTGGCTGGTGCCGCTGGTGATCCTGATCGGGGTGACCAACAATTTGTGGCACCCGGCCGCGATCTCGTATCTCTCGCAGTGCTTTCCGCGCAATCGTGGTTATGCGCTTGCCATTCATACGCTCGGCGCCAGCTTCGGTGACGCGGTCGCGCCGGTTGTCGCGGGAACGACGCTGCTGGTGCTGTCGTGGCATGCCACGGCGGGCGTCGTTAGCATCCCGGTGCTGGTTGTCGCCGCCCTCATCCTGTTCGTGCTCAACGGGGCTGACAAGGAGAGCGACGCGATGGCGCAAAAGAATGGCGGGTTCGGCGGCTACCTGCAGGGTGTGGCGGGCCTCCTGCGCGACCGCGCGGTCATCGGGCTATGCACCATGGCGGCGTTCCGCTCCATGACCCAGAACGGCCTGCTGGTGTTTGTGCCGCTTTATCTCGCGGATGTCCTCAAGGTTAGCCCGGTCGTACTCGGCCTCGCGCTCATGAGCATGCAGATCGGCGGCATGGTCGGTGGACCTGTCGCCGGAGTGGCGTCGGACCGGATCGGGCGCCAGCCGGTGACGCTCATCTGCCTCACCGCCGCAACGGCGGTTCTTATCGCATTGACCCTGGTCAGCGGCATCGTGTTGTTCGTTCTGGCGGTCTCGCTGCTCGGGCTGGCCCTGTTCGCGGTCCGCCCGGTAATCCACAGCTGGGCCATGGACCTGGCACCCGCCTCCATGAGCGGCAGCGTGGTGAGCCTGCTGTTCGGCGCCCAGTCGGCGTTCTCGGCGCTGGTGCCGCTGGTGGGCGGACTCATCGCCGACCGCTGGGGCCTTGAGAGTGTGTTCTATATCCTCGCCGGGACGCTCCTGATCTCCAACCTCATCGTCTATTTCCTGCCGAACGATCGCCGAAAGCGTTTTCCTGAGGGCGCCTGAAGCCCGCATTCCGCTGTTCGGCGCACCGTTCCGATGCGGTTGTTCCGGGATTTTCTATTGCAAATCAGATGTTTGCCATTTAGACATATGATAACATAGTTTGTAACATGTTTGGCTGGGGGTATGGGCAAGTACGACGCGTTGAAAGGCCATCTTGCGGAGATGGCGGCTGGCGAGTGGCCGGCACAGTTCTCGGAAATTGAAGTAGTTCTCGGGTTTGCGCTGCCGCGCAGTGCCTACGCGTACCCGGCGTGGTGGAGCAATGACCCGACCGGCCATTCCCACAGCCGGGCGTGGCTCGGTGCGGGGTGGAAGACGAGCGATGTGGACCTGAACCATCAGCGCGTGAAGTTCGTAAAGGTCGGAGAAGAGGCCGCGGCGCGGGTGCGGAGCGCGCCCGTTCCCTCGCGGCCCCTCTATGGCGCGCTCAAGGGCGTCATCCAGATGGTCGCCGGCACGGATCTGACCAAACCGACCGGATCTCCGGTCGAGTGAAGCGGATCAGGGGCGGTCAATGACAACCGGCGGCGTTCTTCTGGATACCTGCGCGCTTCTCTGGTTTCTGGAGGAAGCCGAATTCGATGCCGAAGCGCGCGAGGCGGTGGAGCAGGCCGCGCGCGCGGGCAATCTCCGGGTCTCTCCCATGTCCGCCTGGGAGGTGGGCACGCTTGTCGCGCGCGGACAACTCGTGCTCTCCATGCCGGTCGAGGTCTGGTTCAACATGATCCTGGACCTGCCGGGCGTGGCTCTCGACGAGGTCAGCCCGAAAATCTGCATCGAGGCGTCCAATCTGCCTGGCACGCCACCGGGCGACATTGCCGACCGGCTGCTGATCGCCACGTCGCGGAGCGGCGGACGGGCTCTCGTGACCCGCGACCCCGATCTTCTGGCCTATGCGAGTGAGGGGCACATCCGCGCGATGCGATGCTGACGCCGCGGCTTGACCCTTGAGGCCGGACCCGGTAGCCCAACCTCCGATGCTGTCGCACGGAGTGGAGGGACATGGACAACGGGCCGATGCAGCGCTACCGGACGCTGGTGGACGAGGGGTGCCTCAAGCCCGATCCGGCCCAGTATCTCGCCGCCGAAAAGCTCGAACTTCTGGCCAACCGCATGGCCCAGTACGAGCCGCCCAAGAAGACCGACCTGTTTTCGTTTTTCACGCGCAAGGGCGGGGAGGTCCCGGAAGGTCTGTACATGTATGGCGGCGTCGGCCGTGGCAAGACCATGCTCATGGACCTGTTCTTCGAGACGGTTCCCTTCGACGCCAAGCGCCGCATCCACTTCCACGAGTTCATGGCCGGCGTGCACGATCTCATCGCGCATTTCCGCAAGGCAGATGACGGCGATCCGATTCCCCTGGCCGCAAAGGAGATCGCGGACGAGGCGCGCCTGTTGTGTCTCGATGAATTGCAGGTGACGGACATCGCCGACGCGATGATCCTCGGACGGCTGTTCGCATCGTTGTTCGACGCGCATACGGTGGTCGTCGCGACCTCCAATGCCCATCCGTCGGAGCTTTACGAGAACGGCCTCAACCGGCCCCTGTTCGAGCCGTTCATCGCCCTCATCGAGGACAGGCTGGAGGTTCTGCAGCTTGAGTCCCAGACCGACTACCGGCTGGAGAAACTGCAAGGCACGCAACTCTATTTCTCGCCCGCCGACAAGAAGGCGGCAAAGGCGATGGACGAGGTTTGGGAGTTGCTCACCGGCACCGCCGAAGGGTTGCCCGTGGCCATCGAGTTCAAGAAGCGCAAGATCAAGGTGCCGCAGACCGCCATGGGGGTCGCCCGGTTCTCGTTTGCGGATTTGTGCGAGAAACCGCTCGGGCCCAACGATTACCTGGCGCTGGCACACGCCTACCACACCTTCATGATCGATCGTATTCCGGTGCTCAGACCGGAACGGCGAAACGAAGCCCGACGGTTCATTACCCTGATCGACACGCTCTACGATAACGGCGCCAAGCTGATCGCATCCGCCGAGGCGGAACCGCACGAGCTTTACAAGGAGGGCGACGTGGCAAAAGCCTTCGAGCGCACGGCTTCGCGTCTGATCGAGATGCGGTCTGAGGGCTATTTGGGACGCGCGCACGGTGAAGCCGTCTCAGAGGACGCCGCGTAACCGGCGCGCTGGCCCACCGGCCTGCCGTCCGGTCGCAAAATGGGGCCAAAGTCGGTCTTCTTGATCCGCGGGTCATCGGTGCGGCCTGGAAACGGCAGCATCTCGTTGGACGTGTCATCGGCGAAGCGCATGGCTCCCGCTGTATCCTCCGTATCGCCGACGCTCAGTGGCGGTGCGGCCTCCTCCAGCATATGGCCTCCGCACTTGCATTCGCTGCGGTAATGCCGGCGGAGGTTGCCGCATTTCCCGATCTGATGACGATCTTCTTTGACATGATGGACGTCCTGATCTAGTGATACTGTATACAAACGGATACAAGTTATATAATTGGATCGTGACCAGGACACGGGCAGAGGCGCAATCCAGCGGCCAGGCCGCGTATGACGCGCTGATGAACTCCATCAGAGACGGGGTGTTCCGTCCCGGCGACCGCCTCCGGGAGGAAAATGTCGGAGAGCATCTGTCCTTGTCTCGGACGCCGGTGAGAGAGGCGCTGAGGCGGCTGGAGGCGGAACGGATCGTTGAGCATCGCCCGCGTATCGGCGCCATCATCCGCAAGCTGTCGCACACGGAGATCGTTGAGCTTTACGAAATGCGGATCGTTCTGGAGCGTACCGCGGCCGAAATCGCGGCAAAGCACGGTACGGACGCGGAATTCGATGCGCTTGACGGTCTCAATAGGGAGATCGAGCAGGAGCGCGGCAATCCCGCCAGAGCTGCGGCGTTGAATCAGGATTTTCACCAGGGCCTGTATCTGGCGTGCCGCAATCGCTTCCTGCTGGAAGCGGCGCGTTCGCTGAACAATTCGCTCCTGCTTCTCGGACCGACCACCTACACCGGCGACGAGCGCATCAACGTCGTTGTAGGCCAGCATAGCGACATTCTGGATGCCTTGCGGCGGGGCGATGCCGATGCGGCCGGGGCCGCGGCGGAAGCCCATCTCGAGACATCGCTGCGCTACAGGCTCGGCGCGCTTGTTCAGGATCGGGGGGAACACCGCAATGGCTGATCGCGATGCCACGGGCCTGGTCTTCAGGCGAGGTTGCGCCGCACGCCGTTTCAGGCGAGCCGCTTCCCGCTCGATCGAATTGCGGTCTGGGGGCTGTCCGGGGCGCGTGCGCGGCGAAGCCGTGTCGGGGTTCGTGGTGCGAAGAACAAGAAGTCATGGGTGAATCAGGCAAAAGCTACGACGTTCTCGTCGTTGGCGCCGGCAATGCGGCGCTCTGCGCGGCGATTACGGCGCGCCGCGCCGCGGCGCGTGTTCTGGTGCTCGAGGTCGCGCCGCGGGAGTTTCGCAGCGGCAATTCACGCCACGTTCGCAACATCCGGTACGCCCACGACGCCGCGACCGAATATGTGACCGGTCCCTATCCGGTCGAGGAATACTGGCAGGACCTGCTGCGCGTGACGGCGGGCAAGACGAACGAGAAACTGGCGCGCATGGTGCTGGAGCAGTCGGCGCATGCCGTCGACTGGATGCAGGAGCAGGGCGTACGGTTTCAGCAGCCGCTCTCCGGCACTCTTGGCCTGGCGCGCACCAACGCTTTCTTCTTCGGCGGCGGCAAGGGCATGATGAATTCCTATTTCGTGACCGCCGAGGACATCGGCATCGAGTTCCTCTATGAAGCCGAGGTCACGGACCTGAAACTTGACGGCGGCCATTTCGTGAGTGCCTCGGTTCGCCACGATGGGGAAACGCGCGAGATCTCGGCGCGCAGCGTGGTGATCGCCGCGGGCGGTTATGAGGCCAACATCGACTGGCTGAAGGAAGGCTGGGGCGAACGGGCGCAGAACTTCCTGATCCGCGGCTCGCCCTACAACAAGGGCCGCATGCTGCGCGTATTGCTGGACGCGGGCGCGCATCCCGTCAGCGAAGCCGACCAGTGCCACGCCGTGCCGATCGACGCGCGCTCGCCGCAGTTCGACGGTGGCATCGCGACCCGCGTCGACTGCGTTATCTACTCCATCGTCGTGAACAGGAACGCCGAGCGGTTCTACGACGAGGGCGAGGACATCTGGCCCAAACGCTATGCCATCTGGGGTCGGCTCGTGGGCCAGCAGCCGGACCAGATCGCCTACGCCATCATCGACTCCAAAATTCCGGGGTTGTTCATGCCGACGATCTTTCGCCCGGTCGAGGCGGACACGATCGAGGAACTGGCGGAGCAACTGGAGCTCGACCCGAAAGCCCTGCGCAAGACACTGGACGCCTACAACAAGGCGGTGCAGTCCGGCACCTTCGATCCGACCCAGCCGGATGGGCTTCACACCAAGGGTCTGAAGCCGCCCAAGACGAACTGGGCACAGAAAATCGATCGGCCCCCGTTCTTCGGTTATCCGCTGCGGACCGGCATCACGTTCACCTATCTCGGGGTCGAGGTGGACGAAAAGTCCCGGGTCCTCATGGGACCGGAGAAAAGACCTGCCGACAACATCTTCGCGGCGGGTGAGATCATGGCGGGAAACATTCTCGGCCAGGGCTATGTGGGCGGGCTCGGGATGGCCATCGGCGTCGTCTTCGGGCGCATCGCCGGAGAGGAGGCCGCGCGCCGTGCTGTTAACTGACAAGCCAACACCCGAACCGGTCGACGAAGCCGACCGGCTGATGACCATCTGCAATGCCTGCCGCTATTGCGAGGGCTTTTGCGCGGTGTTTCCGGCGATGGAACGCCGCCGGTTTTTCTCGGAAGGCGATCTGACCTATCTCGCCAATCTGTGTCACGGCTGTCAGGGCTGTTACCACGTGTGCCAGTACGCGCCGCCGCACGAGTTCGAGGTCAACGTGCCGAAGGCTTTCTCCCGGCTGCGCGTCGAATCCTACGCTCGCTTTGCGTGGCCCGGGTTCCTCGCGCGCGCGTTTGAGAGCAACGGCCTGGTCATCTCGCTTCTGTCGGGGATCGGCCTTGCGCTGGTGATCGGGCTGTTGTTCGGCCTGCAGAACCCGGACGTCATCTTCGGCGCCCATACCGGCGAGGGGTCGTTCTATCGCGTGATCCCCCACGAGGCGATGGTCTGGCCGTTCGGCATCGTGTTTCTGCTGGCGATCGCCGCCATGATCGTCGGGGGCGTTCGATACTGGCGGGCGACCGCAGGCGCTGCACAGGTCCCCCTGTCATTCGGTGCGATCCTCGGCGGGATCTGGGACACGCTTACACTCAAGAACCTTGGCGGCGGCGGTGGAGGGTGCACCTATCCGGATGAGAAATTCTCGTACGCCCGGCGCACCTACCACCATTTCACCTTTTACGGTTTCATGCTGTGCTTCGCCGCGACCTCGGTCGGCACCATCTATCACTACGGGTTCGGCTGGATCGCGCCCTATGGCTATTTCAGCCTGCCGGTCGTGCTCGGCACGGTCGGCGGCATTGGCCTGCTGATCGGCCCCGCCGGGCTGCTCGCGCTCAAGATGCGCGTGGAGCCCGCGCCCCAGGCACGTGAGCTTATGGGCATGGACGTGGCGTTGCTGGTGCTGCTGTTTCTCGTCAGCCTGACCGGCCTTGTTCTGCTGGCGCTGCGCGAGACAAGCGCCATGGGGACGCTTCTCGCGATCCATCTCGGCTTCGTTCTCGCCTTTTTCATCGCCTTGCCCTACTCGAAAATGGTGCACGGGGTTTACCGCCTGCTGGCCCTCATTCAGGACGCGTCGGAACGCAGGGCGGGATGACCCGGTCACGCCGGCAAATGCGACCTCGGGCAAGGTTGCACCGCACATCGTTTCGGGCTAACCACTCCGGCACAAGGAGATGTGCGCGACCCGGTGAAAACGCAGGCGATCGTTTATGTCTCTAGAGGGGCGTATCACGTAGGGGAGTAATCCATGGCGCGCAACAAAATCGCGTTGATCGGCGCAGGCATGATCGGCGGAACGCTGGCGCATCTCGCAGGGCTGAAGGATTTGGGTGATGTCGTCCTGTTCGACATCGCCGAGGGCATGCCGCAGGGCAAGGCGCTGGATCTCGCTCAGTCCTCGCCGGTCGAAGGATTCGACGCCCGGCTGAAGGGTGCGAACGAATATGCCGACATCAAGGGCGCGGACGTGGTCATCGTGACGGCCGGCGTGCCCCGCAAGCCCGGCATGAGCCGCGACGATCTGCTGGAGATCAATCTCAAGGTCATGAGTCAGGTCGGCGCGGGCATCAAGAAATACGCGCCGAAGGCGTTCGTCATCTGCATCACCAATCCGCTCGACGCCATGGTCTGGGCGCTGCAGAAATTCTCCGGCCTGCCCCACAACATGGTCATCGGCATGGCCGGCGTGCTCGATTCCTCGCGCTTTCGCCTGTTTCTCGCCGAGGAGTTCGACGTGTCCGTCGAGGACGTGAGCGCGTTCGTGCTCGGCGGCCACGGCGACACGATGGTGCCGCTGCCGCGTTATTCCACGGTCGCCGGCATCCCGCTTACCGATCTCATCAAGATGAAGTGGATCACCAAGAAGCGCCTCGACGAGATCGTCCAGCGTACGCGCGACGGCGGCGCGGAGATCGTCGGCCTGCTCAAGACAGGCTCCGCCTACTACGCCCCGGCCGCGTCGGGCATCGCCATGGCGGAGTCGTACCTCAAGGACAAGAAGCGTGTTCTGCCGTGTGCCGCCTATCTCAACGGCGAGTACGGGGTGAAGGGCCTTTATGTCGGCGTTCCGGTGGTGATCGGCGCCAAAGGCATGGAACGGGTTGTCGAGATCGACCTCAACGCGGGTGAGCGGAAGGCCTTCATGAATTCCGTCGAGGCGGTCAAGGGCCTCGTCGACGCCTGCAAGAACATTTCGCCGAAGCTCGGATAACGCGCATCATTGGCGCGGGGGGAAACAGATGAATATCCACGAATATCAGGCCAAGGAAGTTCTGCGCGCGGCCGGCGCACCAGTGCCGGAGGGCGGCATCGCCTTCACCGTCGACGAGGCGGTTGAAGCGGCGGAGAAGCTCGGCGGCCCGGTCTGGGTCGTGAAGGCGCAGATCCACGCCGGCGGCCGCGGCAAAGGCGGCGGCGTCAAGGTGGTCAAGTCTGTCGACGAGGTGCGCGAGGAAGCCTCCCGCATGCTCGGCATGACGCTGGTCACGCACCAGACAGGTCCGCAAGGCAAGGACGTGGGCCGCGTCTATGTCGAGGACGGCTCCGACATCGACCGTGAGCTTTACCTCTCCGCGCTGGTCGACCGGGAAACGTCTCGGATCGCCTTCATCGCCTCGACCGAGGGCGGCATGGACATCGAGGAGGTTGCGGCCAAGACACCGGAGAAAATCCTCACCATCACCATCGATCCGGCCTCCGGTTACTCCGGGTTTCACGGGCGCAAGATCGCGTTTGCCCTGGGGCTCAAGGGAGATCAGGTCAAACAGTGCGTCAAGCTTATCGGCACGCTGTACAACATGCTGATCGCCAAGGATGCGAGCCTGCTGGAGATCAACCCTCTGGTGGTGACGGGTGCGGGCGACCTCATCTGCCTCGACGCCAAGATGAATTTCGACGGCAACGCGCTCTACCGCCATCCCGACATCGTCGAGTTGCGCGATCTGTCGGAGGAAGATCCGGCGGAGGTCGAGGCCTCGAAGTTCGATCTCAACTACATCAAGCTCGATGGCACCATCGGCTGCATGGTGAACGGCGCCGGGCTCGCCATGGCGACCATGGACATCATCAAGCTCTACGGGGCGGAACCCGCCAACTTCCTCGACGTGGGCGGCGGCGCCAACAAGGAGCAGGTGATGAACGCCTTCAAGATCATTCTGTCCGACGACAATGTGAAGGGCATTCTGGTCAACATCTTCGGCGGCATCATGCGCTGCGACA
>JANQLP010000216.1 GCA_028280515.1 Hyphomicrobiales bacterium
CAAGCTGGACGGACGCGTTCTCATCTCGTTGCACCATTCCTCGCTTACGTGGCTTCCCCCTGCAGGGAACTGAGCCAAGCGCAAAACCCGGAAGCGTCAGAATGCGGCGGGCAAAGCCGCGCGCTCGCGCGAGGGTCACAAGCGGCTGACCGCCCTGATCCGGTCGATGTCGGCTTGACGCGGCCTTGCCTGCGGGGCCTGGGGTTCTTATCGGGGTTGCAGGAGGGCGCGCGACAATCGGCGTTCAACGCCTCGCGGTGACGAAATGGGTGACCATCGCCACGAGCTCCTTCTGGTAGTCCGCGTCTTGCAGATAGGACGGATTGAAGATCAGACTCGTGCGGATGCTTCCCAGCAGGGCACCGGCCAGCGTATGGCAGGTGAGGTCGGTCGGTTTGCGAAAACGTAACGGGTCCATTTCGGCCAGACGCGCGTGAAACAGGCGTATGAATTCCAGATGCGCCGCATTCACCCTGGCGATCAGTTCGCTCTCGTGCATCAGGCTCATCAACATGCTCTTGCGGACGCGGCTGCGACTGAGGAACGGCTCGAGCATGTGCTGCACCATGTGCTCGATCAGTTCTTCCGCGGTTGCTCCATCCGACTGCGCCAGCCAACCGCGGATCCGTGCGTCCTGTTTCCGCAGCGCCGCCTCGACCATTTCCTTCAGGATCGCCTTCTTGTGCGGAAAGTAGCGATACAGCGTGCCGATTGAGAAGCCGGCCCGCCGGGCGATGTGATTGGTGGTGAAATCGGCATCGCCGCTGCGCTCCAAAACCTGAGCAGTCGCTTCCATGATCGTGTCCATGGTCGTGCGTGCCCGTTTCTGGCGCGGATTTACCCGTTTTTTATCAGAGCTTTGCGGCATATCTCACCAGACAGTCCATGGTGCAGAAAACCGAGTAGCGAAGCGGCGAGCCGGGTTCCATCTATGAAGCACCCGACGACCGACAAGGATACCACCGTGACCCAATTTACTGCATCGGCCCCGTTTCTGCCACTGGCATTGGTGACGGCAGGGACATCGCACGCCGGGGCCCGCGCCGCTCTCTCTCCATCCGCGGCGCAGGTTCCTGCCGATGCGATCCCGCGCGCGACGACGATCCCGAGCCTTCGTCGCCGTGTGCGGGATCTGGCGTGCGGTCCGGTCGGTTCGGGCGAAAAGAACCGTGACGTATCCGCGGCAGCTCTCCCGGCCGCCGGACGTCACCTGCAAAGACTGAAACCTCCGACGGCCAATCCGGGATTCGATGCCCGGCTGGCCGGCAACATCCAATCAGGAGCACTTGCCATGACCATCAGGATTTTCTCTGCCACGCTTTTGGCGCTTGCCGTTTTCGCAACTCCGGCTATGGCCGCGAGCAGCGGAAAGGTTATCACCGACCTCAATCTGCGCGCGGGACCGTCGACGCAATATCCCGTCGTCACCAGTATCCCGAATTCGAGTTCCGTGCTGGTTTACGGATGCAACGCCGACACCTCCTGGTGCGATACAGCCTACGGCGGTCACAGGGGCTGGGCTTCGGCCAGGTACATCCAGATCACAAGCAGCGGCGCGCCCGTCGTCGTCACCCCCGCCGCGGTGGCCGCGGTCGGCCTGCCGGTCGTTGCCTACAACCGGGCCTATTGGGACACTTACTATACGACCTATCCCTGGTACCGGACCTGGCCCGGCTATTACGGGCAGCCGGTCCGCACGACGACGGGATGCGTCGGCGCTGCTTGCGGTGCCAGACAAACGACGACCGGTCCCTATGGCGGGACGGCGGCGCGCAGCGGAGGCTGTTACAACGGCAAATGTGCCGGCACGAAACGCGTGACCGGACCGCAGGGAAACACGTACCGCAAATCCGGGGCCTGTAACGGGCGCACCGGAAACTGCGCGGTCACGCGCTCCGGCCCGAGAGGCCGGCGGTGGTAATGCAAACGGCCTCATCCTTTTTGGCGCGACTTTGCCAAAGTGCGGCGGCGTTGGCCCCGGTCGTTCCCTGGCGGTTCGGCTGGGGCCCGCTCGTCAGCAGAACCCGAAGAGTTCGCTCCTGTGCCCAATACACATACACCTGGCAAGATCAGAATCGCGCGTGAACGGTAATAGCGATGTATTGTTGGGTTCTGCCAAACATTGACCTTCGGCAGATCTGCCAGGACTGTCTGATTCAAGGGGTGCTGATAAGGTGCCCGACACACCAATCCATCGAGCTTTGCCATGATCGATATCGTGCTGGTTGCGACCTATCTGATCGTCATTCTCGTTTTCGGCCTTCTCGTCGGCGCCAGGACCGCATCGTTCGAAGGCTATGCGGTGGCCGGCCGTTCATACGGATCGGCGGTGATTTTCGCGACGCTTTCGGCATCGTTCATCGGCGGCGGATTTTCCATCGGCAACGCCGAAAAGGTCTTTCTGTTCGGGATCGCCAACATCGTCGCCTTGTGGGGTTTCAGTTTGAAGGAGATCCTGGTCGCGCGCTATCTCGCGCCCCGCATGTCCCGCTTTTCCGAGGCCGTATCGGTCGGCGATATCATGGCGACCAGTTTTGGCCGGACCGGCCGGGTCATCAGCGGGCTGTTTTCGCTTTTGCTGTGCTGCGGCATCGTTGGGGCGCAGATTGGCGCCATCGGCGCCGTCTTCAAGGTGTTTCTCGGTCTCGATGTGCTGATCGGCGTGGCGATCGGATGCGGCATTGTGATCCTCTATACCACTGTTGGCGGCATGCGGGCGGTGGTGCTGACGGACATCGCCCAGTTTCTCGTTCTCTCCATCGGCATTCCTCTGGTGCTGGTATTCGGAATCATCTACGTCGGCGGTTTCGACGGGCTCGTGGCCGCCGTGCCCGCCGATCGATGGACCTTGCCGGGACCGCACTACTCCTGGCTGGGGCTCGCCGCGCTCTTCCTCGCCTTCCTTTTGGGCGAGACCCTGGTTCCTCCCTACGTGCAGCGGTTGCTGATCGGACGCAACGCGGCGGCAGTGGCGCGCGGGACTTTGCTGTCCGGCCTGTTCTCTATGCCCTTCTTCGCGATCTCCGGCCTGATCGGACTTGTCGCCCTGACGATCAACCCCGAAGGACCGGCGCATCTCGCCCTTCCGCAGGTTGTCATGACCGTCATGCCACCGGTTCTGAAAGGTTTCGTGATTGCCGGTATCATTTCAGTGGTCATGTCGTCGGCGGATTCGTTCCTGAACTCCGCTGCGGTTGCCTTCGTCAACGATATCGTGCGGCCACTGCGTCCGAAGCCGATTTCACAGGCCGATACGCTCCTGCTGGCGCGGCTGGTCACACTCGTTGTCGGCGTCGGCGCCGTCGTCTTCGCCCTGACGATCGAAAGCCTGCTCGATATTCTGCTGCTGGCCTATACCTACTGGGCGCCGGTCATGGTCGTGCCTTTGGCGGCTACCATCCTTGGCGTTCGCCGATCGACCGGCGTGTTCGTTGGTGCGGCCCTCGCGGGCGTATCGGCGACCTTTGCCTGGAACCTGCTGCTCGGCAAGCCGGCGGAGATTGAAGGCTTCGTGGTGGGCGCCCTGGTCAACGGTATCGTTTTTATGTCGGTGCGACCCCGCCGGCTCACGTCAGGCGGAGCACCCAGCGCGTAGGCCCTTAGGAAATAATCTGAACCGCCGCGTCGAAGTTCTCGTTGTTGCCGAGGGCATTGCTGACGATCATAGCACCCTCGAGCAGCGCGAGCGTCTGGACGGCCTTGTCTTTCGCGCCCTTTTCTCCTTTTTGAAGGGTATAGGCGCGGGTGAGCCAGTCCAGATTGCGCTCGAAAAAGACCCGTGTTTCCCCCACGACTTTCGGGGGCAAGCCGTTGATCTCGGCTCCCAGAAGCCCGCACAGGCACATGCGTTTGTCCTTCGCAAGAGCGTCCCTGAAGGCCTTCACATAGGCTTTGATCGGGTCTTTTCCCGCTATCACGAGCTCCTCCGGCTCGCCGAGAGCGCCCAGGAACTTGTCGGTGTAATAGGCCGCAACGGCCGCGCCCAGGTCTTCCTTGGTCGGGAAATGGTAATGGACGGAGGCGCTCCTGATGCCCACTTCGTTCGCGATATCGCGGAAGCTGAAAGCATTGTAGCCGCCTTCCCGTACCATTCTTTCCGCGGCCCGGAGAATGTCCTGCTCCTTGTTGTCCATTGTCTTTGCTTGCTTTCCCTATCTTTCGATAGATAGGTCTTTGCGGGGAAATGTACAAGCCGATGGTCAGAGTGCATTTTTGCGCATCATTCTCCGATAACGGCTAAAAAGAACACGCGCCAATGTCTGCGCGGCGTCTGTACGCGCCCATATTGGCGGACAACAAAACACAGGCCGGCTGGCGCGCCGTGATGTTGGCCGTGTACGCAGGAGAAGAGCGAGAATGAGTGAACCCGCCGAAATCAAAATGTACTCCGACTACAAGAGTCCCTATGCCTACATTGCCTTCGACCCGGCCTATGAACTGGAAGAGAAATACGATGTCCGCATCAAGTGGCGTCCGTTCCAGTTGCGCCTCAAGGGCAAGGGACAGCGAAGCATCTACTCGGAGTGGAAGGTCAGATACTCCTACATGGATGTGCGGCGGAACGCGAACCTGCTTCACGGCGGCAAGATGATCCGCGGGCCGCTCAAGATTTTCGACACGACGCCGGCGCTCATCGGTGGGCTGTACGCGGAGAAACAGGGCAAACTCAAGGACTACAGCCGCGCAGTGTTCGAGGCGTTCTTCAAGCGCGAGCTGGCGGCGGATGAGGCGGATGCGGTCGCGGATGTGATTTCCTCTCTCGGCATGTCGGCCGAAGAATATCGCGCCTATCTCGCCGGCGAGGGCATTGAAGACTATGAGCGTGCGCAGGAAGAAGCGGTCGAGGATCAGATATTCGGCGTTCCGCTCTTCGTGTTCGAGGACGAACAGTTCTGGGGGCACGACCGCATTTGGCTTTTGGAGCATCGCCTTAAAGAGCGGGGGCTCGTCAAGCAGGGCGCGGACACAGCCGCCGGTTAGGAAGGTGCGCGGTGCTCGCGCGCGCAGGAGACGAGGCAACGAAGATGGAAGGAAAGCCGATGCTGGCCGGTTACCGCGTGCTCGACATCACGCAGTTCATTGCCGGCCCCACCTGCACGCGCATCATGGCTGAAATGGGTGCCGACGTGATCAAGGTCGAGCTGGCGCCCGGCGGTGACTATGGCCGCCAGTCGGGCCTGAAAGCGCGCGGGGAGGGCAACGCGGACTGCACCCAGAGCACCTACTTCGCCCAGCATAACCACTCGAAAAAGAGCCTCTGTGTCGATCTGAAGAACCCGCGCGGGCAGGACCTGATCAAACGGCTCATCCCGAAGGTCGACGTGCTGGTGGAGAACTTCGCGCCGGGTGCCATCGCTCGCATGGGGCTCGCCTACGAGGTCCTGAAGGAAATCAACCCGAAGCTTATCATGTGCTCCATCTCGATGGCGGGGCAGGACGGACCTCTCGCCCATCAGCCCGGCTTCGACTATATGGCCTCGGCCTATGGCGGCATCTCGGCCAAAATCGGCGAGCCGGACCGTCCGCCCGCGCAGGTGCCGATCGCCATGGGGGACAGCGCAACCGGCATGGCCGCGGCGATGGCGGTCGGCTTCGCCCTGCTTCACCGTGAGCGCACCGGCGCGGGCCAGTACATCGATTGCTCCCTGCTCGACACCTATGTGCAGATGCATGAGGACTACATTCCGCGCGTCGGCCTCAGGGGCAGGGCGGCGATCCCGTCGCGTGCCGGTTCCCAGCACCCCAATGGCGGGCCAACCGGCATCTTCGACGCCGGAGACGGCGGCTATGTGCAGATCATGGTCATGCCGTATCAGTGGCCGCGCCTGGTGGCGGCGCTCGACATGCCGGAGCTTGCGGACGATGAACGGTTTGCCACGCCGCGCGCGCGCCGCGCCAACAAGGACGCACTGAAGGACATTATCGAGAAATGGATGGCGGGCCTGCCCGGGCGCGACGCCGTGCTCGATGCGCTGAACACGAACCGCGTTCCCGCTGCGCCCGTTCTCGATCTCGACGAGGTGATCGCGCATCCACACATGCGCGAGAGGGGAACCATCAGGGACGTCGACGACCCCCATCTCGGGACGTTTCCCATTCCCGGCATGCCGGCACGGTTTTCAGGATGGAAGCTGGAAACCGATTTGAGCGCCCCGCTTCTCGGCCAGCACAATGAAAGCATTCTGCGTGACCTCCTCGACCTGGGCGCGTCCGACCTGCAGGAGCTGTACGATGCGGGAATTCTGGTTGCCGACACACGGGTGAAGCCTCAGCAGGACGGCTGAACGGCCTT
>JANQLP010000240.1 GCA_028280515.1 Hyphomicrobiales bacterium
GCCGGCGAACCCGACGCGGCATAGTCCGGCGAAGCACTGTTGAGTTGTTAGGCCCCGTTCCTGACCTGGAACGGGGCCTTTCTTTTGCTCGCGGGCTCGACGGGCGGGTTCAGATCGAGCGCAGCGTCAGATAGAGGCCGAGAAGAATCAGCCCCCAAAGAAACACCTTGCGGAACAGCGTCTCGTCCATGGTTCGACGCAAGCGCGACCCTGCCGCCATGCCGCCGAACGCGGCGAGGCTGGCGACGACGACGCTGGCCGGGTCAATGCCCTCGAAGCTACCGGAGACGCCCAAGGCGGCGATCAACGCCACGGCCGAGACCAGGAAGAACAGCCCCATGGCTTGCACGAACGCATCTCGGCCAAGACCGATGGACTGAAGAAACGGTACCGACGGCATCGACGAAACGCCGGTGAAAGCCGTGACGAAGCCCGTGGCCACGCCCGAAACCGGCCCCAGCCAGCGCTCCGCCCTCTGCGACAAGGCAATCGCTGGCGTTCGCAGGCTGTAGGCTCCGTACACCAGGAGCAGGACGCCCAGGATCGCGATCGCCAGGTCCGCCCGTGCACTTAGGGCCCCCGCGAATGCGAGCGTCGTGGCAGCGGACAAGAGCAACGGCAGCCAAAGACGCTTGAGCAAGGGCCGCAATTGCGGTCCCCTGAAAGCTTGCAGCAGATTTGTCAGCAGCGCCGGAACCACCATCGTGGCGGCGGCCTCAACCGGGCTCATCGCCAGAACGAGAAGCCCCATGGCGATCGGCGGCAGGCCCAGACCGACGATGCCCTTGGCGAACCCCGCGATGGCGAGCGCGACGAATGCCAGGACGAGTTCA
Organism: Hyphomicrobiales bacterium; assembly: GCA_028280515.1. Classification (GTDB taxonomy): domain Bacteria; phylum Pseudomonadota; class Alphaproteobacteria; order Rhizobiales; family Methyloligellaceae; genus UBA2767. The sequence goes on from JANQLP010000240.1 coordinate 834, forward strand.
ATCATTACACCGTCGTTTCGTGTAGACCATCGCAAGACCAGCACCTTGATATCCGAGAGCGCCGAGTCGCAGAAGAATGACATTTGGCCACGCCCGATCACCGAGACGGGGCCGCAGGAGTGGCGAGAATGACTGGTGCCCTATACTGGCGGTCAGGCGATCGGCGTCGCGGCGCATAAAATCTTGATTTCGCTGCTGCCTGGCTTGACAGAACCCAGGCGCGTTCTTATGTTCCGCGCGCCTTAGAGAAGGTGCCGGTAGGGAAGGGCGGCGGTTCGCGCGCCCTTCTTTAGTTTTTCGGCGACAGGTTTGGAAGGGCCGACCATCGGTCGGCGAGATGCCTCGTTAGGGCGGTCCGAAACGGTCCGAGCCCTGTCGAGGTTTTGCGTACTTTCCAGGCCGTGGTCGAGGGACGGACCGGTGAGGGTCGGATGGACCGACCTACATTTTGCAACCTTGCTTTTGACAGAGCACGAACAAGAAGGGCTGAAATGCCGACGATCAACCAATTGATCCGTAAGCCGCGCAAGCCGGACGCTGCGCGCAACAAGGTGCCGGCCTTGGAGGCCTGCCCGCAGAAGCGTGGCGTGTGCACCCGCGTTTACACGACGACACCGAAAAAGCCGAACTCGGCCCTGCGTAAGGTTGCCCGTGTGCGCCTGACCAACGGGTTCGAGGTTACGAGCTATATTCCAGGCGAGGGTCACAACCTTCAGGAACACTCCGTGGTCATGATCCGCGGCGGCCGCGTGAAGGATCTGCCCGGCGTTCGCTATCACATCATTCGCGGGACGCTCGACACCCAGGGCGTCAGGGATCGCCGCCAGCGCCGTTCGAAGTACGGCGCCAAGCGCCCGAAATAGGAGTTTGACCTGATGTCCCGTCGTCACCGCGCGGAAAAACGCGAGATCCTGCCGGACCCGAAGTTCGGCGATGTCACGCTGTCGAAGTTCATGAACAATTTGATGTTGGACGGTAAGAAGTCCGTCCAGGGCGCCGTAGACGATGCCCTCGGCGACGGAC